>DATEPG010000053.1:0-23881 GCA_035273265.1 Polyangiaceae bacterium
CGGTGCGTGCCCACCAGGGGCGAGACCCGAGCGCAATGGGTCTCGGCCGGCTTTTAGTCTCCTGAACGGCTAACATTGGCGGAACCTGGGGAGCATCTTGCGGCTGCGCAGAGGCATGCTCGGCGCACCGCAGCGTGTGAGGCGGACGACGCTTGGACGATCGTCTTCCTGTTCTACAGCTCGCTTCACCTAGTGGACGGCTATCTTAGGACGAAGGCGGTTCGTTTCGAAGCTGAAAACCACGGGGAACGACGCCGCATGATGCGAAGTGCGTCCGAGCTTCGGATGGCGATCCCGGCGTACCGGGATCTACAATCATTAAGCGAACAGGTCCGATACGATCCCTGCTTTGTCCCAACGCCCGAGAACTTCGTGAGTGCTCGGAACTACGCCGAAAAGATTCGATCCATCGTCGAGCCTAAGCTTGAGCGTGCGTTGCAGAGCCGCGCTGATGCCGATTGAGGTCCGCTGCAGGCAGTACCCGTGGCGTCGGCGCCACTCGCGCCGATCGCCCAGCTAGTTTTCGGTCGGGGTGAGAGGATTTGAACCTCCAACAGCCGGCACCCAAACGAAGTGGGGACAGTCCAAGGTTGGTGAATCACGGGAGGAAACAGGGGCCTCTCTGGAGGCTGGGCAGGAGCTACCCGGACCAAATGGCACCGAAGGGCAGAACTCGCGGGCCAGAACTGGGGGGAGCTTCACGATTCGGGTTTTCGCCGAGGTTGTGCGTCCTAGGCGGCGCTGGCGCGGGCTCGTCCAGCCCGCCATGAGTATACGTTCCGGGCTCGTCGTGCGAGTCGAGACGATGGGGTCGGTGGGCCCGTGACGCGGCACTCCGCCACGGCTACTTTGGCTGGCATGGCGTCGAACGAATCAGGCCGGCCCCCATCGTCTTCCGGGCCGGCGCTCGCCGAAGTAGAGGCGCTTCTGCTCAAGGTCACCCAGTCGTTCAATAAGCTCCGCGTGCGCCACTGGCGTGAGTCCCCCGCCACAACTCCCGTCGAGGAAGCATTGCGAAGCGTAGCGATCGCGATCGCCGCTGCAAGCGAAGTCGTCAATACCGACCCCGGAGATGAGCGCGAAGGAAAGGAGGCGTCCCGAATGTTGATGGTTGCCAGCATGATCATTGAACGTCTGCTGTTGCGCCAATCGACGGGGCAGAGTCTTCCAACCGTCGTTGGATCGAACAAGAGAATGCAGCAGGTTGTGTCTGCGGTGCACGGGATTCGAACGCCTGGCGATGCCCAAATGTTGGCCCTTCAGACGCTGAATGCGGCGGCTCGCGCCGACCCAAACAGCTGGAAAGACACTGCGGATTGGCTCTGCAACACGCTCTGCTTGTGCGGGAGCGCGACCATCGACCCCGAAGCTGCCACTGACCTCAGCGAGGAGGCAGAACGCTGCACAGCGATCGAAGAAGTGATTGGTATCTGGGCGCAAGGTGACCGAGCTCCGAAATGGAAACCCACGAATGCGCTCCTCCGGCGTTTCGGGCTTGGTGCGGCCTCCGCGAATGCCTTGGACACGGTCTGGAAAAGCCGCAAAAAATACCGGTAGCAAAATCCTACTGGATAGCGCCGGTCGATTTGGTTGACCGGGCACACGCGCGAGACATATCAAGATAACTAAACGCAATTGCGTTGACTATCAGGTCACTGGCCACCGCGGTCAGGCGGCAGAAGTCATCGAGAGGAGAAGTTTGTCCATGGCTCAAGAGCAAAAGGACGCGCGGACGCTGCGCGTCAACAAGGGTCTCTCGATGACCGCTGCGGCGGCTGTGGTGGGCGTGGCGCCCAATACCTATCGAGTGTGGGAGATCGACCCAAGCCGGGTGTCCCCGCGAGTTCAGGCAAAGGGCCAGGCGTTCCTGGAACGCTTGCGCGCCGAATCCGCCGAGGCCGTGGCGTGACCCGCGGCGAACGTCGCAAGAGATCGCGCAAGAAATTGCGTGACGCGCACCATTCTCTGAACACAACCAGCTGCGCCCGAAGCATGCCGCCTCGAATCCTGCTTGAGGCGTATTCCATTCGGCATCCCGGCGACTCGACGATCGCCAGTTACTGCGCCGATCCGTTCTCCGAGGTTGACTCGAGGATCCGCTTCGAGACCTAAACGCACATCGAGACAATCGAATGAAAACGCGACAGAACAGCGCGGTTGCGGACATGCGCCCACCGACCGCCAAGCCGTTGCCCAACGAAGCGCGCCCCTTGTGGATGCTCACCGACAGCGAATTTGATGAGCGAATCAAGGACGCAGTTGTCGCGGCTCTCGACGAGTACCAGGCTGGCAAGCGCAGCGCTCCAGACCTCCTTACGGTCGAACAAATGGCGGAACGGCTCGGGTGTTCGCGCCAAAAGCTGACCAAGTTGCGTGCCGACGGGCTCGTGCCAGCAATCAAACTTGGCGACGTCTACCGCTACGAGGCAGCAGCAGTGCTGGCCGCATTGCGGGGCGACCGGTGAGCTGCGCAATCACCCCGTGCCCGAGCTGCCACTTGGTGGGCTGGTCGTGCCTCTGCGAGCCTGCACACCCGGCCTGCGTGAGCTCTGAGGAGCTGCTCCAGCGCGCCAGGCGCTCTAGGTTGACCGCAGCCGAGCTCGACAGCTTGGAGGTCGCCGAGGCCCGCCTGGAGTTGCTCGAGCGCGGGCGGGGTGTCGCGGGTGCGCAAAGTTAAGCCGTACTCGCTGCAGGTAATCGATGCCGTGGGGGCGAGCCGCCTACCGCCTGAGCTTCGATTGCTCCTGTTCGCGATGGCGCATCTCGCCGACCACAGGACCGGCGTGGGATGGTCCGGACAGGACACTCTAGCCCGGTTCATTGGGTGCTCTGACCGGTCTGTGCGCCACAATCTGCAGCGGCTCGCGGACGCTACGGACTCCCCGGTTCAGATTGTCAGGCTGCATCGACCAAGGCGAGACGGGCGGGGCCGGACGTCCGACGAATACCACCTGGTACTGACCAACCGGCAACACGTTGCCGGTGAGACCTTGGCTACAACCGGCAACCCATTGCCGGAAGAAGAAGGGGCAGCCGACACGACCAACCGGCAACCCACCGTCGACCAACCGGCAATAGGCGACACGACCAACCGGCAACGGGCTTCCAGGGATCATGGAGATGATCAATCGAGTGATCCGGGTGCGGCAGATCGTGACCCCCGCGCCATGCCGAACCTGCCAGCCAACGAGAGCCAACCTGGCCCCGGGCTACACAGCCCTGCCGCGCTGAATCAGATGGCTTGGGATGCCTTGGTCGACGAAGGGACGACCCGTCCGCGACGTCGCAAGCACTGACCGCGCTCCGCTGCCGCTCGCTTGGTTGCTCACTTTTTGCTCAGGCCCAAAGCGGCCCGATCAAAAAGTCGAGCTCGAACTTGCTGCGGCTCTTTCTTCTTCGAAGCGCTCTAATCTACACGCCCACCGAGGCGGGAAATGACCTTGATGATCGGCCAACGCTACTTCTCGACGCTCCTGAAAATGCCGAACAACTATTGGTCCTTCATCGCTGGCATAGGCCTTGTCAGCACGGGAACCGGTGGCAGCGGAACGGTCACGATCCCGATCGGGCCTTTCATGCACGGCGAATACATCACAGGGTTCGGTGTGACGGTGCAACCGTTCCCTGGGGGGCGCGCAGCTTTGCCATCGACGATGCCGCGCTGGCGCCTCTACAAGTCATCCACGAGCCTAACGCCCGCGGCGCCGATCGCATCGGCCGTCGACACATCAGCGAGCGTTGCCGCCTACGAAACTCGGCATGACATCTCAGCTACTTTCGCCGCGGTGCAAGCCGATAGCAGTATTTGGCTCGAATTTGACGACGAAACGTCCGCCATCTCCGCGATGATCCTGCAGGATATTTTCGTGGTTTCGAGATTGGGTTTTTCCGAACACGATGCCGTGACGCCGCGGGACTGAGAGAGAACCAGACCGCCCCTTCGGAGAGTGGCAAACAGGCTGCGGGACTGAAACAGCCCTCACATCCCGGAAGTAAGTCTCCCCGCGCCGACTTCCGAATTTTCGCCCCGCCCGCGCCCCCAGGCACACGCCCGCGCCTGCCCACGAGCGCGCGCGATGCTCTCAGCACCGACGCCGCACGCCGAGACCGTCGGCTCGACAGGCCGACGGACGCGACGACGACCGGGCTTTAGATCAGCCGCTGGCGCGATCGCTGGTCGTAGTTCCGTCCGGCCGAGTTCCGTCCTGACCCCATTTCCTTCGGTTTTTCGTCGTTGGCAGACGTCGCGCTCACGCCGCCTCCAACGCGCTCCCACGACCTCCGACGCTCCGCAGGTCGACCACGAACCCAAGCGCGCGCCTTGCCCCTGCTGCGGGCCAGCAATCCACCAAACTCAATGACGATCAGAACTGGACATGGCACCGGCGCCGGCTCGCCGCGCGTCGAGGTGCTCCCAATCGATGAACTGCCGAAAGGTGTGCAGGGCCCAGCACTCGCTGAGCACAGGGCCGAGCGTCAGGCAGACGGCACGTTCCGCCCAGGCTCTCGCACGGCTCAGTCCGCAGGAGGCTCAGCGTCGCGCGAGATGACCCGTCTAGCGCGACGCATGGCGATCGGTGAGTCGCTGGCCGATCCTCGCTTCGAGCCCTACGCGCGGGCGGGCAGGGCCTTCCGTCGAGCCCAAGTGACCATCCTTGCTCGGTCGGTGGGTGGGGGCCACTGCGGACCAGCTCCCGCCAGCTTCGTTGGGTCAGCGGCCTGGCAGCTCGCCGGCTCCCGGTTCGCCTTCGAGGTGCTTGGCGACATGGTCCTCGGCTCCCGCCTGGCGAACGACTCGAGGCAGAACCTGCTCGCGGCGTTCGAGCTGTGCGCCAAGGAGGCCCAGAGTCGTCCCGTCGACCCGACGGCCGCTCACCGCGCCATCGAGGCGGCCTTCGGAGCCAAGCCGTGATCGACACCGAGCAGCTCATGGTCTCGCCCGTCGGGTTCAACCTGACGAAGGCGACCCCTGTTCAGCGCGCAGGCGCTCGAGTCCGTGACGGCCGACCGCTGGGCGAGCTTGCCACCGACACCGACGTGATTGCCGCGTTTGGCGGTTCCGAGGCCATCGCGGCGCTTCCTTCCGAGCGCGGTCTGAAGCCGGTCGAGTTCTACAACGTGGCGAGCGCCCGCACGTTCAAGACGGGCCTTGCATGCGCCGCGGCAATCGCGGACACGCAGAGCGTCGACCTGTCTGGTCTGGGCCACGGCGAGATCGCCAGGCTGAGCATTGTTTCGCTCAAGCTCGACGTCACGGACGTTCCGTTCCGACGCATCCTCGACACCATGCGGGCGTCGGCTGTTCTCGCTCCTCTCGTAGTCAGCTCTACAGCCGATACCATCATAATCCGGCACCCATCGGGGAAAGTCGTCGAGGTTGCTGTCGTCGCCGGTGCGCGCGCGGCGTCCGGGCTTGTTGCGCGGTGGTGTCTTGGTGCGTTTTTCGATGAAGCACCGCGCATGACGGGTCGCGAGGATGGTGTCGTCAACCTGAATGACGCGCTGAGCGCCGTGCGCGAGCGCCTTCTGCCTGGTGCTCAGATCCAGTGCGTTGGCTCGCCATGGTCGCCGAGCGGCCCAGTGTACGACGTCGTGCAGCAATACTTCGGAAAGCCAACTGGCGACATTGTCGTCATGCGCACGACGGGGCCAGCAGGGAACCCGAGCTACTGGACTCCCGAGCGTCTCGATCGATTGCGTGAAAAGGACGAAGTCGCCTGGCGCATCAACGCGCTCGGTGAGTTCCTGGATCCCGAGAGCGGTCTACTCAGCCCGGTCAGCGTCCGCACCAACACGCGCGACTGTCCGCTCGAGCTCATCTGCGAGAACGATGCCGTGTACGCATTCGCCGCCGACACCTCCGAAGGCATGGCCGGCAACAATCCTTGGACGCTGGTTGGCACCGAAGGATACACGGCGGCCGATGACTTGCTGGCCTACAAGGCGGCCGTTGCGCGCGAATGGCGCGGGATACGGCCCGAGCAAGCTTGGATCGAGATCGCGCAGATTTGTAGGCGCTATGGCGTGAGTGCGGTCGATGTCGATCAGTACGCCGCCTCGGCCAATGCAGACTTAGCGCGTCAGCAGGGGCTCTCACTCAATGTTCGCCCGTGGACCGCGGCAAACAAACTCGAGGCATTCGTCGACCTCGCCACGCTGATTCACTCCGATCGGGTCGAACTTTCTCCGGACAAGACACTTCGACGCGATTTGCTCTCGGTGAAGAAACGCGTGACGCAGACCGGTCAAACCATTGTCTTGCCCCGGACGTCGGACGGTCGCCATTGCGATTACGCGCCCGCACTCGCTGCCGCAGTTCGAGCCGCGCGCTGGGCGTACTCCGCCGGTTGCCAAGACCAGTACATGGACTGGTTCAACTCGACCCCGGTCAATCCGCCCGCTGGATACTTCCCCGCGAACCGCCCCACCAACGGCTGGTGATTCAAATCTCAAGAAAAGGAACAGAAGAATGAATGCAGCATTGAAACTAGTCGAGCAAAGTCCACTTCAAGTGCAGGTCGATGCAGCGCGCGCGCACATTGTCGACCTCGCTCAAGACGTCGATCAAAAACGCTTCAACCTCGACAAGGCGGAAACGAAGTATCGCGCTTCTCGCGAACCGATGGATCGCCTCGAGCGGGATTGCGCAAAGGATCGCCTACAAGATGCGGAGAACGCACTTGCTGCCCAGCGCGAGGCCTACGCGCCCCTATTCGCCGAAGCCGATCGTGAGGTCAAAGTCGCCGAGCTCGGCACACTTGCAGCACAACTCTCCGCGACTGAGTTCACCCGCCATCGAGAACGGCTCGACGAGATCTTCGCGGCGACGCGACGCGACATGCGAGGCGCTTTGACTGATCTGCTCGAGTCCGTTGTGCGCAGCAACCGCCTCCGTGCTCGCGCTCGCAATCTCGCAGAGGTGCTCGGGCTGCCGGCGGGTGACTACCCGACGATCGTCTTCGAGTCACTGCTGGAGGTCTTTGTGCCTCGTTCGCCATACGGGGAGACCGAAACGTTTTCGCTGACTTGCTTCATGCCAAACTTTCAGGAAAGCCAGCGCAGATGGCGTCTTGAATTCAACGAGCTCTTGAACGGGGGCAGCAAGTGAGCGCCGTTACGATCGTTAGTGCGGGGGCTAAATCGGGTGTCGCTACGGCTTCGGCTGTCGACGTCTCAAGCTTCAGCACGCTGCGCTTGAATGCCGCAGTGCTGGCCAACCTCGGCAAGCAGCCGTACATCGATCTCTATCTCGAGCAAGCGCCAGCGAGCACGGGCCCTTGGCGTGCACTTTGGTCGAAGCGGATGGAGACCGGCAGCCCGCCAGGCAACGACAACGCCTGGACGTCGGCGGTGCGTATCGTTCTAAGTGGCTTCGATAGCTACGTGCGCGCCCGATGGAGCGCTGTAGCGACCGCCAACATCGGCCGATTCAACGGCGAGCTGGACAACTCGCCGGAACTAAACCTCGCAATCACCGGCGACGGAAAACCCGACGCCTGAAAGGAAAGTAGCAATGATCCAAGTAACCCATGGTGGACGACCAATCACAGGCGGTATGCACCTGCAGCCGTCAAAGCCGGTAGCGCCTCTGACAAACGCCGCGCGCGTGGCGCGTGCGCTCCGCGAGCGACTAGCGCCCGAAAACCGGATGACCTACTCCAACCTCGTTCACTACGCCGCCAAAGCGATTGGCCGCGTCTGGGACGGCAAGGACGCCACCGCAAACGAGATTCTAAATCTCACACCGCGGGACGTCGTAAATCACGCTGCGTACGAGCGCGCGATGTCGTGCTACCGCGCGCTAGAGGCTGCGGGCTGCTTACTTCCTTCCGAGGAGGTTGCGGCACGAGCGTCCGCGCCGCGACCCGCACCTCGCGCGGCGTCGAGCGACTCGCGAACGTACGAGCAGATCGCGCCGGCAGAGCGCTCGAAGCTCAAGGCGACCAACCGAGCGCATTTCGATGCTCTACGCGCCAGTTGGATCGAACGCGGCCAGCCGTTCCAAGTAGCCACGTGAAGATTTTGGCGAGCGCCGTTTTTTTTCCTGGCGGCGGTGCACCACAGCGGTGCGCGGCGGGTTCCCCTTCGTCGGTCGGGTCGAGCCCGCTCTCGCTGAGCGATTTTTGACTTGCGTTGGCCCGGGACGTTCTGCCCGGGAAGATGGAACCGACGATCCATCTCGCGTCACCTCCAATCTTGCGGTCAGGAGCGTGACGGTGTCAGCCAGTCGCAAAGGGCCGACCGCTCGATAGTAGGGCCGGCGGTG
Source organism: Polyangiaceae bacterium (assembly GCA_035273265.1). Lineage (GTDB taxonomy): Bacteria > Myxococcota_A > Polyangia > Polyangiales > Polyangiaceae > PMG-095. The sequence continues at coordinate 8,267 of DATEPG010000053.1, forward strand.
CAGCGGGAAAGTCCCTGGCGCTGCGTCGAGTCGGAATTCGTCGAAGTCATTCCGCTCGATCGACTCGCACAAGGGCAGCGCAGCTCGCGCTCGTCTCTCCGGAATCTCGTCGCGCGCACTTCAGCGACAGGTGAGCAACGAGAGTCGGGCGCGGGCGCGGCGCTCTTCTATTCACCAACCCATCAGGTTGAGAAAGATTCGCATGAACAGCAAACAGGTTTCGGCACAGCACCAGGGCGGCGTTTTGCCCTCGGAGCGCAGGAAATGAGCAACTTCGCGTACTACTTCGCGCTCGGGGCGGTTCCGTCGATGACGGTCATCCCGCACCAGTGGTTCGAGCACATCGAGCAGAACCTCGTCAAGGCCCCGAACTTCGACGGCGGAGGCACCTACGCACCGAGCGCGCCGATCACCGTCAGCGGATCCGGCATGACCATCAAACTGGTCGGTGTCAGCTCCGTGGAGGCCGCTTCGGTCCTAGACGTCTACGGAGGCATCGACATCAAGGCCAGTGGCGGCTTCGAGTGCGCGAGCTACGCGAACTTCTATGGCGACACGAGCTTTGCTTTCAGCAGCGTGTTCTTCGGTGGAATCGCGACGTTCGATACCGGCTCGTTTCTAGTCGTCAACGGCACGCTGACGGCAGTCGATGTAACCGCGACCGTGCTGCGGGTCACGAACGGCCTCTACACTGAGTCGGGTGTGTTCACCGGCCTGAGCGGCCCGCTCACCGTCTCGGGCATAGCCAATCTCTACGACACCAACATCCACGGTGATGCCAATCTCAACGGCACCACCTATCTGAACGGCACGACTGTCGTTCAAGCCGATCTCACGCTTACCGGTGCTGGCTCGATCCAAGAGCGCGTGGTCGTCGGCGCAGATGCGGACGCGACCTACAGCGTGAGCACGGCCGACCTGGTTTTCATCGACCCCAACACGCAGACCGGCTCGCACGACTACACGCTCGACCAGGTGGGCGCCGCGTCCGGTAAGAAGATCAGGTTTTCGTACTACGGCGGCTCCGCTGCGAACACGGTCCGAATTCTGAACAGCGCGGGCCCGAGCGAGCTAGCCATTCTCGGGAACTCAGCTGGAAAATACAGCTGGGTCGACATCCAATACGTCGCGGGCGCCTGGAAACGGGTTGCCGGATCGCTCGTGACCTGATGCCCGCAATCAATGATCTGCAGCAGACGAACGCCAACGATGTCATCTCAGTACATCTCAACGGCCAGGAGCTCGGCTTTGGTGTGGGAGACGAGACCGGCCTAGCCATCATCGAGAGTTACGAAGTAAAGCTATCGGTATTCCAACAGCCATCAGCCATTACGGTGCGTCTGGGTTGGGGTGGGAATGTTGACGCCCTAGCCAAGTACGCGAAGCCCAACTCGCCGTTCACGTTCAGCATCGCCGGCACGAAAATTCTCACCGGCGTCGTCTACTCGCGCGGCGTGCCGACTGCGCAGTCAACGTGCCTCGAGCTCAAGGTCCGCGACTACATGGCGCGGCTGTTCGACGACGAGATCCAAGACGAGATCAGCTTCAACAACAAGACCTACTTCTCGCTCACACGCACGGTTCTGAACATCGTGGGGATGACCGAGCAGCCGAACACGTTCAAGCTGCTCGCCGACAACGACGCCAATCGCGCGGTGATTTCTCGCGCCAAGGGCAAGAAGCGGAAGCCGAAGAACAAGTCCCAGGTCATCGAGCAAATCGAGACGGGCGTCGGCGCCGGCGGCGCGAAGATCGTTCGGACGACCATCAAGGCCAACGTCGGGACGAGCTACTACAATTTCCTGCAGGAGCAATACAAGCTCGCTGGGCTGTTCCTCTGGTGCACCGCTGACGCGAACTTCGTGCTCGCGCGACCGACGGCGGACCAAGAGCCGGCGTACACGATCCTTGTCCGGGAAGGTCAACAGCTGACCGCCGGCCGCATGGTGGATCGAGTCTACGAGGACAACGCGACGCAGCGGCACACGGGCTACATCGTGTACGGCCGCGCCGGTACCGGTACCGAAGGGCGGACCAAGCTCGTCGGCTCGTACGTTGACGCTGAGATGGCCGGCTACGGCTTCAGCCACAACCGAGTCATCCACGACGACGACGTGAAGTCACAGGCCGAGGCCGACTACGTGGCGCGCCGCGCATGCGCCGAGGAACGCAGGCAAGGCTGGAAGCTCGAGTACACGGTCTCGGGCCACATCCTGCCATCGACCAAGGGTACCAACGGCTACCTAATTTGGGCGCAAGACATGGTGTGCCGCGTCGACGATGACGATCTCAACATCCACCAAAAGTTCTACATCCAAGACGTCACGTTCCGCCGGAACCCGCACATGACCACGACCATCGCGCTGATGCGCCCCGAGGACCTCGTGTTCGCTGAAGGGTTGTTCTGATTCCGCCCTAGTTCTTCTTGTTCTTCTTATACTTTGCCGACCCGAATCCCTGATGCTCGCTCAACGGCTCTTCGCAGTTGCGAACCACATCGCCGGTCTCCTCGTCGATGATGTGCTCGCGATAGCGGTCGTTGGTGCGATCGATGAGACGGTTGAGGACGTGCCATCGCTTCGTCAGCCGATAAAAACTAGCTCCCTGCTTCCCCTGGACGGAAAATTTTCGCGTCCCAGCTGGCCTTGCCTCGTAGGCCAGGCTGACCCGTTGGCGAACTGTGACGTTGAAGGTCATGTTACCAGTGCGTCCAACCTTGTTGCACGCTGGGCATGCGCCCGCGTCAAGACGCGGTCCAAAACCACAATGCGAGCAGATCCATTCAATGTGCTGTGCAGAGTTACTCACTCCGCTATCCGGCCGCGGCCGACGTGGTCCGAGGCCACGCAGCCACGCGGCAAAGCGACGAACGGAGCGTTCCACGGCGGCAATGGTCCCGCGCAGCATCTAAGTGGCCACCGCTCCCGTTTTCTCGGGCAGCCGGAGACCGAGGCGACCGATGCGATCGTCGAGTTGCTTGGCCAAATCGTCGGGCGTCGTCCAGCGCATTACCAGAAACTGACGAATGTCGAATGCCTGCTTCGAAATCAGTTCGAACCAAGAGTCGCTCTCGACCGCCGGCGGAGTTGACGCATTCGGCTCGCAGCGGAGAAAATACCCTACGTAGTCGGCGTGACACGTGTAGAGCACATCACGTCCGAGGCCCGCCCCGAATCCCGCTTCGTAAAAGACGTTCGGGCGAGCACCGGTCAGATCGGCGACCAGGATTCGACTCTTGCGAATATTCGAAATGATCTCGTCGTCGATCTTGTTGTTGTGCGCCGAGCGGTCAACGCGAAATGGCTCGTACCCCGCCTTGCGAAGGCCAACGTGGAAACCTTTGTCGAAGGCTTCATCCATGCCCGGGTGAAACCACATGGCGACGAATGCTCGGTCGCCAGTGACTCCATCGCGTAAAAGACTTTCGGCGAGTTCCCAGCCTTGATGAGTTAGCTGCACGCTGAACTCGCCGTAGAGAACATGGTGGGCGCTGCCATCAATGTAGCCCGCGACACGAACGGCCGAAAGAAACCCCGCGAAGGGGGAGCTGGATCCTATCCCTTCGTCAATATAGAGACGGGCCGCTTCGGCACTGGTGCTAGGGAAGTTAGCGCGACCACCAAAGACTTTGGTTTGCTCTGCGATATGCACAACGAAACGTCTTAACTGGTCGAGCACCGTTCGAGGCGGATCGCTTCGCGCGATCATCTCGTGATAGCTGTCGGTATCGAGAAGGGTTTGGCACTCACCAAGCCTATCGGTCTCGGTCCTGATCACCCCGCGTAGCCGGACACGTTCGAGCGTTGTCATCCGCACAAGCATCTTCGCTGCAAGCCAGCGATCGCTTACTCGGTACTTTCCGCAGCCCTCGCACTCGAAGGTTTTCCAGTTCCCCGTTCCCGGCGAAGACGCCTCGAGCCCACGACAGCACAACGCGCAATTCGCCATGCCGCAGGATGCTTGGCCTCATGCCGCACGGTCAACGAGATCGCGACGTGGCACGCCAAGCCCGTGAAATTAAGCTCGGTTCGTAGTTGTCACTTGACCACCTTTTCGTCGAAGTCGCGTGCATCAGCCTGCGAACTTCGATTTTCAAAGATGAGCTCTGATACCCGCCCTTTCTCTACGTAGCAACCGCATTCGCTTTCGAAGCAAGGTCCGCGACATGACAATCGACATCACCCATGAAAATAGATCTTGCCGCGCGGATAGCCATAGGCTATCACTTGCTGACGATGAAGATGAAAGCCAAGACCCTCCGGCTCCGCCTCCAAGCTCTCAGCCAAGAGTTGGAGAGCTGCACGACTCGAGCGATGCGCCGCTGTGTGACCGAGACAATCATCGACACCGAGCGACAACTGCACGAACTAGGGCTGCGCTGAGATGGCGGCAGCGAAACGAAAGAAGCCATCGGGCCCTAGCGGAACACACCGACAGCGCCAAACCGTCATCCGAGAGGGCAGGCCAGGTCAGATCGAAGACTGGCAGGAGGCAGCGGCGGCCGACGGTCGAACGCTGGTCGGATGGATTCGCTTCGTGCTCGACAACGCCGTTGCGAAGTGGAGGAAGTCGAAGTCGTAATCGTAGACAAAGCGGAGCCCGCGCTGGTTGCACAACGCGGACCCCAATCACCAGGAAGGTAAGTTCCCAATGACGAATTCAGTCTATTCCATTTCGGCCGCGCTGCTCAAGGCGTCGGCCAACGTTCAAGCGTACGCCCGCCAAGTCGAGCTGCGCGAGCCCGCTGTTTCCAAGCCGTTCTATGCGGCCGCCGCGTGGATCAAGACCGCGGCGGTGATTGGCGGTGCGCTGTGATTGCGCGCATGTTGGCCACCTCTCGCTTCCCCCGGGCGGCAGCGGTCATCGAAATTCTGGCTCTAGCTGAGCTATTTCGCACCGCTGCTGCTGGCCTCGAAGCCCTGACCGAGAGCGGTCCCGGCGGCGAACCCGCGGCGCTTCGCGTTGCGGCGCACGAACTGGTGCGTACCACTGTCGGCGAGTTGGAAGGTCAAGTGTCGTTGTGAGCGCGCGCAAAAGGAAGACGCCGAAGCGACCCGCCGCGCGCCCCACGGTTCGGCCGGCATTGATCCAGGTCGTGCCGGGCGACTTGGAAAACGGCGTTCGAGACCTCACGGCGGTCTTTGACGACCTGATCGATGCCGAGATGTGCGGCAGCGGCTTCGAGCGCGATGCGCTCGTGTTCGGTGTGCTGAGGCGTCTGTACCACGTGCGCGGCATGCTCGGCGCGTACACCAAGAAGGCGGTCGCGTCGTGAGCAAGGTGATACCAAGGCCGACGGTCACGCTGACTTTGGAGATCGGCGAACTCCGCGAGCTCTTCATGGCGGGCAACCACAGCGGCGGCGGAACCGCCGAGGACGCTGACCCGTTGGCTATGGCTCTCGACATCATCGAGCATGCGGCTATGGAGCTGTACACGCTGTACGACGCGATGCGGGCTGATCAGTCCAACGAGGAAAACATCGCCGAGCACACTTGGCGCCTGTCACGGCAGCTCTCGTCTGGCCTCGCGCTCGTCCAGGCGCTTAGGCACGCGGTAGGTGCGCGATGAGCGAACGCAAAGAGCCAGAGGTCACCTTGACACTGAAACTGAGCTCGGTGCTCACGTTGTTCGCGGCGGGCAGCAACTCATTCGGTAGCGACCCGACGCCGTTTGACATGGTGAGCGACATCGTCGAGCACGCAGCCGCGGAGCTGCACATGCTCCACGACGCGCTGATCGGTGAACCGAGCAACAGCGAGGAACTCGCCTCGCACGCCTATCGCGTGTCCGCTCAAATCTTGGCCGGCTTGGAAATCGCGAAGAGCTTGGAGAAAGCATTGGGTGAAACGTGAACGCGCAGCAAGCAGAGCTGGACTTCGCTCCGGTACTTCGCTTGAAAGGAAAACGCCCGCCCGCGATCGAGAGGGCACCTCGCCCGCTCGGAGTTGTTGCGCAGGTACGTCGCGCCTGCGCGCCTGGCAACCGCCTCGCCGCGTTTGTCGGCATGCTGCTCGGCGGCGTCGTGCCCACGGCGGTGTACGTCGTGGCGCACCGCGAGTCGGGGCCGTTCGCCGGTCACGAAATGGCTTGGTTACTCACCGCCGGCGGGCTGCTCTACAGCGCGTCGACGGTCTACGAATGGGCACGTCTTGCGTTTGGGAGCACGGCCAAGTCGGTCGGGTTCGTCGTGCTACTCGAGGGCGTGATGGTCACGAGTTCGACGCATTGGTTGGCGCTCACGGCGCTAGGGTATCTAATTCTGATCAACGGCACGGCGACTGCGTGCACGCTTGCGGGGCAACGATGATTGAACCACTGACGATTGAAGCGATTGCACAGGCCTGTAAGGGGAAATTGGACGCGGGTCCGGCGATCATCGCTGCATCGATCGCGTTCTCCGGAGTGGTGATCGCGGCGCTTATCAACTCGCGCATGACCGTCATTGTCCGAAACTTGACCCGTCAGCATGATGAACAGATCACAAAGCTTAGTTCGATGCTGACCGAGGCTCGATCCGAAAAGCTTGCGGTACACGAAGCCGGATTGCGTGTTCAAGCCGAAGTCCGACTTCGGTTGCACGAAAAGTCCTGGGGCATTCTACGCGATCTCGTCGAGGCGATTCAGATCTGTCACGACGCGTTCCTTGGATGGATGGCCGCCATGGATGTCGGGTCCGAAGAGCAGAAGGATCAGGAGTACGCCGCGGCGACCGTAGCTCTGACGCGCGTGCGAGCGCTTTCTGCTATGTCTCCGCCCGGTACCGACTTCGAGTCTTTATCAGTTATTCTTTCAACGCTATTCACCGACATCGGCAAGATCGGTAAGGAGCACACCAGCGCACAGGTGATGGAAGCGATGCATACCGTTTTTGAAGCGGCTGCCGTGGCTATCACCAGTTGGAATCGTGAGCTTTGGGGGTCTGTTGTGCAGCAGCCGGTTGCGAAGGTCGAGGCGGCCAAATGATTAAGACGAAGCACGCAGGCGGACGGCCACGCAAAGGCACGCTCGAGTTCCGTGGCAAGTCGTGGCACGCGCGCCTGACCGTCACCGTCGAAGGTGAGAGCGTGCGGAAGTGGTTCGACCTCGCGACCGACAACAGGGCCGTGGCGCGTCGCAAGCTCGCGCGGCTCGCCGCGGAGCAGCTGGCGAACTCTGTCAGCCCAGCTGAGCTCGCAGTAAACGCGCGCCGCTCGGAGACGGTTGCCGAGCTCGCCGGGTCCTACATCGACCGTCGGAAGCTCGAAGGCGTGAAGACCTGGAAGGATGAAGAACGCTGGCTTAAGACCGACGTGCTGCCGGAGATCGGCACGATGGCCATCAACGAGGTTCGCCCCGCGCACATCCGCGAGGTGCTCGAAGGGTCTCGGGCGCGTGGCCGCGGTCGCCAGTCGCTGATCCACGTTCGCGGAGTCATGAGCCGGATGTTCGCTACGCCCTGGCGCGACGAACTGATCGCGGAGAACCCGGTGGACCGGGCCGAGCTGCCACGGGTACGCGAGGTGAAGCGCGCTCGAGTCATCCTGAGCGACGCCGAGTTCGTGCGGTTCGTGACGTGCGCCGACGTGGACCTTGAGCTCCGCGTGATGGCGGTCGCTGCCCGGGTGGTCGGCGGCATGCGGACCGGCGACGTGCACGCTTGGAGCTGGGACGCTATCGACTTGGTGGACTTCGCCCGTTGCGTCGTGCCGCGCGTGAAGACCGGCCAGCCCCAAGCGCTCGTCGTTCCGGAGATCGGTCGGGTAGTGCTGCAAGCCTGGTGGCTACGGCAGGGCGAGCCCAAGACCGGCCCGGTGTTCCCGGCCCGCCGTGGTGCCCGCGCCGGCCAGCACAAGCTCAAGGCGAGCCACGCTCATCGGCTTCGGAAGGCCCTGCTCGTCGCGGGTGTCGACCGGCCCGAGGTTCACACGGACACGGACTCGACCAAGCGCGCCGACTTCCACAGCTTCCGCCGGGCGTTCTCGACCGCGCTCGCGGACGCCGGGGCGAACGTGCAGCTGGCCTCACGGCTGGCCGGGCACGCGGACCTCAGCGCCCACAATCGCTATTTGATGCAGTCGGTCACGATGCAGACCATCCCCGAAGCTGCGCTGCCGAAGCTTCTGAGTTTTGCCACAGAGAGTGCCAAAACTCGGAAGGCCTCGATCACGAATCCAGCAGAAAAGAAGGTCGGGGTGAGAGGATTTGAACCTCCAACAGCCGGCACCCAAAGCCGGCCCTCTACCAGGTTGAGGTACACCCCGTACGGTCAGCTCGCCCGAAGCCGAGCCAATCGACTTTGAATCGTAGAACGGCACGGACGATAGAACGTCCCGCCAGCGGCCTTTCGGGCCACGGGGAGGGGTCGGGTCGTCGTCTGGGTCGTCATTGGATTCGGCCGACGTAGTAAGCGATGGATCGTGGAGGAGCAAGGGCCATTTGGGGAGGGCCCTTCGGGCAGCTCCAGGACCGTCTCCGAAGGGCACGGGCACCCCTCCGGCGCGTCCTCGTTGCCGTCGGTTGGCGAGGTTCTTGGCGCCCGCTACGCCCACGAATTGACTCGACCGGCGGCAGGTAATCTGTCGGACCAAACCTTCCCGACCCGGGGGAAGGTCGACCTACCCGCGGGTCGGTTGGGGCTTGGGTGGTCGGGGGCCACCCTCGATCCCGCGTGGATGTGGAGGGCGACTTCGTCACTTCTGAGCTGACGATTCGACTAGCACTCGCAGCTCGGCTGCGAGCGTGGGCGGGACGCGACTGAGAAAGGCGTCCGCGTCGCTGCCAGTCATCGCAGGCAGCATCCAGCCGAGCATCATGCGTTGGTCCGCAGGAGCGGTGCGTTCGACCGAGCGCCGGCCGAAGGCGATGGCCTCGTCCGCCGAGAGCACCGCGCGAATGGCCGGCTCGAGTACGCGCTCTTCGTCGTCCAGATGGGCGAGATATTGCGAAGTGAATGCGCACGCGGCCAGATACAAAGGCGCAATTGGCTGACGCGCCGTCAGCGCCGCGCGAGCTTCGTCAAGTGCGACGTGCGCGCTGTTCATCCGCTCGAAGATCTGCGGCGCCCGCTCGCGTAGGATTGGCAGCAGTAGCAAGTCTTCGTTTTCGCCATGGTGGGCAACGAAATGCAATGCCTGGGCGAGAGTCGCCCGGGCCAGATCCTCACGTTCGGCGTCACCGTCGGCGCGACCGAGGTCGGCGCAGGCTGCAAACAGGGCGCGCCGAATGCCTTTGTGAACATTGCTGAAGAGATCAGGTTGAGCTGTCTTGGTCATGCCCAGAGCCTGCCCATTGTGCCGTTGCTGCAATTGGACAAAACCGACATTCGTCAACGGGAACGCGCGAAATGCTCCCTCGGTGACGAGCCGGCAAAGCGGCGAAAATCTCGAATGAAGTGCGATTGATCGTAGTAGCCAGCGTCGAGCGCGGCCGCCGTCAACGAGGGTGCGGTGGTGGCCTGCGCCAGCGCGCGCTCGAAGCGGCGCAGCGTGGCGAAGCGCTTCGGGGTGACACCAACGCGCGCCAGAAAGCGTCGCTCGAATTGCCGCTCGCTCACGCCGAGCGCAGCCGCAATGGCGGAAACACTGGCTTCCTCGTGCGCTTCCGATAGCAGCGTTACCGCGCGTGTCACGAGCGGATCGTCTTCGTAGGGCAACTCAGCCAACCAGCGCTCGACGACTGCAATGCGGGTGACCGCGCAGCTGGCCTCGCCGAGTTGCTCCAGCACTTCGGCGACGCGCGCGCGAGGTAGGATGGTGTCGAGAGCGATACTCCGGCCGCTCAGCTCGGCAACCGGTACGCCCAAACAGGCGGCCCCTTGGGGGGTGAACCGCACCAACAGCGAGCCGGTCTTTGCGTCATACGAGTATGTTTTCGCGGTCGACTGAATGCCGGTGACGCCGGCCAACGCCAGATAATCCTCGCCAGCCCGCACGCGACCGCGAAACTGGAAGCCAAGAACGATGTTCGTCGACGGCAATACGACGGTCGCGCCACCCTCCGCTTCCACGACGTTGATGCTGACGACTCGGCTCCGAAGCGTCGCAGGAGGGCGAGAGCTCGGCATCGCGCCGGAGACTATCACGCTAAGACGTTCACTCGTTAGGGGATGAGTTCGATGTCGGGCAACGACCAGCTGGCGTCGAGGTAGGGCTCAAGAGGGCCATAGAGCCTGAAATAGGCAAAGAAGTTCTTGCCGGGTGCGGTCGGGATCCAGTTCTTCTCTCGGCCTGCCGGCGGCTTTTCGCCGAAGTAGAGATCCACCGAGCCGTCAGCGTTCTTGACCAGATCCTGACGCGACGAGCGATCGGCGATCTGATGAGGGTTGTCGATCAACGTGCGGTTTTGTGCGTCGTAAAGCGTGACCGACCAGAAGTTCTTGGCGGGTGGATTGGGCGGCACGTGGAGTTGGTAATTCTTGCTGCCGTCGAGCCACGCACCTGTCTTGTCGTGGTAGGCGCCCAGGTACGCCTGTCCCAGCCCGGCCTTGCGCATGGTCATGCCTTTGCTCGAGGTCACGGCTTCGAAGAACCAGGCCGAACGGCGATCGAGCTGCGAGTAGTTGGGTTCTTCTTGGCTCGGATCGAAGGTGAGCACGTAGTCCCAGCTCGCGTCGGAACGGTAGCGGGCGCCCTCGAAGCGCTTGTTGAAGGCGAAGTTGGCGGCCATGATTTCGCCGACGCGCGCGCCTTCTTCCAGGATGACCGCCTGACGGGAACTGGGCGTGAATGGCTTGCCCTTCTCCAGTCCCAGTGGCGCCAACATTGCCCAAAGCATGCGATCCCGCGCCTCCACCGGTTCCTTTTCGATGGTGGTGTGTAGCAACTTCCAGAAGTCGAGACGGCGCGGCTGCACTTGGCTCCAGGTCTTGCCTTCTACGCGGATGAGTCGCGGTGGCGTGGTACTTGGGCCTTGGGCGAGCGGATAGAGCTTGAACTTCGCGAGGATCTCCTTGGCGACGTGCGGCTCGGGCGCGAGCACGCGTGTGCCGAACATGACGTTGAAGGTCGGCGACTGCACCACGATGAAGCCCTTGGTGTCTTTCACCGTTTGTCCGGGACCGAGCAGCAAGTATTTCGCGCCCTTGCCCTGATCGGGCCCCGTTTCGCCCATGTCCACCAAAGGCCGCTGCCAAAAATCACCGACGCCGCCGGCTGTGGGACCTGCGGGATACTCGATAACGAAGGGGCCGGACTTCGCCAGATCCGGGAATGTCATGATGTAAGGTGTCGTGGCGTTGGGCGTCAGGATGCCAAGCTTGTCCTTGAAAGTCTCGTACACGACGAGATCGGTGCCTCGAGCGCCGAAGACGGTCTCGTGTTGTTCCTGCCATTTCGCGAACGAAACGAACGGCAGTGCCCACAGGTAGGCCTGGCTGGCGCGCTGGTAGTCGAGCTCGTCGTAGAGCGCCGCCGAATCGTTGGCGCTAGCCGGCAGACCACGAAACAGCTTGATCGTCCCCTTGTGAGTAGTGAGGCTCGGCTCGGACGAAACAACGGCCGAAGCGGGTGCGGTCGGGCATGGCGCCGACGGTCCGACTGGGACCGAGGGAGCGCCGGCGCAAGAGAAGGTGAACCACGCAACACAGCCGAAGCGGACCAGTGAAGACCAACGCATGTCGTCCCAATACACTCGGTCGAAGGTCGTCACAAGCCGTCGAGTTGGCCGACGGAGCCGAGGTCAGGGCCTTGGTTACTGACGATGACGGTCATCTCTTTGTGCTGCAATTCCTCCGTCCGCAGGCCCCGCGGCCGTGCATTGCCGGAAATCGGATCGAAACCTGCGACTTGGCTGCCCACGCTGCGTTCAAGAGAGTGAAGGATGGTGCAAAGTTGTTTCCCAGCGGTAGACCCGCCGGCGGCGAACGCCGGCGAATCGTGAGCGCCCCGATCACGCGCGGCGCGCGGAGGCCTTGTCATCGTCGACGCGGCTCGTGGCGTTCGGCTGCGTGAGTGCGCTCATGTTCCTCATTCACCGCGCTTCGTTGTCCTGGGTGACTCACGCTCTGCAAAGCGAGCGACTGACGCTCAACCCGCCCGTCGATCCGTACACTGCGGAGCACGTGCCCTTTTTCGGCGGCTGCGCTGCGTTTGCGGCGGGTGGCAGTCTGTCGAGTCATCACCTTTACGGGGCTCGTCTGTTGGAAGCTGCGGCGCACGAAGACATTTCGCCGCTGGCGCTCTTTGCTTCAACGGCGCAGACGGTTCAGGCTGGGCTGAGCGCCTTGGCTTGGGCATTTCCGTTGCTCACGAACGCGGCGGAAGTTCGCTTGCAAGCGGGCGAGCATCCGCGTCTGACCATGACCTTCACTCAGGGCAATGAGGCTGGACCGTGGCTCAGCGAGGCCTTGCTCGCCTGCCTAGCGGGCCAGGTGCGTCGCGCTCTGAACGACTCCGGGTTGATCACGGGGATCACCCTCGCTCACGCGCAGGCCGTGGCGGAGAGCGGCTTTCAGCGGGTGTTTGGGCTTACGCCGTGTCAAGCGCAGCCCTCGTACTCCATCGAGCTCAGTCACGAGTTGCTCGATGCGCCGCTGCCGCGAGCCTCGCGCGAAATTCACGACTATCTGCGCTCCCAGCTCGCGCAGCGCATCTCGCTGCTGACGCAAACCGGCGATCTCGTGGCCCGTCTCCGGCTCTTGCTGAGCGGGCAAGAGCAACTCTCGGCAGACTGTCTGGCGGAGGCGAGTCGAGGTTTGGGGGTTTCGCCTCGCACGCTGCAGCGAAAGCTGAACGAGCTCGGGACGACATTTTCGGAAGAGTTGGAGAAGTCGCGGCGAGAGCGTGCCTACCGCTGGGTTTTGGAGACCGAGCTGCCGCTGCGAACAATCGCCAAACGGATCGGCTTCAGTGATCCTGCCTGCTTCTCGCGAGCGTTTCGTCGCTGGTACCACATGTCGCCGGCGAGTTTTCGTCGTCAGGCGTAGCTCGGCCCGCCCAATCCTTTCGCTTGGATCGGCGGGCCGCGTCTACTTGATTCTACGTTAGAGATTATTGCGGGATCGTGCTGTCGAGCCCGTATCGCAGGCTTTCGAAGGTGCCGACCCAGGCGTCCACATTGCTGGTGACCGGTGCGGGGTAGAAGTTGCTCTCACCGGAGACCCACGAGCTGGACATATCGAAAATCTCGCCGACTTGGCCGCGGGCGAAGAGCAGATACCAGGTGTACCAGCTGCTGTTGACGGTGCCATAGCCGTGCTCCTCGGCGCCGTGCAAGCCTTGAACGCCCTTGTAGCGCTGCATCAGGGATTGCTTGTCTTGCTCGTAGAGATGCAACACTTCGTGCACGAGTCCTTCCATTGGAACATCCGCCGCGGCGTCGGTGGCCCAGGTTGCTGGGTAGTGGATCAGATTGCCTCCGCCCGCCCAGGCGCCATCGCCCGTGCCCGCGATGCGAGCGCCCGCCGCGTTGTGCGCCGAGACCAGCATGAAGACGGCGTTGTACTGATTGAAGAGGTTGCTGTACTTCGCGTTCGCTAGCACTTGGCCGTCGACCTCCGTGATCGTAGTTTCGGTCGGGAGCACGGTCACCTGCCAATCCGTGAGGCCGTACGAAAGCGGCTTGATGACCTTGCTGCGGGTCGCATCCACGCGCGCGACGAAGCGGTCGATCATGGGCTGGGTCAGGACCGCAATCTCGTGAGTCTGCTCGGTCTCGAAGTTCTTGACCGGCAAGATGGCGATCTTGCTGACCGATTGGGTTGGCAGCGCGCTGCCGCTGGTCAAATTGACGATCTGTCCGCCGGTGCCGACGGTCACGGCCTTTTCGAAGAACCTCCCGGTATAGGCGCCCGGCGTATCGTTACTCTGCCCCAAGCCGATGCGGTAGTTGCCGATCGGTAGGCGCAGCGTGGCCGGGGTGGAGAGCCCGAGGTACTCGTCGTTGAGATAGATCTTGCCGGCGCCGGCGCTGGTCAACTTGACGATCGAGTCGGGCCGATCCATCCAGGGCAGGGGGATGTCGACCCGGGCGATCATCCGGTCGTCTTTCTCGAGGCAGCCCCCGTTCGCGCAGCTCAAAGACGACACGATGACGCCGTCGACCATCATCTCGAACTCGTAGACGCCTGGGCCGCCGCCGTTTTCCACTTGGATGCGCGCCGAGTTCATTCCGTTGCGGAACCACGAGCTCACGTCTTGCCACTGGCCGATCTTGCTGCTGCCGTACGTCGCGACGGAGTGGCGGATGCCGTTGACGTGCAGATTGACGAAGTCGTCCGCCTGGTTCGCACGAACTTGAACGTTCGCCGGACGATAGTAGTGAAGGCGATCGAACTTGTATCCGACCGAACTCCACGGAAGCGTCAGCCGCAGCCGGAACACCAAGTCCGACGGCTTTTTGCCCAGCGCAGTCTTGTTGACCGCGTTGACCGGGAAAATCAGCGTGGTCCAATCGCCCGTGCGCTCGGCGTTGAATGACACCGAACCGAGGGTCTGCTCGTACATGCCGACGGACGGCGCGTGCGCGACGAGCTGGACGGTTCCGTAGCCGGTGCCAGCGGGCGCTTTGAATTCGAGGGCGATCGAATCAGAAGGAGTTTCTGACCAAATGGTGGGTGACGAGGAGAGCTCGGCGTACGAGAAGTTCGCGAGCTGCAGCGCTTTGGAGCCGTCGACGCTGTCGGTGACCAACGTTTTGGTGCCGGTGGTTGCGGCCCACACGCTGGTACTTTCGAAGCCCAGGACCGAATCCGAAGACGCAAGGGCCTGGGATGCCGCGCCGGTGTCTTCCTGTGACGGATCGAGATCGCCGACGGATGCGCCGCAGGCGGCCACGAGCAAGGACGTGGCGGCTAGAGCAAAGGAGTGGGTGAGAGGTCGAAAAAACATCGAGCAGATCCTTCTTGTTTCACGAGGATTGCGAGCGGGTCACCACGACGCCGATCGCGCTCGTGGTTATGCGTTTGGATCGATGCTTCGTTCACCGCTCTGCTTGCGCCAAAGCTTTGCTTTTCGCGCCTAGCGTTGCTCGATCTGCGCAGCGCTTCGAGGCGGGACTCGACTCCCGGCCTAGCGGCGACCGCCGAAGTTGGGCAGGGCTCTTGCGGCGTGGGCGGAACGGGCAACGTGGCTGAGCTGGAGGGCGACCTTGCTGAAGACACGTTATCCAGACCTTTAGAACCTTCGCGGCGTGGCGTTCGGTGGCTGCCGAAAAGGAGTACGGCGAGCTGACAAATGCTGGCTGCAGGCCACAAGGCTCGCAAGGCGCCGTTAGTTGGTTGCCCCCGAGAAAAATGGCGACGCGCCAACGAAGTTCACTCTCACTCTCGTGAGTCGTCACGCGCGCGTCAAATCTTGTCCACAGACGGTCGTGACAAGGTACGATAAGCGAGCCGGAAAATGGACGACATCGAAGCCAGCAAGGACGGCGTTAAGCTCTCGTACAAGCGCTTCCTCGCCGATAGCGCGCCGGGCTACGTCGCCATCCTCCTGATTGCCCTCGGCTCCGCGGCACCGAAGTCCTACCTGCCGCCTGTTTTCACACCGGCTTTCGAAGCGGCCTCTCACCTGGCGAGTCAGCACGCGCACATCCGAACCTTCGCGTTGTTGGTTGTATTCCTGCTGGGCCCAGCGCTCGGCCTGCTCTTGAACGCGACAAGCTTCATGCTGCTGCGCGGAGTGCACGACATGATGACCG
>DATEPG010000054.1:0-5604 GCA_035273265.1 Polyangiaceae bacterium
CCTGCTGTGCAGCGCGGGCTCGACATCCCAGGAACTCGACGAGGTATCTGGCAGCGGTTGGGCGCAGCGGCCGAACGCGCGCTCGAGCCGGCGGTGTTCGTGCCCGCGCTCGGAATCGTCCACATTGCCCCCAATGGTTCGGCCGTCACGCGGTCGGGGCGTCGCCCAGACGTGCTGAGCCGGCAGAGCGATGGAACTTGGCGCGTACTAATCGATCATCCTTGATCGACGTGCGGCGTTTCTGAGTCGTGCAGGTTCCGCAGATGTTCTACGAAGTTGCCATGTGAAACCCGATCAGGGTGCGAGCGATAGAGCTCTGCGGCGCGCTGCACCTCTTCCACGCGGCGAATGTGATGCAGAACTTCAGGGAACCGGCGCCCCTGCTCGGCGCTCGTGGCCTGGACCAGGTTCGTCGGATCCAGGTGGCCACGTGCTTTGGCAATTGAGAGTCGAGCATCTCATGGTCGGTCGTTCCGATCGTATTTGACGACTTGGTGAGAATCGCCATATCGCCGTCAGACCTCGCAGCATCATTTCGCGACTTCTTGATGACGAAGCCGGACAACCGCTATCGCGTGACCGAGGTCTCGTCCTCGCCCGACTTGGCCTCTTTGGAGGTAGCGTGGTTCGAGAACACCTTCCACCGCGTCGTGTTTGGCCGTAGAACTGGTTCGCTGCACTCATGGCTCGTTCGCCACTTTGGCAACCGCGGGGTCTCAGCCTTGTCCAAGAATGGCTCGTTGCGGATGGCGATTCTCCGACCTCCGGTGGCACACTGAGCAATCTTGGAAGGGAGCCGGGAAGTGGCGAAGGACACCCTGGTAGGCTGCCGCACCGGGCGCGTGGCATCGACTCGCACACTCCCGACCTTGGCAGAGGGACGAGCGAGGATCCGGTCCTTTTCGAGGCCGAAGGAGATGAACGTCTACGCTTATTCGTTGAACGACCGCGTGGAGAATGTTGACCCGGAAGGAACGATTGCAGCGGTGAACTTTGGACTCGGTACCTGCTATGCCGGCTGCGTCGGACGTGGCCTGCCCGCTCTAGTAGCGAAATCCCACCAACGCGGCGGCCGATGGGCGCAAGCGGTAGGGGCGCCACTCGGTACTCGTGAGCCCTGCGCGCGTCGTGCGATAGCGCACCTCGATCAAGTCGAAGTCCAGGTCGAAGCGCATGCTGACGAAGAAGCGACCCCAGGAGCGCTCGCCCGCCGCGAAGCCGGAGAGCAACGGCGCGGAGGCCCAGAATGGCGCCACCCCAGCGGCGCTGGCGGGGCTCACTTGCGTGATCTCCCAGCCACCGCCGAGGCCCAGCCGCAGCAGCATGCGCTCGTCGATGCGAACGGGGAGGGTGGCATGCAAACGTAGGTTGCTCGACCAGAGCTTCATGTCGATGTCGGCGGTCGTGACGTGGACCGGCCATTGAGTGCGCAGCGATCCGTCGAGCCCGATGCCCAGGAGCTGCCAGTGACCACCAACGAACGGCCCGTGCGCGACAGCACTGTCGCCGATGAGCTCCGCATAGTAGCCGCCCGCGAACGTCAGCTGTGCCACACGCGGCCCGAGCGTGACGCTCGGTTGCGACTGCGCCGCTGGGGGCGTGGCAGGTTTCGTGGGCGGGTTGGAGGATGGCGGCCTAACCGCCTCGCGCGCGTCGAGGCGGCGCTCGAATTCGGCTCTCGGTACGCCCTGAATGGCGCCCGCCTGCATCGCCTCGATCGAGCTCTCCACCACGAACGTGATGAGCTCCAGTTCCACGGCATCGGGACTTTCGTGCACGTCCAGCTCGCGAGTGTAAACCAGGCCGTGGCTTTGCTCGACCAGGTAGAGAGCCTTGCTGGGACCGACCAAGTTCAGCCACACGGAGCTCTGCGATTGGCCGGTGTTCGGCGTGACAATCGCATGCGGATCGATGGTGGGCACGGTGCGCAGATCGAGCGCCCACGAATGGCGAGCGAATGAATCACGAATCATGGCCTCGACCTTGCCCGCGCTCGAAGGCGGCGCCGCTAGCGTCAGCGGGATGCTTTGATGCTGCACGTCGTCTGCGGCGCCGCTCGCGGCCAGGAGCAAGCTGATCAGGAACGCAGGGCCGGCGTTGACGAAGCTCAGGATGGATGGATGGCGAAAGCCGCGCGGCACCGGGCTACTGTATCCGATCGCAGACGGCTTTCTGAATCGGGCCGCTAAGGATTTGCAGTGAGAGCCTCCAAGCGCTGCTTCGCGCGGCCGGCGTAGATCGAGTTCGGGTGCGCTGCGAGCAGTCGGCTCCAAGCATTGCTCTCATCGGCGCCACGCCCCATCTGCTGATAGGCCGAAGCTCTTCCCGCGAGCGCCTCCTGCTCGGCGTCGCCGCGGAGCGTGAGGTGCCGGTCGAACTGGACCAGCGCCTCTGCCGGCCGCCGTTCTTCGAGCAGCAGCCTGCCGACCAGGGCGTACGAGAGCCGGCTTTCTCGGCTGTCGGGATAGGCTCTTTGCAGCTTCTCGAATACGCTGATGGCAGCAGCCCTCTTTCTTTGCGCTCGCAACGCCCTTCCTTGGTCGAACAGCGCGCTGGCGGTGGGCTCAACGGGCGATGGCTTCGGCGCTGCTCGCTCTGCGACCACCGACTCCGCCGAAGTAACTGGCGCGGGGGAAGGGGGCTCAATCGCTGGTCCGCTTTGCATCGGCACCGATGAAACTACGGCTGCGACCGCGCGCGGAGGTTCCGAAGGTGACGGGGGCCTGCTTCCATCGCGAACGATCCAAGCGGCGGCGGCGGCGACTCCCGCTAACAAGAGCAAACATGCGGCAAGAAATGCAGGTCGTGGCAGCCGCGCCAGTCTGACTAGCGCCGCTGGCTTGCGTCGAACTTCCGCCATGGCGAGCGACACGACCCGCTCGTTGTGCGCCGCCGCGATTGCGGCGAGAGCTGCGTCCTCTGCAGCGTTCGCGCGGGCAACGCGGAGCTGCAGAGCGCAAACGAGACACGTGGCGAGGTGCTCGTTGACCACCGCTTTGTCCTGCGCGCTGGCGGTCCCGCTCAAGACGCGGTCCAGCGCTTCCTCCGGATGCTGCATCCCCATGGTCATCGTGGTCTCCTGGCGGCGGGCGCTGCTTCCTCGAGGCGAGCGCGTAAAAATTCCTTGCCGACGCGCAGCCGGCTCTTCGCGGTGTTGAGCGGCACCTTCATGTGCGCGGCCATTTCTTCGAGGGAGTAGCCGAGGATCATGCGCAGAACGATCGCTTCGGCTTGCGCCGCGGGCAGCTCGTCGACGACGGACCGCAGCAGCAAGAGGTCCGCCGCTGGCGTCTCGCTATCGACGACTAGCTCTGCGGCAAAGGCCTGCAGCCGCTTGTCGCGGCCGTGGCCGCGACGGCGTGCGGCGATGGCGATGCGCACGGCGATCC
Organism: Polyangiaceae bacterium; assembly: GCA_035273265.1. Lineage (GTDB taxonomy): Bacteria > Myxococcota_A > Polyangia > Polyangiales > Polyangiaceae > PMG-095. The sequence goes on from DATEPG010000054.1 coordinate 3,390, forward strand.
GATTGACGTAGTGGATGATCGGGCTTTCGTCGCGGAACTTGGGCAGGGCCTGCAGAACTGCCACCAGGCACTCTTGAAGCGTGTCCTCCAGGTCGGGGTGTCCTTCCCCGAGACTCTTGCGACAGATCGAGCGCAGTGAAGGAACGATGGCCTCGAGAAAGCGACGCTGGTGGGCCGGTTCCCGCGTCATGGCCAGCTTTGCCAGCACACCGAGGTCGCCGGACTCTTCTGCCGGGGGTGGCTGCGCGCTCATGAACACGTCGCTCCGCTCACCCACGGTAGAGGCGGGAGCGGGCTGCTGCTGGGGGAACCGAAAGGATACACTGGCCACGGACGCCTCGGATCGCTCGGAGAGGGCTATCCGAGTAGGGGCCGCCGGAGTCCCGAACGGGTCAGCGTCACCCGTCGAATCACCGCCGTGCTTCATAGATGCGGCTGACTCCAGCGACTCGATCCGAGACGAACAGGATGTGCCGCCCGTCTTGGGAAAGCCATGGATCGCCTTCCCAGCTATCGGTGTCGAGCTCGACAATGGGCGACGGTGCGCTCCACGGCTGGGTGCGTTGCGCGCGCGTGCTGATGAAGAGGTCGGAGGTGCGCCCCTGGTCCGTGCGCCGCGAGCTGAACACCAGCCCGCGCCCGTCGTCGAACAGGGCGGGATTTTGGTCCTGGTAATCCGAGGTGAGGGAGCTCATCGGTTCGACCGTCTGCCAGGCTTCGGCCGTCGTGGCGCGGGCCGCGGAGTAGAGAAAAATTGCATCCGGGCCGGACTTTTGAATGGCAAAGGCCATTAGCAGCCCCGCGGCATCGACGCTGGGTCCGAAGTTGTAATTGCTCGTTGGGATACCCAACACTGCCTCCGGCCCCGACCAAGTCCCAGTCCGGCCGGCGCGTCGCGACACGAAGAGCTGATACCCCAAAGCGCCGCGGCTGCTCGAAAGGTACAATGTCGAGCCGTCTGGAGAGACATCCGGGTCGATATCATCCTCGCCAGTGGAAAGCTCCTCGACCCGAGTGGCGGGGGCCCATTGACCCGCGCTGCTGGCACGGGTGCTGGTCCAGATGTCGGACGAGCCGTCGGTATCTGAAGCGAAGAAGATCTCTAGCTCGTCTCCCGTCAGCGAGGGATCATGCAAGTCGATGTCGCTGGCGCGCAAGCCGGTAACCGGCGTCGGGACGCTGAAGGTCGAGCTGCCGTTGCTCGCGCCGCCGGACGCCCCGCCACTCGTTGCGCCGCCAGACGCCCCGCCATTCGTTGCGCCACTGGATGCCGCGCCGCCGGCCGTCGCCCCGTAGTCGGCGACGATTCGGTCGGCGCGCGCGCAGCCGGCCCATGCCAGCACTGTGGCGACCCAGGCTTTGGCCGCGAGCTCTCTCATCAAGCGCCATTATAGCCATGATTCGGCGAGCATTGCCCGACGCGGGGCCATCGCGTCCGAGCCGACTTGGCCCGTCACCGGACGTAGGAACGTGTCATTGCTACTCGTACCGACGCTAAAAGTCGCGCCGAGTCCGCAAAAATCATCGGGAAACGCGCACCAGAGCGGCACTGGCGGGCGGGACACCCATGCGAGTGTTTGGTCCTCGACGCGATGGCCCCCTCAACGTCCCGAGTCGGGATTGGGTCCATGCCGAGCGGCGACTGCGCAAGGCAAGCGCGAACGTCAAGAACGCGAGCGGACCCAAAGTCGATCCTCTCGTCGTTTCGACTTGCGTCAGACGACACGAGCAGCCGTTGCTGTCTTGCGTGTCGACCGGGCGAGTGGGGTCGGCGCCTGCGGTTCCGTTCGTGCTCGGCGTCGATCCCGCGGCGCCCGATGCTTGCCCTCCTCTGGAGGAGCTGTCGGCGTCGGCCATCCCACCGCTTCCGATCACACTACCGTTGCCGCCAGTGCTGGCGACGGTGGTCGTTCCAGCAGTGCCTAAACTGCCAGCGCTGGAAGAAGACCCGCCAGGGGGCGTGGATATCGCGGCGCCGCCAGAACCGCCCGTGCCGCCGGCCGCGGACGAACCAGCAACGCCACTCGCGCCGCCTTTACCCGTCACGCCGAATTCATACGCACCGAGATCTGGGCCTGATCCGACAAACGGCAGCCCGACATCTTTACCTTTGTCGAGCATCGCGCCGCCAGCGGCCAGCCTGAGGAAGTCGATGTCAGGCGGGCTACCGTCGTCCTTTCGTGGGCCGAGCGCGCGAGAAGTCATCTCAATGGCT
>DATEPG010000055.1:0-7980 GCA_035273265.1 Polyangiaceae bacterium
GTCGCGCCCGCGCCAATCGATCAAATGCGCGGGCGGCTCCGCGGTCATACCTTCCCACCACACGTCGCCGTCGTCCGTGAGTGCGACGTTCGTAAAAATCGAATCAGCCGCGATGGCCTGCATGGCGTTCGGGTTCGATTGGGCGTTCGTGCCCGGAGCGACGCCGAAGAAGCCATTTTCAGGGTTGATCGCGTACAGGCGACCATCTCCGCCGGGATGGATCCAGGCGATGTCGTCGCCGAGGGTCGTCACTCGAAAGCCGTTCAGCGCCGGAGGTACGACCATCATGGCGAAGTTCGTCTTGCCGCAGGCGCTGGGGAAAGCGGCCGCGACGAAGCTGCGCTCACCGCTCGTTGATTCGACCCCCAAGATGGCCATGTGCTCTGCGAGCCAGCCTTCTTCGCGAGCCATCACCGAGGCGATGCGCAGCGCGAAGCACTTCTTGCCGAGCAGCGCGTTGCCTCCGTAGCCGCTGCCGAACGACCAGATGGCGCGCTCTTCGGGGAAGTGCGCGATGGTCGTGTGCTCGGGATCGCACGGCCAAGCCACGTCTTCTTGGCCGAGAGCCAGCGGCGCACCCAAGGAATGCAGGCAGCGCACGAAATCCTCGCGATCACCGAGTGCGGCGAGGGCGGCCGCTCCCATGCGCGTCATCGTGTGCATGCTCACCACTACATAGGGCGAGTCCGTGAGCTGAACACCGAGGCGCGCAAACGGCGAACCCACGGGCCCCATGCTGAATGGAATGACGTACAGCGTGCGGCCGCGCATCGCACCGCGGAATAGCGGCCTGAGCTCAGCCTTCATTGCCTCGGGCGCACACCAATGATTGGTCGGTCCGGCATCGGCCTGCTGTTCGCAGCAGATGAAGGTGCGGCTCTCGACACGCGCTACGTCTCGCGGATCGGAGCGACAGAGGTAGCTATTGGGTCGCTTATCGGGATTGAGCAGAAGTAGCGTGCCGCTTTCGAGCATGGCATCCAGCAGGCACTTCCGTTCCTGCTCGCTGCCGTCACAAACGTGAACCGAGTCAGCCTCGCACAGGGCTCTGATCTCGTCGATCCAGGCATCGAGCGCCGCGTTCAAAGCCCACCGTTCGGATCTCATGGCGAACTCCAGTCCAAGGCACAATCCTCAGAGGGGCTTGAGGGCCCCCGAGAGTCATGCGTTCATCCTTGTACATTTAAGGACTCTGCGCTGGATCGCAAGCACGAGCGAGTGAGATCGCTGCGCGCCGCGCGCAGCGGCGCGCACCATGGCTTCGCTGCTCCTACATCGCAGCTCGTCGAATACTCCTTCTGTAGGAGTGATTGATTGATGGTCACGCGAGAACGTCGCGCGGCGTCTCAGCCTTCGGCGTCGCGCTTTCGGCCGGGGAGGGGCCTCGCGAGCGTGAAGTTCTCGTCTGTAAATGCGCTCAGAATCCGGTCGTCACTCGAGCGAGTCGCATTAGTTCCAATTGTCGATCTTCAAGTCGTCTGGCGCTGGTTGCCCAGCGCCGGTTTCGAGCAGCTGCCGAAGGCTCAACAGGAAGGTTGCCCACTTCATGCTGCAGTGGGCGGTGAACTCGACCGCTTCACGCCAGTTGCGGTGGCCGAAGAGGACGATCGTCCTGTCGCCCTGTTGGGAAAGTGCGAAGGTGACGTCGGTGCCGAGCCACTCCTCCGGGCCGGCAGTGAAGCGCCAAACGACTTCCTCGGCGGTTGACTTCAAGAGCTCGAATTTCATCCCGCCCATTTCGTCGCCGGCTGGGGAGCGGAAGAGGACTTGCATGGTTCCGCCCAGTTTGGACTCGCCGGACGTCTCCCGGGTCCACCAGCCCGCGATGCCGGCGACGGTCGAAACCGCTGCTTGTACCTTCGAGACGGGCGCCTTGATTCCGATTCGGTGAATGATATCGACCACTGTAACCTCCGATGAATTGGGAAGTCATCTCTAGCTCCGGCGAGCGAGCGGCGGGAGTAACATCCGTGACGCGATCGGCGCCATGCCCGTCTTGCTCGCACCACCGGGCCGCATCAGTCGAAAACCGTCGCCCGCCGCGAGCAGCGAACACCGAGTAGTGCTAATTGTCTTGAAGGGCGCTCGCGCCGCGAATAGAAAATCGCCATGACTAAAAAGGGCGAGGCGGTTCGTGGCTCTTCGATCGATGCCAGCGCTGCGCGAGCGGCGTTCGACAACGTGCAGGCGCGGCTCAATGCCGTGCCACTCGATCAACTGCAACCCATTCGGGTAGATGTTCAGGCGGCGGCCGCGGTCGCGCACGGTATTGCGGTGCGTGACGGCGCGCCGGAGCGTCGCGTAGTTTTCGAACGATTGAGCACGGCTGGGCTGTTCGAGATGCACTGGCTGGATTCGCTCGCGGAGCTGTCGCTCGCGACTTGGCACACGCGCCAACAGCAGCAGGTCTCGTCGGGCGTCAGTTCCGGCGTCACGCTTCCGGTGAACGTCATCGAAGAAGCGTCCGCGCTCCGCAGCCGAATGCTGCGGGTACTGGAATACTACTTCGGCGATCACCCGACGATCGGCCCGAAGCTGAGCGTGGTGCGCGCGGGTACCGGCTATCAGGATCTCGCCAACGATCTCGAGGTGACCGCGGATCTGTACGAGGAGCCTGCGCTGAAAGCCATCCTCGTGCGTGATCCGATGCACTACCAGGCGGAGGATCCGGCTCGCGCGCGGGCACTCGCGTCAACCATCTTCGGCGCGCTCGGTCTCGGGAGCGAGGGACAAGCAAAGCGCCTGGCGGAGTCCAGCCAACGCGCCTGGACCCTGCTCGCCCGCGCCTACGACAAACTCCGCCTGGCCGGTCAATACATCTTCGCCGATCAGGAAGACGTCGCGGCGACCTACCCGTCACTGGTCTCGATCGTTCGCGCTCCGGCAACGCGTCGTCCCCCGAGCGCGGATGCGACACGCTCCTGAGCGAGGTTCAGGACTCGAAATGGTGATCGACTTGGGGCGGTGATCCACGGTGCCGTCGGTACATCTCACGCACGTGCAGCCAGGTGGGTCGGTCTGCGAACTCGAGCGCGAATTCGGCCAAGCCTGCTGGCAATTCTGGCCAATGCACGAGGTGTTCAGGGGGGCGGCATAGTGGAGCGAGCAATGCGGCGACGGTGATGTCCAAGCGGTTGGGTCGGGCGCCGCCGAGGTAACGCTGGCCCTGCAAGGCAGAGTCGAATTGAGCCATGGCGGTTCGGAACAGCGATTTTGCTTCCAGCGTGCGCTCTGGTGTCACATCGTACATGCGCCTGGTTTCCTTGGCGACGACCGGAAAGGCGAGCGCATAGAAAGCCCGGCCCCACCACGGACCACGCTGCATGAAGAGCTCGATCATGTCTTTGCGCTCACCGTCCAAGAGGTAGAAATAGCAGATGCGCTGGACGCCCAAACCAAACGCGCGGTCGGCGAGCGCTTCGAGTTCACGTGCACGCTCGGCGCCCGGCGCGTCTGGCTCGAGGTCGGGCCTACCAAGCTCGGTCGCGACATAGTCGAGGATCGAGCCTGAGCCTTGGATTGCTCGCCCTTCATGCTCCAAAATCGGTACGCTGCTGTTCTTGGCCAGGCGCCGAGTAACCAACAGATGCGGCCCGGGGAGCAAGCGTCGCTCCTCGTACGCTACCCCCGAGAAATCCAGCGCCCAACGCGCCTTTTCCGAGAAGTGCGAAACCAGGAAGGTCGTGAGCCGGGTGATTGACATGGGCGGGCTCGAAGTTAGCAAGGTTTTCACGGCTTTCCGCGCTGTCGCCCGGCAGGGACGAACATTATTTTCGCCGCTTACCCCGGCCAGCAATTTCGCTCGAAGTCAGCGCAGAAGGCTTTCCGCCGGTACTTAGTAGGCCCTCCGAGAGGTGAACCTCGTGTGCCGAAATCAATTCGGAGAGCGCGGCTTGGACGACTGTTCGTGACCAGTTGCACCACTTGAGCAGCTCACGTTCGGGCGCCTGACCCGCGGCTTCGATCATGGCCTTGATGAACTCGCCAGGCCCACGGGTCGTCGTCAGCGGATCTGGAAAGATCGACTTCCAGAGCTCGGCAATGGCAACATGCTTGTGCTTGTCGACGAGCGCAGGCTTGCAGATCACCGTGCCGCTCCATTGCAGTTGCCCCATGGCTTTGTCATAGCGCTTCTTGCCGATTTTGCCTTCGAACCCGGCGAGGCCTGCAAGCTCGTCGGTCCGAGCCGACTTCCGCTTCTGCAACGCCGTCAGGATTGCCTGGGCGTCCGGAGTCGAGGGGGTTAGATCGCGCACCGCGGCATCGAGGGCTTTCCATAGTCGTCGGTGCACGAGCGTGCGTTGTCCCAGCAACACCTTGGTGATCAAGACGTCGTCGCGTTCGGCGAGTTCGCTGGCCCAAAACCAAGCGTGCGCCGGCCACTGCCCAAAACCGGCGGCCCCCGGCTTGTAGGGTTTGCCCTGGGCCGCGCCGAACAGCGACGGCAAGTATGGGTGGGGCGCCTGCAGCAACAATCCCATCTCCTCGAGAAAGCTCGCGGCATCGTCCAGATCACGAAGCGCGCGACCGGCGGTGAGCCGTTGTCGAACTGCGCGCTCCGCGTCGGGTGACGTCGGACTCTGGTTGCTCGCCCGCCGACTCGCGTGGCTTGGCTCAATTTCGACTGACTTTCGCTTCGATACTCTAGCCACCGGCCCTCCTCGGCGCGTCGCTCATCAACGCGAACGCTTGGAGTGTATCCGGTCTGCCCCGCCGTTCACACGTCCGACTGCTGCGAGTTGAACGCAGCGCTTCCGCTGGCCAGACTACGGGTTTCTGCCGCAGCGAGCGCCGGTGGAGCGATTGTGACCCTTGGGATTATCGTCGCTGCGTGCAACGGTTAACAAACTCGCCCCGTAGTGGAAGAAGCTTCCGCCTCTGACCCCCCGGCTGAGGGACGGACTGTGCTGGGCGCAATCGACGCATGGTCGTGGGTAGATGCTCGAGCTGTAGTCTTCGACCCATTCCTGCGCGTTCCCGGCCAAGTCGGACTGACCGAAGAGTCCATCTCCCTGGACTGAATAGGAGCCGACGCGGGCAAGCTTGCCCGTTCCCGGAGCAACGCAATAGGCGGTGCCAGCTAGCGCGCCGAAGTAGTTTGCATAGCTACAGTCTGGCGCCGTGCTGCCCCACGGGTACTGCCTTTGGTGGTCACCACCCGCCGCGGCGTAGTTCCATTCGGCCTCCGTGGGCAGGCGGCCACCATCCCAAATGCAGAACGCCATGGCTTGATACCAATCGACGCAGTTGATGGGCAGACTCTCGGCCGCCGCGCTTCCGGTGTTGTCGGTCCACGTCTGTCGATCGGCATCGCATTCGAGCGAGGATTTGAGCGCTGCCTGGTCGCGGGGGAGGTCGGAGCTCCAAATCCAACCACTGCTGCCTCCGTCGTTGGGATTCTTGCCGGCGTTACGTGGAATCATGCTTTGCTCGTAGATGGCAACGAACTTTCGAAACCGCCCGACCGTGATTTCGTAGTCGTCCAGCCGAAAATCGCTAACCGTCGCGGGCGCGCTCTGATCGTTGCTGCGGTTGTACGTGCCACCGGTTACGGCGTGCGCCGAGCAGCAATCTTGGTCGCCATTGGGTCCGCAGGTCTTGGCTAGGCCCACGCAGGACGGTGGCGGCTCGCACTCGCCAATCGAAGTATTGCACTTGGGTTTCATGCCCCCACAATCGGCGTCCGACATGCACGCGACGCATTGGGAGCTGGCGCCTTGGTCCTTACACCTCGGAGTGCTACTCGAGCAGGCTGTGCAAGCGGCGCCGCAGCTGGCGTCTGCCTTGCACACCGTGCACACACCGGCCCCGCTGCAGGCTTGGTTGCTAGCACAAGCGGCATCCAGCGGGGTGTAGCTGCAATTGCCTTGGCTGCAAGCGCCGCTGTACGTGGTTTGGGTGTTTTCGTTTTTGCAACTCGCCGCGGGCTGCTGGTTGCACGTCACTCCTGCGCACGGATCTGCGAGGCAGGCTCCGTCGTTGCAGCCGAAGGCGCAGGTGGTGTTGGCCGCCGTGTAGTTGCAGCTGCCGGCCGAGCAGGTGCCGGCTGAGAAGGTGGTTCGAGTATTCCTATCTTTGCAAATGGCTGCGGGCGAGCTGTTGCAGCTCACCCAGGCACAGGGGTCGGGCCGGCAGGCGCCATTTGCGCAACCGAACGCGCAGCTGGTATCATTCGCTTCGTAGCTACAGTCGCCGGCGATACACGTCCCGCTGCTGGAGTACGTGGTCAGGGTACTGGAGTTCTTGCAGATGGCGGGCGGCGGATTCGTGCAGCTCGCGGACGCGCAGGGGTCGGGCTTGCACGCGCCCTCGGCGCAACCAAAGGCGCAGGCGCTATCTTGCGGTGTGTAACTGCACGCTCCGGCGCTGCAGGTGCCGGCGGTGGTGTAGGTCGTGCGAGTACTCGGGTCCTTGCAGCTCGCGGTCGGTGGGGACTCGCAAGTCACTCCGACACAAGGATCCGAGTTGCACTTGGCTGCCTGACAGGTGCAGGCTGCCAAATGCGAGGTGTAATGGCATACACCGTCGCCGCAGCTGCCGATTGGGTCGTAAGTCTTCAGCTCCGAGTCGCTGTTGCAACTCGCCGGCGGCGGTTGGTCACAAATGACTCCGCTACAAGGGTCAGGCTTGCACGCCCCTTGGGCGCAACCAAAACCACACACGGTGTCGATGCCTGCGTAACTACAGCTGCCTCCAGCGCACACGCCGGTCGGCGCGTAGCTGGTCTTGACGGTCGGAGCCTTGCAAACGGCGGCTGGCGGTTGCTCGCAAGTCACGGCGTCACAAGGGTTGGGTTTGCATGCGCCTGCTTCACAGCCGAAGCTGCACGTCGACTCGTTCGCTTCGTAACTGCAGCTGCCGGCCTCGCAAGCGCCCACGGCCGCGTAGCTGGTCAACGTGCTCGGGCTCTTACAGCTCGGGATGGGAGGCGAAGCGCACGTCACCGAAAGGCAGGGATCGACGCTGCACGCCCGATTCTGGCAGGCGCACTCGATCACATGAGAAGGATAGCTGCAGGCGCCATCGACGCAGACCCCGGTCGTGTCGTATGCTTCGAGCTTCGAAGCGCTGATGCAGTCGGAGGCGGGAGGCGTGTTACAGGTGACGTCGAGGCAAGAGTCAGGCATCGCCGTGCCTCCAGCCCCGCCACTGTCCTCATCGTTGCTTCCCGCAGCGCCGCCTAGCGCGGCGTCGGCGCCGCCTTGTGCGCCGTCAGCGCCGGCTTGCACGCCGAGCGGCTGACCTCCCGTCGCGCTGCTGCCACCGGTGACCGACGGAACGCCCCCGCTTGCGTCGGAACCAGCGCTCGCTCCGTCAGTCTTGCCGGGCGGCCCCGAGCAACCCATCAGACCAATCACCGCCACCCCAAGAAGCTTTGCCGGAGACACTACTTACCTGATTTCCTCGAGCACACGCCGCATCAAGACCTACCACAGTAATTGGCTGCTCGTCTCGGCGCAACACTGTGCCAACGCTCTTGCCAAGATGAGCATGAGCGTAAAACTTCGAATCCAGATCCAGGTTCCTCAGAGTCGAATCCGCTTCAGTTGCTCGTTATGGGCGCGGCGCCTACTAGTGCGACATCGAGTGCTCGCGACACGGGTTCTGTTACACGAGGGGTCGACGGCCTGCGCTCAGCCGGGAAACATCGACATGAATGGTTCCGCTTCGCGCAGAACGCGAGCGAAGCTGGGGCGCGCCTCGAGGCGCTCGAGGTAGGCGCGGGAATGAGGCAAAGCCGAGCCTAGTGGATGCACCTTGTTGGCGTAGAACAGCGCTGGAGCAGCAGCGCAGTCGGCGAGGCTGAAGTCGTTGCCGACGGCCCAGCCGGTTGCCCTGAGGAAGCGCTCAGCGAGTGCATAGGCCGTGTCCAAGCGCGCATGAGCTTCCGCGACTCCTCGGGGATCACGCTCGCTTGCAGGCCTGAGCTTGTCGTCGACGATTTTTGCCATGGGTTCCATGACGTAGAGATCGAAGAAG
>DATEPG010000056.1:0-7917 GCA_035273265.1 Polyangiaceae bacterium
GAATGCAAATAGCATCACGTTCAAAAGCACCGCAGAGTGCAGCACACGGTGGCAGCAACGGGGACCTAAGCCGAACATCGAACCCTCCTTCTGGCGCACGCCCTGCTTACAATGCAGTAGCGATTAGGCGCTCGTGTAAAATTCGGTTTGTCGAAGTGTGAAATCACTCGAGAGGCGCGCACAGTCGCGATTCGCTCCCGGCGGAGCGCCGTAACGAGAATCGAAGTCTGTGCGTCGGAGAGGAAGCATCTGTCCTGATATGGCGAGTGTGAAAGCGTGGATCAGCCCCCAGCGCCAGCCGCGCCGCCGTCACCAGTCATGACTGGCGGTGTTACCACCGCGGGCAACTCGAGCTTGACGTACGCGGCGACGGCGCCGTCCTCCTCGACGCGCACGGTGGTCTCGTCCGTGAGCGGCGGGTCAAAAGGCACATTGCCCGCTTGCAGTGCCTCGACGAGCACCTGTGCGTCTTGATCTTCGAAGCTCTCCGGCAGCGTAATTCGCTCGAAAAAGCTGTTCTGAATGGACGGCCCGGCATCCCCCATGGCCGCTTCGGTGGGTGGCGTGAAGTCGTAGACGAACTTGCGTGAACCTTGTGTGATGGTGACGTGCAGGCGATCCACGACGGGGACGTCAGCCCCCGCTGTGACGTTGAGCGCGACGACCGAAGCCTCATCGGCACAGGCCAGAAGCGCACAGACGGAGACCAGCGACACGGCAAAGCGTCGGAACGTCATGAGGCGCACCCTATGGCACGAGCATGTAAACAGTCAATGATTCATGATCGGTATTGTCGAGGGTGTCATTGTGGCGAGTTTCGCCAGCCCGATAGTTAGTCGGGAATTGGTAAATGACTTTGCTCCTTGCTTGATTCCAAAGTGCCACACCACTCAGGCTCTCTGCGGGGCCATGGCCACGACTTGTTGGCGGGATAACTGCTTGCTCAATAGGCATCAAGCCCGCTATGAGTCTCAGCAGTGGCTGAGCGGAGCAGTAGCTCCCTATTGGCGTGTGGAAGCAAGTTTCCGACAATCATGAACGCGCGTGCTGACTTCGCTCGACTTATCCTCGCCTTAACGGTGTCGGTGAGCGCGTTCGGCTGCTCGGAATTTCGAGCTCGCCAGCAAGCTCGTGCGGGCAACCGCCACTTTCAGGATGGGAATTACGCCGCCGCAATCGCGGCCTACTCAACGGCCGAGCAACTCCACCCCATGCCGGTGATTTCGTTCAACAAGGGACTCGCGTGTCGGCAGTTGATGGTGCCCGGCGCCAAATCACGACAGAACGAGCAAGCCGTCGATTGTGCGCTCAACTCCTTCCGACGTTTGAAAGAGCAGAACCCCGGCGATCAGCGGGCCGATCAGCTGTACCAGCAGACCCTGTTCGATGCCGATCGCTTCGACGCTCTGGCTCGCCTGTACACGACTCAATTGCAACAGCGCCCCACTGATCTGGCCGCGTTGAACGGCTTGATTCAGGTCTATTCGAACTCCGGCCGTTGGGACGACGCGCTGCACTGGACAATCGAGCGAGCGCAACGCGCGCCGCGGGATGCGGAAGCGCAGTATGCCGTGGGAGTACTCATCTATAGTCGCCTGTTCGAGAAAGGCGGCGGTGCGGACCGCTCAGCGTACGACCCGCGTCCGCAGGGGACCCAGTCAAAAGTTCCGCCCGCCCCGAATCCCGACGATATCACCGGCCCAGCCCGGCTGAAGCTCGCCGAGCAGGGCATCGAGTACCTAAAGAGAGCCTTGGAAATTCGTCCCTCTTACGCTGAGGCCCTGACCTACCTGGGCCTGCTGTATCGCCAGCAGTCTTTCGCCTATTTCGATCAGCCGGCCAAGTGGCAAGCAGCCGTAGAGACAGCAGAAGAGTTCCGCAAGCGAGCGGCCGTGCTGCATGCACCGCGTAAAATCACGCAGCCCTAGCGCCAAGCACGATGGCCTTCGAAGCAATCCTCCAAGAGCAGCACGCGAAGCCCGGGCGATGGCGTCGCGCTACCCTGATCGGCTCGATCGCGCTGCACATCGTGGCCTTGTTCGCGGCCGTCGTGCATTCAGTCTGGCAGGTCGAAGAAATGCCGATGCCCTCGCTGCAAGTCACACTGACCGCGGCGGTGCCACCACCACCTCCTCCTCCTCCGCCGCCAGCCGCGGCCCGCAAACCGTCCTCGGAATCGCGACCCAAGACTCGACCCGTCGAACCCAAGCCCCAGGAATTGGTGGTCCCCAAGGACACTCCCAAGGAACAACCCAAGGCCGAAGCTCGAACGGAGAGCGCCGCCGATGACGGCGAAACCAACGGTCAGGTGGGGGGGCAAATCGGCGGTGTGCCAGGTGGCGTGGTGGGTGGCGTGCTCGGTGCGCCCCCGCCTCCGCCCCCGCCTCCCAAGCCCACAGGGCCGAAAATCGTGTCGGCGAGCGTCGGTCGCGGTCAGCTGCTGATCGACCCCAACGCCGAGCGCTACCGAGTCAAGCTTCCGCTGGCATTGGCCCGCTCCGGCGAGACCTACACGGCTATGTTGCGGCTGTGCGTTTCAGCTGAAGGCGGCGTCACGTCCGTGCAAGTCTTGAAGGGCGCAGGCGCAGCCCTGGATGGTCAATTCCCGAGCGTGATGGGGCGCTGGCGCTATCGCCCCTTGATCGTCGACGGCGTTGCTACGCCGTTTTGTTACCTGCTGCGTTATGAGGTCAGCGGTCGCTGAGCTCGAGCGCATTCAAATACCTAGGAAGACGAATATGGATTTTTCTCTGCTCGGGTTGTGGAGCCAGATGGGGCTGGTGGCACGCGGCGTCGTGCTCACCCTGCTGATCATGTCCGCGTACGCGATCGCCATCGCACTCGAACGCTTCATGGCGTTTCGCAAAGGCCGGCAGCGCTCGCTCGCCTTCGTGGCCGCCCTGCAGCCAATGATTGGCCCAGAAGGACGGCTGGAAGAGGTCAAAGGCTTGCACGCCACCTGGAAAGACGCCCCACTGGCGCGCGTGATCATCACGGGCGTGGGCGAGTTCACCCAGGGCGTCCACGAACTCGGAGCGGCAGCTGGTGACACGCTGGAGCTCGAGCTCTTGCTCCACGGCGTCGAGCGTTCGATCGACCGCGCCAAGAAGCGTGAGCTCGCAAATTTGTCACGAGGGCTGCCCGTGCTCGCGACGATCTCCTCGTCGGCGCCTTTCGTCGGCTTGCTGGGCACGGTGTTCGGTATCATCACAGCCTTCCAGCGCATGGCCGATCCCTCCAAGGGCGGCGGCGGCGGTCTGGCAACGGTGTCGGCCGGTATCGCCGAAGCTCTCTTGACCACCGCGGTCGGGCTTGCGGTGGCCATCGTCACGGTCTGGTTTTACAACTTTTTCACGACCAAGCTCGAACAGATCGGCGCCTTGATCGATGACGCTACTGGCGAGCTCACCGATCGCCTGATGCAACAGGGACGCCGCCGCGCTCATGAGTCGCCGGCGAGCTCCAATGCGGTGCCGACGTGAATCCCCCGGCGGAGCAACGGCGCGCGCGCTTACGCGTCATGCGTGCCGTGATCCGCACGGATCGCGCCGGGTTCGAACGGCCTGAGGTAAAGGCGGACATCAACGTAACGCCTCTGGTGGACGTGGTCTTGGTTTTGCTCATCATCTTCATGGTCGTAACGCCCATGATTGCGAGTGGGGTCGCGGTCGATCTGCCGCGCACCGCGCACCATTCGCGCAAGCCCGATGACGGCAAAGACATCATCGTGTCGGTCGCTCGAGACGGGCGTGTTTACGTCGGCACGCAGGCGCTGAATCGCGTCGAAGAACTCGGTCGCGTGATCGTCGCCGAGCGGCGCAAGGCGCCCAACAAGGCGGTGTTTTTGAAGGGCGACCTGCGCGCTCATTACGGATCGGTGCGGCGGGCCATGCAGTCACTGCACGACGCAAACATCCAAGACATCGTGCTCGGCACCGAAGAGCTCACGACAGTGCACTGAAGGTAGACACCATGAGCATGGAAGCCGGCAATAGGAAGGGCCTTCGCGCAGAAATCAACGTCACACCGTTGGTCGATGTCGTGCTGGTCCTGCTCATCATCTTCATGGTCCTGACGCCATCGATGTTGAAGCACCTCACGGCAAACGTGCCCAAAAAGGCGGACGAGGCGGCGCCTGCGCTGCCGGCAGACAGTTCGATCGTGGTCCAATACACTGCTGCCCGCGAGCTGACCGTGAACAACGAGCCGGTCGCGCCCGAGGCGCTCGCCGACAAGCTCGTCGAAAGGCTGCGCGGCGCCCGCCAGAAGGTCGTTTTCTTCAAAGCCGAAGACGACGCTCCGTACGGCGATGTGGTGCACTTGATGGACATTGCTCGCGGCGTGGGTGCGCAGACACTCGCTGTCGTCACCGAGTGAGCGTCCGGACGAATTGCTGAGGCGATTTCGCTTTGGGAACTTTGGCGCCCGCCTGTGGCACGAGTTTCGCTTGGTTTTGAACCATCACTCAGCACGAAACAGATTCCGAGGAGGGCAGGCTCCTCGAAACTTTGCAGCAGATAGTGGAGCTGCCCGGGGTCGAGTTGCGCGAGGCACTGACGTCACTGGCGACGCGCGTCTCCGAGGTATTGCGGTGCGAGAAGGTGGACGCCTTCTTGCTCGACGAGGCCCGTCAGACGCTGCTCGCGATGGGTACTAGCGAAACACCTCTGGGTGATACCCAGCACGCACTCGGGCTCGACAATCTAGCGCTGGCCAATGGCGGTCGGATCGTGCAAGTTTTCGAAAGCGGCACGAGCCACCTCGAGCATCACGCGGACTGCGACCCAGACGAGCTACCGGGGATTGTCGAAAATCTCGGTATCAGGTCGACTCTATCCGTTCCCTTCGAGGTGGACGGGGTGCGGCGAGGCGTGCTGTCTGCTGCGTCAACGTTCCCGGAGTTCTTTCAAACGCGTGACCTCAAGTTTTTGAGCATCGCATCCCGCTGGGTAGGGATGCTCTGTCATCGCGCCGAACTCGCAGAGCACTCGCGCAAAATCGAGACCGAACAGGCTCGCAGGAAGGGCGCGGATGAAGTGATCACCGTGCTGGCCCACGATCTGAGAAATCACCTGCAGCCGCTGATCGGACGTCTTCAACTGATGCGCCTCAACCTGGAGCGAGGCATACCCGTCGCCCCGCCCAACGTACGAGCGGCATTGGCTTCGGCTCAGCGCTTGGCACGACTGACGGAGGATCTGCTCGACTTGAAGCGACTGGACGAGGGGCTCTTCAGCCTGCGGCTCGCGCCGGTGGACCTCGCCCTCGTGAGCCGCGAAACAGCCGAGAGTATCGGTATTAGCACTGTGCCCGTGCAGGTCAGCGGTGAGCGGGCTCTCGTCGCGGTGGTAGACGAAGAGCGCATTCGGCAAGCGATCGAAAATTTGGTCTCGAACGCGATCAAATATTCACCTCCGGGTAAGCCCGTGCAGGTGCACGTTTCGGCGGCGGATTGCCGAGACGTCCGCTGCGCGGTGATCGAGGTGCTCGACTCGGGCCCGGGCATTTCGCGCGAGATCGCTGCGACTCTCTTCGACCCCTTCTCCTTCAGCTCCGACTCCAAAGGTCTTGGTCTCGGCCTCTATCTCGCTCACCGGATCGCAAACCTTCACGCAGGTGAACTCAGCGTTCACGCCCGTCCCACCGGGGGGACTCGTTTTCGCTTGGCGCTGCCGCTCGACTCTGCGGACGGGCAAAGCGTGGCCTGATGGCTGAGCGCTAGCCCGAACGCAGGCCTCGCTTCTCTCGCGCCAGCACGACGCCCTCGTTCGGGGCCAGCACCAGCGTCCCGTCGACGATGCCCTCTGCGCGCTGGGGATCAGTCGATAGGACCAGCCGTTTCCCGCTGGCGCCGGGCATCGAGACCAGCTGGGACTCGGTTGAGAACGAAAGCACGATCTCGAAGCTGCGCTGGTCGTCGGAGCGTTCGTACGAAAGGATACTTGCTCCAGCATCCAGGGACTCGTAAGCCCCGACCGAGAGCGCAGGCTCAGCACGGCGCAGCGCGAGGACCTTTCGATAGAAGGCAAGCAGGGAGGTTGGGTCCTTCTGTTGCAGCTCGACGTTGACGCGGCTGGCCTCCGCCGGCAACGGCAGCCAGGGCGTGCCGCTGCTGAAGCCGGCGTTCAGCCCACTCGTCCACTGCATTGGGGTGCGCTCCGGGTCCCGCCCCAAGCCCATTCCTGGTACGTTCCTTTCGAACGGATCTCTGACGAGCTCAGCTGGGATGGGCAGGTCTTTCATGCCCAGTTCGTCGCCGTAGTAGAGCGTGGGCGTGCCCCGCAGGGTGAGCAGGAGCAGAGCCGCCACGCGCGCCTGAGCGTCTCCTACTCGGCTTGCGATGCGCGAGCGATCGTGATTGCCGAGCACCCAATTGGGCCACCCACCGGCGGGCAATGCGGCCTCGTAGCTGCGCGCGAGCGAGGCGATCGCTGCAGCTTCCCACCGCGACTGCAGCAGCTGAAAATTGAAGGGCAAATGTACGCCGGACAAGTTGCTGCCGTAATACGTCATCAAGCGATCGATGGGCAGATACGCCTCGCCAATCAGCACGCGATTGGGATAGTCGTTCACGACTCGGCGCATCTTGGCGATCGCCTCGTGAACCTCGGGGAGATCGGTCGTGTATCTTCGGAGCAGTCGCTTGTGGGGTGCCATCGTGGGCACGAAATCGGGGTTGGATGGGTTGTCACGAAATTCACTGTCTTTGATCAGATGGTGAACCGCGTCGACGCGAAAGCCGTCCACTCCGCGTTCGAGCCAGAAGCGCAGCACGCCCAGCAGCTCCTGCTCCACCTGCGGGTTCCGAAAGTTCAGATCCGGCTGCTGCTTCAAGTATGCATGGTAGTAGTACTGCCCCGTCTGCTGATCGAGCTCCCAGGCAGGCCCGCCGAATTCGCTCAGCCAATTCGTTGGCGGTCCGCCATCGGGCGCGGGATCGCGCCAAATGTAATAGTCTCGGTGCGGGTCTTCGCGCGAGCTGCGCGCGGCGATGAACCAGGGGTGTGCTTCCGAGGTGTGGTTAGGCACGAAGTCGAGAATGACCTTCAGGCCGAGCGCGTGCGCCTTGGCGAGCAGCGCATCGAAGTCCCGCAAAGTACCGAAGCGCGGATCGACATCACGATAATCCGAGATGTCATAGCCAAAGTCGGCCATCGGGGAAGGGTAGATGGGAGAAATCCAAATCGCATCCACGCCCAGCCAGGCCAAGTAGTCGAGCCGAGCTTCGATGCCCGGCAGGTCCCCGATGCCGTCCGCATTGGAGTCTTGGAACGACCAGGGATAAACTTGATAGATGACGCCCTTCTGCCACCAAGCATGAGTTTCGTTCCGCGTCACGGCTCACCCTCTCTGAGTTGGCTACTTCAGGAACTCTAGCTGAACTCGAGCGATCGCTAGGAAGCAAAAGCTCCACACTCGAACGTCAGGTCTCGGCGACTGTGGCGAGTTTCCACGTGTTGCTCAGGCTGAGCGCGTGAGCAACAGTTGACCAATGACGATCTCAAACGAGCTCGAGGGCAAGGTCGCGTTGATCACCGGGGCAGGTTCGGGCATTGGTCGCGCGAGCGCGGAGCTGTTCGCCGCGCAAGGTGCGAGTGTCGCCCTGTTGGGGAGAACACGGGAAGAGTTGGCAGAAGTAGCCGAAGGGATTCGTCAGAATGGAGGCCGCGCAGACGTGCTGGTTGCCGACGTTGCGCACGAGCAAGAGCTGCGGCAAGCGCTCGAGAGCTTGCTGAAAACATTCGGCCGCCTGGATGTCGTATTCGCCAATGCCGGGGTGAACGGCGTGTGGGCACCGATCGAAGAGCTCGAACCCGACGAGTGGCGAAACACACTCAGTATCAATTTGAATGGCACCTTTTTTACCATCAAATACAGCGTTCCCTATCTGAAGCGCCAAGGCGGTTCGATCGTGAT
>DATEPG010000057.1:0-9741 GCA_035273265.1 Polyangiaceae bacterium
AAGAAGGCGTGATTTGATTGCGAGTGAACACGAGCGCCACCGGCCCCGCTTCAGCGGAGTCGGTGGCGCTCGTGGCTCGCTTGGTCGACCCGCTTCACGGTCGCTGAAGTACGAATCAGGCTCAAATAGCCCGATTTCTCAGTCGACTGAACGGGAGACGAAGCGGCGCACGACGCCCTCCAGGGCCTCGTCGTTGGTCATCCGAACGTAGCTTGCGCGGTGCTTGCGCGACCAGGCACGAAGTTCGTCGATCAGCCCCGCCAAGCGCGCCACATAGGCGTCCACAGCAGCGGCATCCATACTGAGCTCGACCAGGGCTTCGCTTTCGGCGTCCACGAACGCAAAGTCGCCGTCGTAGTTGGGTTCGACCTCTTCGCGGGAGAGCACTTGAACCAGGGCTACCTGGTGGCCGAGCGCGCAGGCGTGCCCGAGGGCTTTGGTGACCATTCCAGGGTCTAAGAAGTCGCTCACCACCACCAGCAGGCCGGGGCGCGCTGCTTGCTGCAGCGCTTGTTCGAGGGCGCGCGCCAGATCTGCCGTGCCGCCCGCCTGTGGCTCGCTCAGGTCACGCAACAGGGCCGCCAGCGCGTCCCGGCCGCGTCGAGGTGCGCCGATTCGCTCCAAGCCGCGCGGGCTCGCCTGGGTCGGCTGGCGCGCGGTCAAGACCTGCGCACGTTGGCCGCTGGCCAGCGCCAAATAGCCAATTGCCGCGGCCACTCGGCGCGCCACCTCGAACTTCTGTGGTGTGCCGAAAGCGAGCGAGGCCGATGCGTCCAGCACGAGCCGCACGACGCTGTCTTCTTCGGCACGAAACAGCTTCAAAACGGGCTCGCCCGTGCGCGCGAAGGCCGCCCAGTCGACGCGCCGCAGGTCATCGCCGGGAGCGTAGGGACGATGATCTTGAAACGCCGCCGAGCCTCCACGACGGCGAGATGCGCGCTCGCCCGCCCCGCCACTTTGCACTGTCACTGATAGCCTGCGACGCAGCGCCTCCAGCTCACGGACGAACGCAGGGTCGAGCAAGCCGCGTGGGTTGGACACGCCTCAGACCTCGCTGGCGGGTTCTAGGGTCTGGAGCGCCGCCGCTTCTTCCTCGGCAAAGGCCCGCTGCAACGCGGCGCGTGCCTGATGTTCGGCTAAAAGGCGCGTCCGAATGCGGGCGCCGGCGACCGCGAACAGCCCGACACCAATCAGCGCCCAAGCGGCGGCGCAGGCCGCGCCCGTGGCCAAGATCAGCCCGGCGTCCGGAGACGCGCCCGAGGCTGCCTTGGCCATGCTGACCGCGAAGGTCGGCGAGGGGCCGGCCATGAGCATCGCGCGATCGTGTTGGTTGGTGATCAGTCCAGCGACTGCCATGGCAATCCAAGGGCCCACGAAGGCAAAAAACAGAGCGCTGGTGAGCAACAGACGAGGGGTTCCTGCGCTCTTGGCGCGCGCGCGTGCCCAGGCAGTAAAGCCCACGACGAAGCCGAAGAAGGCCAGTGCATAGCCGTGAAACGCCAGCACCGCATCGCGATCGGCGCTGGTTTTTGCCTTCAGAACGCCGACGCCGGCATTGACTGCCAAGCTGCCGGCGGTGAGCAACAAGAGCAGTGAGCAGGCGCGCACGACTCCTGGGCCCAGGCTTCGAGTCAGCGCTCCAGTGCCGCGTCGTTGCCAATCCGCCAGTACGCGCAGCGAGGGGGCGAGCGGCTCACCCGCGAACAAAAACGCCCCGAAGCAGCCGAACCCCCAGAGCATGCTCCCGGTCGCATAGACCCAGGTAAAGTCGTGTGAAAGCCAGACGATCAGTGAAGCGCAGGCGGTGAGTGCGGGCATTGCGCTCAGGAACCAGACGCGGAGTCGAGTCGAGCGATCGTCGCTCGGGGAGCCGATGTTGGCTACGGCCGACTCATAAAACAACCAGGCGGGAATGACCGCGGCGAGCGCCGGCAGCAGCAGTAAGAAGACGCAATAGGCCAGACCGAAGTCGGCGCGCACGTACGCCGTTGGTAACCAAACCGGCGGGCCCCCAGGCACTCCTTGCCACTGGTCGTGCGCCGCGTAGGACAGCCCGACACCCGCTCCGCCATAGACTGCGAGCGACAGCGGCAGAGCCACCAGCAAAGTGACGATGATCGCTGATGCGGGGCTCTGGAATTTGGCGCTGACCGCCAGTCCGAACGCGACTGCCAGCGCTGCCAGCAAGAACAGGATCAGGAACGCGAGCAGCACCTCGGTTGCGGTGACGCCGCCGAACAAGAAGGGCAACGCGCCGACCGGCACGAGCATCACGACGTACAGACAAATATAGGTGAATGCGGCCAGAAACTTGCCGCGCGCGATGCTCCGCGGGCTGAGCCCGGTGAGCTGCAATGCCTCCCAGGTACGACCGCTGCGCTCGCCGGCGATGGTATTGGCGGCCACCGCGGGCCCAATCCAAGTGACCACTGCGTAGGCCAAGGAGAAGAAGGTGTGGAAGATCCCCACACCCACCTTGGCTGGTTCGGCCGTGGTGCTGGCGACGCCGCCGACCGAGCAGATCAGCAGCGTCATCATGCCCGTGACGACCGACAGGATGATCGGCGTGCGTTGGAGGCGAGCCGCTTGTTTCAGCTCGCGCATCCAAACCGGATTCGGCTCCCCGAATAGGCGCGCCCAAGTCGTGCCGGCCGAAGGCTGACTAATTGCTCCCGATGCGGATGGGGGAACGCTGCCCGAGCCCAGGTCGATGGTCATTGAAGATCCCCACGGGTGACTTCGAGGAAGATCCGCTCGAGCTCGTTGCGTTCGGGCTCGACGCCCACGATGCCCACGCCACGCGACACCAAGTGGCGGACGACCTCCGCGACGAAGCGCTCGTCACCCACATAGTGCACGGTGAGCTGTCCGGCCGGGCCAGGTTCGACACCGAGCACGCCGCCGCCGCCTTCGATCAGCGGCACGACCGGGCGTGAATCGCCGATCACGCGCAGGCGCAGACGGCGTCGGGCCGCCGCGGGTACCGCTACGCCGCCGGCGGTTTCAATCAGCGGTCCAGCCACGGCGGGCGGCGCAAGCACGAGCGATGGATCGATCGGGGCGGCAGGCTGAAACGGCATCTGAGGCGCCAAGGCCTGACGCTTGCCGTCCTCACCGATCGGCGCATTGCGCGCGGCCAAGCGCTCGGCGATCTCGCCGATCGGGCCTGCCACGACCAGCGAGCCGCGTTCCAAAATCCCAATCGAGGTGCACACGTCACTCAACTCGGTGAGAATGTGGCTGGAAAGGAAAATGGTTTTGCCCAGATCTCGAAGCTCCAAGAGCAAATCGCGGACTTCGATGCGAGCGCGCGGATCGAGATCGGAGGCGGGCTCGTCGAGCACCAGTACTTTCGGGTCGTGCAGCAGGATGCGCGCGATCTGCAAGCGCTGCTTCATGCCTTTGCTCAGGTCGGCGACCAACCGGTCTTGCAATTTCCCGAGCTCGGTCAGTTCAATCACGGTGCTCACCACCGAGCGATCCGGCACCGCGTAGGCGTCCGCGAAAAATTCGAGGAACTCTCGAATCGTGATCCGTTCGTAAACGCCCGCATGATCCGGCATGTAGCCGATCAGGCGCCGCACTCGCTCGGGCTCGAGCGCGACGTCGATGCCCTCCACCTCGACGCGGCCGGATAGCGGTTCGAGCAGGGTGGCCATGACGCGAATGGTGGTCGTCTTGCCCGCGCCGTTGGGGCCGATGAAGCCGAAGATCTCGCCTTGGCCAACCTCGAAGCTGACATCCCGCAGCACATCGACGTTGCCGAAGCGGTGCCACAAGTGGCGCACGCGAATGGCCGGAACTGGCGCGCTCATGGTACTCCTCCGTAGCCGACGACACGCAGCAGCACGCGGTCCAGATCCAAGCGCAGGCCGGAATCTTGGCTGCGCCCTTCACCGCCATCGAGCTCCGCGATCAGGATCGGCACGTCGTCCGGCCACCAATCGGCGTCGGCGCCGGTCAATGCCTCGAGCGCTGCCCAGGCCGCGCCCGAACCTTTGGCTTTTTCCTCCACCTGGTCGTGAAAGAGCGAGGCCGAAAGGGCGCGTGTCCCGAACGCGGAGCTGGCCGGCGCCGGCCCCAGCGAGCGGCCTTCGCGCAGGCTCACCGTTTGACCATCGCCGAGCTTGGGGAAGTAGCTCAGACCCTGGCCGGGTGCCTTGACGATCACGCCCAGCAGATCGCGGGCGCAGCGGTTTTTGATCGTCAGTTCGCCGTTTTCGGCCCGCACGAGGCTCACGCCAGCGCCCAGACCCACGAAGCCATCCTCGCGAACGACCTGAACTTGCCAGGGTTTTTCACGCAGTCGCTCCAAGCGCAGGCCGTCGCGGTCGACCAGCAGATCGCGCGTGACCTCGTCGGGTTCACCGACCACGTCGAGCACACTGCCGCGGCTGGCGCGCACGGTCACGTCGTCCGCGCGTGAGCCATACAGCCCCCGAAAGCGGGTGATCGATGCACGCGCCATGCCCGCACCGGCTTCGATCAGCGTCAAATGACGAGCCCGGCCGGTCAGCCCTTTGCCCAAGACCCCAAGCAGCACGATGCTGGCGAGCGCCAGCCCAGCCCAGATCGGTAAGTGCAAGAGCGCGCGCAGCGGACGCCCCGCGCGCTGCGCCAAATAGAAATTGAGGGGACCTGCCAGCGCGGCGTAAATCAACAGCAGCAGCGTGGAGACGACCACCGTCCAGCGCGTGCCCTCGTTGGGGTCGAGTACCCGGCGCACGCTATCCATGTGGAAGTCGGCGAGCGAAAGCTGACCGTGGGGCAAGGCCACCGCGCTCGCGCGCTCCCAGGCGTGGCGCACCAAATCGAGCATCTCCAGCCGCAGCCAAGGGTCGTTGGCCCCGAGCTCGGTGTTGGGATTGAAGGCCAGGAAATGCACCTCTCCGAGCCCGTAGCTGGCGCTCTCGCCCCAGGGACTGACTCGCAGGTTGGCCCCGGTCAAGCCGAAGAAGGTGGCTGACAGCTCCGCCGAGGGCTTGGCGGATTCGAGCGTGACGCGCGGCGCTGCGCCAAACGAACCTTTGCCCGGGCTATCGACCGGGACCGCAAATTCCGCCACTAGCGACAGCTGGCGTGCGGCGGCGCAGCTGCGCACGTGACCGCCGGCCAAGGCTTCGAGCCAGGTGCTGTGTACGTCTTCGGGACGATCGACGACTAGAGCCAGCGCGCCGCCGGCGAGTACCCACGAAAACAAGGCGTCCAGCGCGGGCGGAGGCAAGCTCGAGATCGTACGCCCCGAGGCCAAGACCAAGGTCGCGCTCGCGTAGCCTGCGGCCAAATCGGGCAATACCAGTTCGCCGGTCGCGGCGTTGGTTTGGGGGGTCGTCACAGACAGCGTGGTGCCGCCGTAGGAGTAGCCGCCGTTGCGCCGTCGGATCGGCACGGGTTGCGAATTGAGCACCGAGGCCAAGCGGCTGGGCGTGTGCAGGTCGAAGATCAGCGGATCGAGCGTGCGCTGCGGGGGCAATGATTCGCTGCGCAGTTCCTCACCATTGCCGTCGACCGCCACGACCCTGGTCTCGCCTGCGCGAAGCATCAGGCCGTGACTCGGTAAGAGCAAGTTGACGCGGCCCTTGGGCGCGATCGAAAAGGGAGCGCGCGAAAGCGTGGGCGGCGAGCCTCGGCCGGCCACCGGCACGCGCAGCTCCACGTAGCCGCTGAGCGGTGCCGTTCCGCTATTTTCCAGGCGAACGTAGACTTCACCCCAGCCGTCGACCGAGGGACTGCTGGCACCCAATACGGGCACCGCTTCCAGCTTCAATGCGCTGTCGGCGTGGGCTCGGCGGGCACCGAACAATAGCCAAAGCAGTACGCAGACGAGCGCAGCGAGGCGAGCAGGCAGACGCACCGGCCTACAGCCCCTGCACGGCGCGCTCGACCGCGGCCGGGCGGGTCAGCACCCTCGCCAGCAGCTCGCGTACGATCTGGTCGCATGAAATGCCATCGGCTTCACCCTCGAAGCTGAGCAAGATGCGATGGCGAAGCACCGGCGCTGCAGTGCGTTGCAGGTCGGCGAAGGAGACGTGCGCGCGGCCTTCCAGCAAAGCGACGGCCTTGGCAGCGAGCACCAGCGACTGCGCGCCGCGCACGCCCGCGCCGAACCGCACCGCGCGCCGCACCAAATCTGGCGCGTCCGGCGAGTCCGGCGCGCTGGCATTGACCAGCCGTGCCGCGTAGCGCAGCACCGGTTCGGCCACCGCTACTTCACGACACAGCGCTTGTAGTTCGCGCACTTCTTGGCGCGTCAGTACACTTGCCGGTTCGCTCGCGGGTTTGCCCGTGGTGCGCGCCAAAATCTCGGTCAGCTCGTCTTCGCCGGGAGCGGGCACCGACACCTTCAGCAAGAAGCGATCGAGCTGCGCTTCGGGCAGGGGATAGGTGCCCTCCATTTCGATTGGATTTTCGGTGGCAAGCACGAAAAAAGGCTCATCCAGCGCGTGCCGCGTGCCGGCAATGGTCACCGCGTGCTCCTGCATGGCCTCGAGCAACGCGCTCTGCGTCTTGGGCGTGGCGCGATTGATTTCGTCGGCCAACACGACCTGGCCAAAGATCGGACCGCGATGCAATTCGAAACGGCCCTTGCTGCCTTGGCCACCGCCGTCCATCACCAACACGTTGGTGCCGGTCACGTCGCTCGGCATCAGGTCGGGTGTGAATTGAATGCGCGAGAAGCGCAGATCGAGACACGATGACAGCGTGCGTACGAGCAGGGTCTTGCCCAAGCCGGGGTTGCCCTCGAGGAGTACGTGCCCGCCGGCGATCAGGCCCCACAGGACTTGCTCCACGACCGCATCTTGGCCGACGATCACCGTGGCGATCGCGCGCTTGAGACGCACGCTGAGGTCACGGGCTTGAAGGAGGCGTGTTTCGAACGTGGGCGCGGGCGGATCCGTCATCGGGCGTTGAGCTCGGGCAAAGGGAGCCCAGCATACCCCCAATCACGGCTCGAAGTAGCGCCCGACCTGCTCGCGATATTCTTCGGGGATGTCCGCACGATCGACCGCGCCGACTTCGGTTTTTTGAGCTTCACCGAGGCTTTCGCGGCCCAGCCCGAGTTGATTGGCCGTTTCACCCGGCCGAGCCGGGGCGCGACCGAGCGTTGCGCCGTGCATCGGCGCGCCGGCAGAAAGCCGCGCTTCAGCCTTGGAGCGCAGTTCTTTGGCGGCGATCTCGGGCGTCGAACCGCGATGGTCGCCCGCCGCTGAGTCGTGCTTGCTGCCGGGACCAGCGCTGCCGGCGGGGTCGGGCTTGCCGGAAGGGTTACGCGAGCCTGGCGCGCCTTCGCTGTCCATCGGAACTGGTACGGCTCCCAGCCCACGCTCGGCAGCCGAACCGCCACGCTCGGCGTCATCCAGACCCTGCTCGCGCTTGGCGTCCGCGCTCGACTCGGGCTTGGCCAATTCTTTCAGCTGCTTTTTGAGCTGCTCGAGGCCCTCCGGGCGGCCGAGCTGTTTCGCCAGCTCTTCCAGCTGCTTCTTGGTCGTGGGCGAAGCATTGCTAGCGCCGCCCTCGAGCTGCTGTTTCATGCGCTCGGCTAGGCGCTTGCGCTCCTCTGCGGTCAGCCCTTCGAGCGCACGCTCGAGCGCATCCGCGAGGCGCCTTTCGGCTTCGGGATTGCCGGAGCTGCCGAACTCTTTCAAGTCCTCGAGCGCTTCGGGCGAAAGTTTGCCCCGCAAGCTCTGCGCGAATTCGCGCAGGGCGTCGGCGTGCGACTCACGCCGTTCGAACAGGCGCTTTTGCGCGTCGAGCGCGTCCGCGAGGCCTTTGGCGCCTTTCGCTCGTGCCGCCTTGGCGGCCTCCTCCAGGGCGTCCTTGGCTGCTTTTCGATCGCTGCTCTCGGCGCGATTGGCGAGCTTTTGCATCTCGTCGTCGAAGGCGGTCAAATCGCCATTTTCGAGCGCCTTTTGCGCAGCGCGCAAGGCGGCGTTGTTGGCGAAAGCGTGCAACGCAGCGTCGAGTCCGGGACGATTTTGACGGTCTCCGAGCTTCAAGCGTTCGGCGGCGATGCCGTCCCGCAGTTTGGCGATCTCCGATAGCGCTTCGCGCTTCTCCAGGCCCTTGGACAGCGCCGCGCGCAGCTTCTTGGCTTGCTCCGCGAGCTTCTTCAAGCGCTCGTCTTGTTCGGGGTTTTGGCCCTGCAAGTGACCGAGCGCTTCGATCCGCTCCAGGCCCTTCAGGTTCTCGATTTGGATGCGCTCGGCGCCGGGCGCGAGTGGCGCTGGCTTCGGGGTAGGGGGCAACGGCAGCACGCTGACCACGGCAATCGCCGAGAGCGCGGCAGGCAGCAGCCAATGCCAGCGCGACCAGAGCTTGGGTTTTACGCGCTTCGGGTCGGCGCTGCCCAGCACGCTGCTGGCGCGTTCGAGCACGTGGGCCAGCGCCGGCTCTTCCGACCCTCGCGCCGCCAGTGCGGTGGTCACGGTCTCGTGGCTGCCTAGCCGCGCGTCGAGATAGAGCGCGAGTTCGCTTTCCGACCAGCGCCGACGACTCGCCAGGGTGGCACCCGCGATCGCCCCGAGCGCGCCGAACCCGAGCGCGAACGGCCGCCATTCACCCCACCGCACCGCCCACAGGCCCAGCGCGCCGAGCGCACCCAGCGAAAGGCCCACGGCTGCGCCGGTCAGCGCCAGCCGGCCCGTGTGACGGCGATGAACGCGCTTGGCTAGGCGCTGGAACGCCCTGCGAAAGTCGCTCTGTGAGTCAGGCGCCAAGAGCTGAAGTTTAGCGTTCTTTCACTCTTTCGGCCAGGTGGTACGCTGCGCTCGGAATCCGCATGAATGACGTCAAAGTCACCGCGCCCGCGCTGCTAGCGAGGAAAAAGCGCGGTCCCAAAATCGCGATGCTCACGGCCTACGACGCCACCATGGCCCGCCTGCTCGACGAGGGCGGCGCGGACGTGCTCCTGGTCGGGGACTCATTGGGCATGGTGGTGCAGGGGCTAGCCAATACGCTGCCGGTGACGGTGGAAGAGATTTGCTATCACGGCCGCGCGGTCGCGCGCGCCACGCATCGCGCGCACGTGGTCGGCGATCTGCCGTTCATGAGCTATCAGTCATCGGTCGAACGCGCGCTCGAGAGCGCGGGACAGCTCTTGAAAATGGGCGGCTTCGAGGCCGTCAAATTGGAAGGCGGGCAGGCGTTCGCGGAACACGTGCGCGCGATTGTCTCCTGCGGCATCCCCGTGATGGGTCACGTCGGGTTGCAGCCCCAATCGGTGCACGCCATGGGGGGCTTCCGCGTGCAAGGCAAAATCGAGGCGGACGCCGAGCGCGTGATCGCCGACGCGCGCGCCATCGCCGAAGCTGGCGCCTATGCGATCGTGCTGGAGGGGATCCCGAGCGAACTCGGACAGCGCATCACCGACGCGATCTCGATTCCGACGATCGGCATCGGAGCTGGCCCGGCCTGCGACGGCCAAGTGCTGGTCTGCTACGACTTCTTGGGCATGTACCCGAGCTTGAAGCCAAAGTTCGTGAAGCACTTCGCGGAGCTCGGAGCGCAAATCGTGGCCGCCACGCAGAGCTACGTGCAAGAGGTCCAAGCCGGTAGCTTCCCGAGTGCCGCGCACAGCTTCGGCGCACAGCCGAAGAAAGAGCCGCCGATGGACACTGGAACCAAGCCGGTACTGGGGCCGCCCGCCAAGAGCTACGGTCCAGCCAGCGAGGACACGTGACCCCCACTTTGCACCGCACGGTGGCGGAGTTCCGAAAGGCTGCGGAGGCCGTGCGCAGCGCC
>DATEPG010000058.1:0-44386 GCA_035273265.1 Polyangiaceae bacterium
GGTGCCGGCATTGGACGCCGAAGGCTGAGACGATCGCGGCCTGGCGCGTGACCATCAAAGAAACGATCAGAAGAACAGGCTCAGAGCCATCGAGAGCTCAGACGAACAAGCTGCTCAGGGCCATGGGGATCTGAGCGTCACCCGCGATCTTGATCTTGCCGCTCATGAGCAGCTCGATCGGATTCTGAGTACCGGTCTGCAAGCCCCAAAACGCCTCGGACTCGCACGAGATCTCGCATTCCGGCTGGGCAAGGTTCGGCTCGGCGACGCCCGGCGTCACGAACACGCGGTGGCTGCTGCTGCCTTCGAGAACGGCGAAGGAAACCGAGCCGACGACGCTGCGGATCTGCGCCAAGCGCTCGGCGTCTAAAGTCAGCGCGCGGAAGGCCAACATCTGTTTTTCCGGTGCCAGAGCAAGACCTAACATGCGCTCGGTACCGCGAACGACGATCGGCTCGAAGCTGGCCTGGGGGATGGTGATGCGCACCACCGTATCACTCGGTACACCGAGCTCGCATGACAGCCGACCTGCACGCAGTTTGAATGACCAGCTGCCGACGTCGGGTACGGCGAACGCCACGCTGCCCAACGACGACACTTGCTCGAAGCCAGGCAGGCCGGAAAAGCGCTCCGGGATATAGTGACTGAAGAACGACTCAGGCGATGAAGGAATGCTCATCGTGGCGCTCCTCAGCGCTTGAGTAGCTGGCTGATGGCGTGCGTTTCGCGAGCGCCCAGCGACCCGAACTGGACGCCGAAACCGTCAGGCTTGGCCCAACGCACGATGCCCGGCAGCCGCAAATCGGCTTTGGTACCGGCGAAGCGGCCCACGATGGTAACCTCGGTCCCGAAAGGGATGACCTCGGTCGACTCGAAGAACATGCCGCCAATGCTGATGTCTTTGGCCAACCCCGGAAATGCGGTGCCATCGCGCACTTCACACGACACGGGCGTGTTGACGATCACTCGGGGGTGTACTCGCTTGTCTTCCACGACTGACTCCGCGGGCAGGATGAAAATGCCCGAAGTACACCCTTGAGACGAGACCCCGAGCTTGTCAAGAAGTCGCCCGCAGCGGCCGAGAAGCATGCCCTTCGCGACAAGCTCGGTCGGCTCGGTCGCCATTTGCAGGGCTATGAGCTCGGCCTGGTCACGGTCGGGATGGTCTTGACCTTTGCGCTCTTGGCGCTGCCTCGCGCGAGCCGTCCGCTGACCTTGCCGCTGCCGCGCATCGATCGCGCGCAAGCGCAAAGGCAGAATCGGCTAGAGCGGGAGCTGGCCAGCCGAGCCGAAGCGACGGGCTTACCATTCGAGCTGCGCGCGGTGGGCGAGGCGATCCGTCACTTCGGGCACTCGCGCAATCATGGCATCGACACCGGCCACGACGTCGACGACCTGCGCGAACGGATGCAGGCGGTCGTGTCCAAGGGGCAGAGCTCGCTGTTACTCAGCTTGCGCGCCGTGCAGACGCAATACTTCTTGCGGGCGTTGGCCCAGTTCGAACGCGAGGGGAAGCCGAACAGCGAACTCGAGGAGCTGGGCGCAGACTTTCTAGCGCACGCCCAGCATAACGGTTGGTTCGGTAGAGACGGACGATTCTTGGCCGACGAGGCCACCCGGCGCGTCTTGTTTCAGCTGCATTGGGCGGATCTGATCGGCAAGCGCGGCTCGTTTCCGTTTGCGCCGACACTCAACGATTGGCGCCTTTACTACCGCTTTTTGTTGCTCCACCCGGAGCAGGAACCGACGCTCATGGCAGACCTCGAGGGCGCGGCCAACGCGGCGCGCGTGCGCGTCGTCAACGCGCTGTCGCGCAAGGACCCGGACTACCCAGCGTTCTTCGCCCGAGGTTACCTTTTCGATCGCCTGGGTGACACCGAAGCCGCTGCTTCGGCCTACCGCGCGCACCTCGGGCAACACGAATCGGGTCCCTATGCGCTGTTGGCCAGAAATTATCTGATCCATACGTTGCAAGGCACAGACTCCGAGTAAGACTGCGCCCGCTCCATGTCTGCCCTAGATCCCCAGCTCGAAGGCAATGCCTTCTTCCCGCGCTTGCCCGAGGATCGAACGATCATCACGGCGGGCGACGCGGCTCGCCTCGGCCTCTCCGGGTCCGGTCTCAGCAAGCTGGTTGGCGCGGAGGGTTCGGGTCCAGCCCTGGTGAGCCAGGCGCTGGCGGCGCAAAGCGGCCGGCAAATCGTGTATCTCGTGGCGAGCAACGAGGTTGCCCAGCAAGCGGCGGGCGATCTGGCGGCGCTGGGCAAAGGTCTGCCACTTGCGCACCTGTCACGCCAACTGATGCCAGCACCGCTCGTGCTCGCTCCGTCCGAGTCGACCCCGTACGCCGAAGTGCACACCGATCGGCGCGCCACGATGCTGCGCACGGCCGCGCTGTGCGAGCTCTTGGCGAACCCCGAGCGCTCGCCGTTGGTGGTCACGGCCAGCGCTTTGGTTCGCCGCGTGCCGCCGCGCCAAGCACTGCGCGATGCCACTCTGGAGCTCGCCGTCGAGCAAGAATTGGACCTGGTCGCGCTCTCCCAGCGACTGAGCTCGGCGGGCTACCTGCGCGCGCCCGTAGTCGAAGATCCGGGCAGCTTCGCCCTGCGTGGCGGCATCATCGACCTTTGGCCCGGTCAGCTGCCCGCGCCGATCCGCATCGAAATGTACGGCGATATCGTGGCCTCGCTCAAGGTCTTCGACCCGGACGATCAACGAACTCAGAATGCCATCACGCGCCTGGTCGCGCCGCCCGCGCGCGACGCGATCGTCACGTCCAAGACCGAGGCCCGCGCTCGCGAGGTGTTGCGCCAGCTGTGCGACACCGTCGACTTTCCGTCGACCAAGACGCGCGCGCTGATTGACGACCTGGCGACCGGTCGCGCGTTCTTCGGCAGTGACGGCTACTTGCCGGCGTTCTTCGAGCTCGAGACGCTGTTCGACTACCTAGCGCCGGACGCCGTCTTCGTGATCGATGATCCGAGCGCGGTGGTGCGGGCGGTGCACGATGAACTCGAGCGCGGCTTGGCAGGCGAGGCGGCGCGCCGCGGGACCCCGCACTTTCCCGCGCGCGCGTTGTATCTGAGCCGAGACGAGCTCGAAGAGCGCCTGCGCGCACGCTCGCTGCTCGCCTTGCACCGGACGGCCATCGCCGGACCGAGCAGCCCGAGTTTGCTCGAAGATCTGGAAAGCGCGCCGCCAGAGGCACCGAGCCTGGCATTTTCCGACCTTTCTGATCTCGCGCGCGCCGTGAAGAGCGCGCGCACCGAGCACGGCAAGCAAGGCGCGCTCGAGCCACTCTTGGAGCGCGTTCGTGCGTACCTGGAGGCCGGCCTCGAGGTCGTGATCTGCGCGCGCACGGAGACTCAGGCCGAGCGCTTGGCCGCATTGCTCTCGCATCGCGGCGCGAAAGTGAACGTCTGGCGCGCGGACAGTGAACTCACGCGCGACGCGCAGGTTCGGATCGTGACGGCCCCGCTGACACGCGGCGTGCTCGCGCCCGCTGCCGGATTCGTGCTGATCACCGAGGAAGAGATCTTCGGCTCGCGCGCACATCGACCGGCCGAGAAGAAGCGCTCGGCGCGGGCCATGCTCCAAGATCTGCGGGCGCTCAGCGTGGGCGACTTCGTGGTCCACGTCGACCACGGCGTCGGTCGTTACCTCGGGCTCGAGCGGCGCGCGATTGGCGGCGTGCACGTCGACCTGATGGTGCTCGAATACGCAGGCGGCGACAAACTGTTCTTGCCGATTTATCGGCTCAATCAGATCGAAAAGTACGCTCAGGGCGATACCACGCCCAAGGTCGATCGACTGGGCGGACAGACCTTCGGCAAGACCAAAGCGCGCGTCGAGCGGCGCGTGCGTCAGATGGCTGACGAGCTGCTCAAGCTGTACGCCGAACGCGCCGCGCTGAAAAAAGAGCCGCTCACACCACCAGACGACGAGTATCGCGCGTTCGAGGCCAGCTTCCCGTTCGAGGAGACCCGCGACCAAGCCTCGGCCATCGCCGAAGTTCTGAAGGACATTCAAAGCGATCGCGTGATGGATCGCCTGGTCTGCGGCGACGTCGGCTTCGGCAAGACGGAGGTCGCGCTGCGCGCTGCGTTCTTCAACGCCATGGGCGGCCGGCAAGTGGCACTGCTCTGTCCGACGACGGTGCTCGCGCAACAGCACTTCAACACCTTTGCCGCGCGCTTCGCCGGTTACCCGTTGACGGTGCGCGCCATGAGCCGCTTCGAATCCAAGGCCGAGCACCAAAACACGCTGAAAGGCCTGAAAGAAGGCTCGGTAGACGTAGTCATCGGCACGCACCGCTTGCTGTCCAAGGACGTCCACTTCAAACGCCTCGGCCTACTCGTGGTCGACGAAGAGCAGCGCTTCGGCGTCACTCACAAGGAGCGGATCAAACAAATGCGCATGAGCGTGGACGTGCTGACGTTGAGCGCCACGCCTATCCCGCGCACGCTACAGCTGGCGATTGGCGGCATGCGCGACATGTCGATCATCACCACACCCCCGGTGGATCGCCGCGCGATTCGCACGGTCGTCTCGCAGTTCGACCCGGCCATGGTCAAGGAGGCGATCAGCCGCGAGCTGGATCGCGGTGGACAGGTTTTCTATGTATATAACCGCGTGGATGGCATTTACGAACGCGCGGAGCGCATCAAGGAGCTCTTGCCGACCGCGCGCGTCGCGGTGGGTCATGGTCAAATGAGCGAGAGCGCGCTCGAGCAAACCATGCTCGACTTCGTCCAGGGCGAGTACGACGTCCTCGTGGCAACCGCGATCATCGAGAGTGGGCTGGATATCCCGCGCGCCAACACGATCATCGTCGATCGCGCGGATCTATTCGGATTATCTCAGCTTTATCAGTTGCGCGGGCGCGTCGGTCGGGCCAATGAGCGAGCTTATGCCTACCTGCTCGTGCCGCCGGCGAGCCAGCTGAGCGACGAAGCGCGTTCACGCATCGAGGCGCTCGAGCGCTATACCGAGCTCGGCTCTGGCTTCCACATTGCGACGCTGGACATGGAGCTGCGCGGCGGAGGCGACTTGCTCGGCGCCGATCAAAGCGGCTTCGTCGAGAGCGTCGGTTTCGACTTGTTCTGCAAGATGCTCGAGGATGCCACGCACGAGCTCCGCGGTGAGACCGTGGTGCACGAGGTCGACCCCGATCTCAACTTCGACGTCGAGGCACTGCTGCCCGAAGACTACATCGCGGAGGTCGGGGTGCGCCTGTCTTTGTACAAGCGACTTTCCAGCGCCGCGGACGAAGCCGAGGTGAACGAGCTGGCCCGTGAAATGGAAGATCGCTTCGGGCCGCCAGCGGTCGCCGCGCGTCGCCTGATCGAGCTGATGCGGGTCAAGACCGAGCTCAGGCGCCTGCGCGCGGTGGGTTGCGAAGCCAGCGCAAAATCTGCCACTCTGCACCTGCTCCCGGACACACCCCTCGACCACGCAAAAATCGGCGCGCTGGTCGCGGGCAAAAAGTCGCTCTATCGCCTCAGCCCCGACGGACGCCTCACGCGCCGCGCGGGCGAGCAGGAAGCGATCAGCGACGGCTTGGTGCTCGCAGACCGCATGCTGAGCGAACTGTCGAAATGTCTGAAAGACGGCGAGCACTCGGGGTCCTAGGTCCCGGAGCTTTTTATGGGTCGTTGTCGCGCATCGTAAGAAGCGTCACGCGGCTGGCGGCTCTGACGGAGTCGTGGAACTCTGAGCGGGGTGAGATACCAGACTGGGTTACTCGGGGGGGTTCTGGCACTGTTCACGCTCGCGGCCGCTTGCGGCGGCCGCGCGACCACTGCCGCCGCTGGTTCGGGCGGCTCGGGCGGCGAGTGGCAGCGCGCTGGCAGCAGTTCCGCGGGTGTCGCGAGCAGTGGCAAAGGAGGGGCGGGAAGCGCCGGGCAACCGCTGACGAGTGGCGCGCCGGGGATGGGCGCTGGCGGCAGCGTGAGCAACGCTGGTGCGGCGGGGTCGTCCAGCGAAGCTCCCGGTGTACTGCGCGACTACCTGGGCGATCCGGAGTTTCCGGATAGCTTTTGGCAACCCGCGAGCCCTGGCCTGGTCGACCCCGCGCCGCTCGCGCATGCCGTGCGTCTGATCCGGGCTTTGGGCTGGGAAATTCATTCGTTTCTAGTCGCCAAGGAAGGGCGCCTGGTGTTCGAACACTACGGCTGGAACTCCGGCATGAACCCCGCCGCAGGCGGCACTCCCCATCAGGTCTTGCCGAGCGAACGTCAGCCGCAGTTTTCGACGACCAAGTCGTTCTTGTCCGCGCTGGTCGGCATCGCCCTCGCCGAGGGCGCGTTGAGCGGCTTGAAGATGCGTCCCGCCGACTCCTTTCCCGACTATCTCACGCTCAATCCAAGCCCGGAGAAAGCCACGATCACGCTCGAGGACTTGCTCACGATGAGGAGCGGCCTCGATTTTGCCGAAGGTGACCAGACCACCTTCTCCACCGCCGATCCTGCGCGTTCCATGTTCTCGAGACCAGTCGTCGATACGCCGGTCGGGACGGTTTGGAACTACAGCTCGGGCGGCGCGAACATCATTGCTGAAATGCTGCGCGTCGCCACCGGTCAGACGCCACTCGAGTACGGTAATCAAAAGCTGTTCGGTCCAATCGGGATCGACTCACCGCCGTGGGACGCCGGCCAAAACGGCACCAACTTCGGCGGGTTTGGCCTCGCGCTGACGTCCCGGGAAATGGCTCGCTTCGGTGAGCTCTTTCGCAATTCGGGCAAGTGGCAGGGCGAAATGGTCGTTCCCAGCGCGTGGACCGACGAATCGACCGCGCCGCGCTGCAGGGCGGCCTGGGGCGGGCAGTACGGCTACCTGTGGTGGATACCGAACCTGAACGGCTTCTTCAACGCCCTCGGCTCGTTCGGGCAGGTGATCTATGTCAGCCGCGAGCGCGGTCTGGTGATCGTATTTACGGCTTACATGCCAAACGATGTCGCCAAGGACAACCTCGAGCAACTGATTGCCGATTACGTGCTGCCCGCAACCCAGTGACGAACTCCTTGCGCGGTGCTCGTCTAGGCGCGTCCCAACTTGCGCATCGTGTACTTGGCTGCGCGCACCACGACCGCGCGCGGCAGCATCTTCGAGAGGGTGGTTTGCACGGAGTTCATTTTGCCGGGGACGTACACCACACGGCCCGCGGCGTAGGCTTCGAGCGTGCTCTGCACCACGTCGTTTGCTTCTAGCTTGGCGAATTTGAGCACGCTGCCGTCGGGCATGCCGGCCGCGGCTTGAAATCCGGTAGGTACCGGACCAGGACAGCAGGCAAGCACGCGAACATTGGTCTTTTCCAGCTCGGAGGCGAGAGCGGCAGAAAAGCTGACGACGAACGCCTTGCTCGCACCGTAGGTCGCCATGTACGGCGTCGGCTGATACGCCGCGGTGGAGCCCACGTTGATGATGCCGCCGCGGTTGCGCCGCACCATGCCCGGCAGAAAGTGCCCGGAGAGGCAAACCAGCGATTCACAGTTCACCCGCACCATCGTGGTTTGGCGCAGCGGTTCGGCAATGGCGAATTCTCCGGCGGAACCAAAGCCGGCGTTGTTGATCAAGTGATCGATGGTGGTGCCGAGGTCGTCGACGATCAACGCCAGCTGCTCTGCGCCACCCGGTTGCGCCAGATCCGCGGTCACTACGCGAGTCGCCACGCCGTTGATGCGCGCCAAATCGGACGCCAAAGTCTCGAGCTTTTCGCGCGAGCGACCGCTCAGGACGAGGTTGCAACCGCGGTGCGCGAGCTGCCGCGCAAATTCTTCACCCAAACCGGACGACGCGCCCGTGACAAGCGCGAAGGTGCCCGAAAAAACGTCGCTCTCCATGGCTTCCTTCAGGCGGGGCGTTGCCCACGCAGACGTAGGTAGTGGTCGGCCAAAACAATCGCCATCATCGCCTCGCCGATGGGCACGAAGCGCGGCAAGAGGCACGGGTCATGACGCCCTTTGGTCACGATCGTCGTCGCTTCACCGCCATCGGTGACCGTCCGTTGCTCGCGTGACAGGCTGCTCGTGGGCTTGATCGCCGCGCGCACGACGATCGGCATCCCGGACGAAATGCCGCCCAGCATGCCGCCGTGACGGTTGCTACGCGTGCGAATGTCGCGTCCGCCGGTCGCGCCCTCAGCCGCGAAAAACTCGTCGTTGTGTTCGCTGCCGCGCTGCACTGCACTGGCAAAGCCGCTCCCGTATTCCACACCCATCACGGCGGGCAAGCTGAACAAAGCCTTGGCCAGATCGGCCTTGAGCTTATCGAACACGGGCTCGCCTAAACCCGCAGGGATGTTGCTGGCCACGATTTCGCTCACGCCGCCGATCGAGTCCTGATCTTTGCGTACGCGGTCAATCAGCTCGATCATCTCGTACGCGCGCGGAACGTCGGGGCAGCGAACGATATTGGCTGAGCCGTCCGGGAACGTCTCTACCTGCGCCAAAGTGACGGCTTCTGGTTGATTTATGCTCGCCACGATCGTGCCCACTTGTTTGACGTAGGCCACGACCTTGCCCCCGAAAGCTTCGGCAATCACCTTCTTGGCCACCACCCCCGCGGCCACTCGCGCCACCGTTTCGCGCGCACTCGAGCGCCCGCCCCCGCGGTAGTCACGAAAGCCGTACTTGGCGTCGTAGGTGTAGTCCGCATGTCCGGGACGGTACTTGTCCTTGATCGCGGAGTAGTCGCGGCTGCGCTGATCTTCATTGCGAATCAAGATCGCGAGGCTCGTACCGGTGGTGCGCCCTTCGAAAACGCCGCTCAAGATCTCGGGCGTGTCCGATTCTTGCCGTTGCGTGACCAGCCGACTCTGGCCGGGCTTGCGACGGTCGAGGTCGACCAGCAAATCTTCGACCGAAAGAGCCAGCCCCGAGGGGCAACCGTCGATGATGACCACGTTGCCAGGCCCGTGTGATTCACCGGCTGTGGTGATCCGAAATGCCTGACCGAAGCTGTTACCTGCCATGCCGGGCCGGAGTGTATCAGTTGCGCTGCCGTCGGCGACCGGGCATTTTAGCGAGTCCATGACGGCACTCACGGATCTACGGGACGAAGAGCGGCTCTTCTTCGATACGGTCGTCGCGTTCGCGCGGGATCGCATCGCGCCCAAGGTCCGCGAAATGGACGAAACCGGGCACTTCGCCCCGACCCTGTTGCCGGAGCTATTCGAACTCGGTGTGATGGGCGTGGAGATCCCGAGCGATCAGGGCGGCGCAGGCAGCAGCTTCTTCAACGCCGTGCTCGCGGTTCAAGCCTTGGCGCGCGTCGACCCGAGCGTGGCCGTGCTGGTCGACGTGCAAAACACGCTGGTCGAAAATGCGCTGCTACGCTGGGGCAGCATCGAGCAGAAAGCGCGCTATTGCTCGAAGCTGGCCAGCGAATGGGTCGGCTCGTACGCACTCAGTGAAGCGAGCTCGGGCTCGGACGCCTTCGCGCTCAAGACGCGCGCCGAGCGCCGCGGCCAACGTTTCGTGTTGAATGGCCGGAAGCTCTGGATCACCAACGCCGCCGAGAGCTCGCTATTCATCGTGTTCGCCAATGTCGACCCGGAGAAGGGCTACAAGGGCATCACCGCGTTCCTGGTCGAGCGCGGCTTTCTTGGGTTTTCCGTGGGCAAAAAGGAAGACAAGCTGGGGATACGGGCGTCCAGCACGTGCGAGCTTTTGCTCGACGATTGCGAAGTGCCCGAAGAGAACGTGCTCGGTGAAGTGGGCAAGGGCTACAAGATCGCGATTGAAGCCCTGAACGAGGGGCGCATCGGCATCGGCGCTCAAATGTTGGGCTTGGCCGAGGGCGCCTTTGCGCAAGCGATGACGTACATGAAAGAGCGCGTGCAGTTCGGCAAAGCGATCGCCGAGTTCCAGGGCATGCAGTTTCAATACGCACGCGTCGCCATGGAAATCGAAGCGGCGCGCCTGCTCGTGTACAACGCCGCGCGGCTCAAGGACGCGGGTCAGCCGTTCGTGAAGGAAGCGGCGATGGCCAAGCTGTTCGCGTCCGAAGTCGCCGAGCGAACCGCATCGCTGTGCGTCGAGTTCTACGGCGGCATTGGCTTTACCCGCGAGTGCCCCGCGGAGAAGTTCTATCGCGACGCCAAGATCGGCAAAATTTACGAGGGCACGAGCAACATGCAGCTATCGACGATCGCCAAGCTGCTCGCTTGACCCGGTCAGCTGGCCGCGCGCACAGCGCCTGACGCGCAGCGCCGCAGCGCGAAATCGACGGCCGAAAGAATTTCAGATTCGCTGGCCGGCTTTGCAACAACGACATGCGCCGGGCAGCGCGAGAACGTATCGCCCGGCTCAACCTGAGACGAATGGATGACGCACGCCGTCTCAGGATAGCGAGCAGCGAGCTCATTGAGCACCGCGCGCCCCCCACCGCC
This sequence comes from Polyangiaceae bacterium, assembly GCA_035273265.1. Taxonomy (GTDB): domain Bacteria; phylum Myxococcota_A; class Polyangia; order Polyangiales; family Polyangiaceae; genus PMG-095. Next base: position 10,391 of record DATEPG010000058.1, read on the forward strand.
CGGCATCTGCCAGTCGGTCAACACCAGATCGTAGCCGAGTTCGGCGAGGGCCTCGATTGCCTGAGCGCTTCCGGAAGCGGTATTTACGTGAAATTCTGGGCGATGCTTGCGCAGCACCCGCCACAACCCCCGAATGATCGAGGGATCATCGTCCACCAGTAAGATCCTGGGCCGGCTCAGGTAGACACGCGAAACGGGCGGTGCACTTGGCAGCATGGGCGGAACTGGTGCAAGAGCTGGTCCATTCGCTCGACCGCGGCTTTAGCGGAATTTCTACAGCGCAGCGGGTGGACTCTTGCGCCGCCAGCCGCCTTGGGTATGGTCGCGCTGCCATGGTCGAACCCGGTCTCGTCACGCTGGCTAAAATCGTCGGAACGCTGCTCTTCTGCATGGGCGTCGTCCCCTTCCTGTTCTTGCTAGCGCCAGGCGACCGCAAAGAGCCGGACATCAAAGACACGTTCGACGGCGACGTGCAGTAGTCCAGGCAAAGCGCGGCTCCCGGAAACCGTTCGCCGAGATCCGCGTACTACGCGGGGATTCAGCTAGGCAATCGAGGGAGAGCTGCGGAATGGGCCACGTGAAATCTCGGCTTTTGTTTGGGCTTTTCTGCGTGTGCGGCACGTTCAGCGCGTGCAAGGACCAGCCCTCGGCGACTCTCGCGCCGACCGCGTCTGCGTTGCAGGCGACTGCGCCTGCCGCCAGCGCCACGCAGTTCAGCGTCGATTCAGCCTCGAGCAAAGTCACCTTCTTGATGGATTCGCCGCTCGAGAAGATCGACGGCGACGCTTCCGGTGGCCTGTCCGGCGAGCTATTCGTCGACCTGGCGGAGCTCGGAAAATCGACGGCACTGGTCAAGGTCGACCTGCAGAAGCTGGTCCTTTATCAGCAAAAGCGCGGCGATGAGAAGGCCGGCTACGGCGAGCGCAACAAGAGCGATCTGCAAAACGAGCACGCTCGCAACTGGCTCCAGATCGTCGCCCGCGAAGGTGACGTCAGCGCCGAACAAGCCGAGGCCAATCGCTGGGTCGAGTTCAAGGTCGACAAGCTCGAGGCGCTGAGCCTGACCGACGTCGCCTCTGCCACGGGCGCAGAGCGCAAGCTCACGGCGACCGCCACGGGCGACTTTCGACTGCACGGACGCAAGCTAGCCAAGAGCGCCAAGCTCGAGCTGACCGTCCACTATCAGGGCGACAAAGCGCACTCGATTCACGTGAAGACCAGCGAGCCACTGGCCATCGGGCTCGAAGAGTTCGAAGTGAATCCACGCGACGGTGCGGGGAAATTCGTCAAGTCTTTGAGCGACGCTCTGAGCAGCAACTTGAAGGGCAAAGTGGCTCAACAAGCGCCGCTCGTGCTGGATTTCACGGCCAACGCCAAGTGATTCACGACTAACGCCGAATCGCTTCACGCAGTACGCGCAAGCGCAGCACGACCGACCCTCGCGCTAGCTCGAGCACGATATCACTTCCGGGCTGACCACCGAGCCGCGCGCGCGCGTCGCCGAGCGACGTCGGGCGTACCCCGTCCAGCGCTCGGATCAGATCGCCGGCTTCGACGCCCGCGCGCTCGGCTTCGCTCGACTCAGCCACGCTGATCACGACCAGCTCGAGGTTCGGCGCGTTGCCGCGCTCAGCCAAACCGATCGCCACACTGCCCGGCGCGAGCGAAGCTTCAGGCTCGACGCCCTGTGCCGCCAGTTGAATGCGCAAGCCGCGCACGGTGCGCCCCGAGCTCACCTCGACCGCACGCGCGCTGCCTCGCCCGGCCACGCTGGAAACGGCGGTAATGGTCGCCGTTCCCGGATGCACACCGGAAAGCAGGAAGTGCCCGTCCTGATCGCTGATCACTGCTCCGCGCGCGGTCTTGCTGGCCGACGAGTAGCCGGCCCCGTTGCCCACCGTGACCCGCGCTCCCGCAACGCGATCCCCCCGCTGATCGACGACCTCGCCCTCGACCTCGCCGGCTTCGACCAAGTCGATATCCGGCAAACTGAACGGGCGATCGACGCGCCCCGTGGAGTCGACGCGCAGCGAGGCTTCCTCGACGGCAAAATCAGGATGCTCGACGCGCGCGTGCAGCTCGCCCGGCGCGATATCGCGCAGCCGGAATGCGCCGTCGCCATCGCTGGTCGCCACCTTTCGCACGCCGTTCTGCGAAACGCTGACGACCGCACCAGCGACCAGCTGACGGCCGCGCACCGCGGTCACGCGCCCCTCGACGATCACCCCTCGCCGAAGCGTGAGCGTGAGCTCCTTGGGCGCGACCGCGACGCTTTGGGCGACCCGCGCGTAGCCCGGCGCTTCGGCGACGATCCGTAGATTCTCGCCCAAAGCGTCGGGAAATGTGACCAGGCCCTCGCGGTCCGTGAAGCGGGTCAAGCGCAGTGGACGTGTGGGCTCGAGCGAAGTAGCGGCAACTTCTACCAGCTCGATGGGCCGCGCGTCTTCGTCGAGCGCCAGCACGCGTACCGGATCGCGCAGCGCTGGCAAGATCAACTCGAGCTTGTCATGGGCTCCCTCGGCCAAATGCAGCGACCTCCGCAAGACGACCCGCGACGGCTCCTCCGGGCGAGAGAGCGATAGCGAGAGATCGGCGGGCACGGCGGCGAAGGCGAAGGTGCCGTCGCTGGCGGTGGTCGCCATTTCGGTGCGCGTCGCGCGCGCGGAACTCAACTCGACCTCGATCCCCGCGAGCGGTTGACCATGGTCGTCGAGCACGCGGCCCTCCAGCGACGCGCCGCGCAGGAGCACGATTTTGACCCGGGTCTCGGCGCCCGGAAGCACCGCGACCAACTCGCTCGCGCCTTCGACGTAGTCCGGATGACGGACGATCACGCGCACGCGACCGGGTGTGACCGGTCGCGCCGTGAAGTGGCCGCCGCGATTCGACACCCAGGGCGCGAGTTCGCTGAGTGGGGCTGCGAAATCCGCCAAATTCGTGGTCAAGGCGGCAGGGGCACCGGGCTTGGGGATGGGCGGTACTGGGCCGGGCATTACGCCCAGCTCGCCAGCCGGAACGAGCGGCAAGGGGCCGGGCAAGGACCAAGCGAAGTGATTTTGCCGGAAGCCAACCAGCGCGGGGGTCTCAGCGATCGGCAATCCGTCGGAATCGCTGCCGACGACTTCGATGCTTGCGCCGTCGACCGGAAATCCGCGAGCGTCCGCGACTTCACCGACGATCGTGCCACCACGCTTGAGCGGAACCCGCACTGGCCCGGTCAAGATCTCCGGCACGACCACCAGCGCGCTGCCAACGAAGTCTACTGCGCGAGCGCCCAAGGTCGCCGGCCCGCCGGCGATCGGCCCGAGTGAGACCTTGCCATCGCTGCCCGAGCGCCCGCGGATCGGAAACGAGCTCAGCCCCGCCTCGGCAAGCACCACGTCCGCGTTGGCCACCGCCACCGGGGTCGCGCCGTCGCCATCGGTGACGACGGCGATCACCGTGCGCCCGAGTTCGAGGCGCAGCGTCAGCCTTTCGTTTTGGCCACGGGTGAGCGGAAAGCCGAGCAACGTCGGGGCCACCTGGCTGCCCAAACTGGCGCGCAAATCGTAACTCCCGGCGAGCAGCCCGGTAATTCGCGCGCTGCCCGCGGCGTTGGTCAGCGCGCTGCGCGCCGGCCACAGCGTCGCGCCGGCGATCATCACCGTGGCTCCCGGTGCGGGCTTGCCGTCGAGCCCGAGCACGGCCACCTCGAGCGTGGCCAGGCGGCGCAAAGTGAGCGAGAGCGCGCCGCGAACGCCCGCGCGGGAGACCGATTCGTAGCCCGGTGCGGAGGCTTTGACGGACCACGGCGGCGGCCCCAAGCGAGCGAGCTGTGCGATGCCTTGCGAGTCCGTGAGCGCGCCGAACGGCAGTGGATCCGAAGTGTCGACGAGCACCGTCGCTTTCGGGATCGGCGCGGCGTTTTCGTCAGAGACGGTCACGGACAACGTCTGCGCGGGGCGCAGGCTGAACGACAGCGTGCGTGGCTCGGAGCTCAGCAGCAACGTGCTCGAAGCGCGCGCAAAGCCAGGCGCCTCAGCGAGCAACCACAAGCGCCCCAGCGGCAGGCGGCCAAGGAGTACTTGTCCGGAACTGTCGGTAGATTCCGCCGCCAACCAATGAAAGCTGCCCGCGCGCTCCAAGAATACCTGCACGGTCGCAACGGCCAACCCGCCGCCGCTGTCGCGGAGTACCGACACAGACACGGACCCCGTCCGCTCTTGCTCCGAAATCGCAATCGGTTCCGTGGCCTTGCGTTCGGGCGCTGGACGCAAAGGCAGGTCCGTCAAGCCCAGCACGAAGCTCAAACAAGCAGCCACCGCCAGCATTACAGTCAAAAGCTCGGTCGGGTGCCTGGGGCGCGTCACGCGAACACCATAACGCGGACCGGCGGCGCAGGCTTCCGCTCGAGTGCTATGGTTCGAGTCAGTGTTTCGTCGAGGTTTGACCGTGCTTGGGATCGCACTGAGCGCGAGCGCGGAGCTCTCGTGCAGCACGCGCGAGCATCCCCCCTCGTTCGAGCCACCGCAAGCCGGCGGCAACAGTGGGCTCGCGAGTGGCGGCAACGGCGGTAGCAGCGCCAGCTTGGACGTCGGTGATGCCAGCGCCGACGCCGCGCTTTGTGGCAATCAGCAGATCCCGGCCATCAGCGATCCCCCGAATCTATACTTCGTCGTCGACCGTTCGGGCAGCATGGGTGAGAAGCCGCTCGGAAGCCCCTTCACCAAGTACGAAAATGCCCGCGTCGCCATCAGCGTCATGCTGCGCGCAGTCGGTCACCGGGTTCGCTACGGCGCAGCGGTCTATCCCGCGCTCCTAAACCAGGACGGTTGTGCCCCCGGAACAGAGCTCTTCGCGATCAGAGCCGGCGATTCTCCGAAATATGCGGCCAACGCTGAAAATGGGCCCGTCCTCCAAGAACTTCTGAGCTTTTTGGGCGGTACCCCACCTTACACCGGCGGAACACCCACTGCGGCCACGCTACGCGAGCTGGAACCGACCATCCTCGGGCTCGACGGCAAAAAGACGTTCGTGGTTTTGATGACCGACGGCGCGCCCAACTGCAACCTGGACCTGCGTTGCGGTGTGGACGCCTGTATTCCAAATATCGAGCATTTTTCGGCGTCAGGAGTGACTTGCGACGATAGTTACAACTGCTGTGCACCGCAGGTCAGCGCGGGCAACTGCGTCGACGCGGACGCGAGCGAGGCAGCGGTTTTGGCCTATCAAAAGGCGGGCGTCGACACCTTCGTCGTCGGCATGCCCGGCAGCGAAGCCTACCGCGCGATGCTCAACCGACTGGCGATAGCCGGCAACACCGCGCGCCCGGGAGACACGGCCTATTATGCCGTTTCCGACACGAATGAACTGAGCCAGGCGCTGCGCAGCATCGGGGCACAGGTGGCCATCAGCTGCGATCTGCCGCTGAGCGAGACGCCCGAGGATTCGGCTCTGGTCAATGTATACTTCGATGACCAAGTCGTCCCGAAAAGCGACGACGACGGTTGGCGATACAGCGGGCAAGACCGCATCGAGTTCGTGGGCGCCGCGTGCGACACGCTCACCGCCGGGGATGTGCTGAACGTCCAGGTCTTGGCTGGTTGCCCCTCGGTAGTTCGCTGACGCGGGACGGCTTCTGATGTTACGGTCCACAGCGTGAAGCCTGCTGCGGAGCTCGAAGCGCTACGGAGAAGTATCGACGAATTGGACGGTCGCATCCTGCAACTCGTCGCAGACCGCGTGAAGGTCGTGCTGGCCGTCGGTCAATTCAAGCGAGAAAACAACCTCGCCGTGTACGATCCCGAACGTGAGCGCAAGATGCTCGAGCGCCTCTGCAGTCAGGCCCCCGAGCCGCTCGACGCCGACACCGTTCGCCGCATCTTCGAGCGCCTGATCGACGAGTCACGCCGCATCGAACAGCACAGCATGGGCAAGCACGGCTGATTCTTGGCTCGGCGTCGAGACGGGGCTGTCCATGGCTAGGCGGTCCAATTCCTCGTCGGTCGAGGCGGACAGGAATTTATCCCAAAGAACCAGGTCAGGCTCCTTTGTGAGTGCGGCTCGGGCGAGCTTCGTGAGCTCGACGAGCTGAATTTCGGGCTGATCGGCCCTCAGGCGCTCAGTGCAACGTGTGCCAGGAGCCGTCGTGTTCGACGACCGGCACTTCGACCTCGCTCGCAGCGGAGGCGGCCATTTGCGCCACTGGGATCTCGGCGTTCTTGGCAAGGACGATGTGTACGCGGGCGGCTTCGGTGCGTAGCGCCAAGCGGGCGCGCTGCAGGTCTTCCACGGCTTCTTCCCGCGCCCAGCGTTGCAGCGTGAGTTTGTCTCTGCGCTTGCGGCGTCGCCAAGCCCAAACCGCGAGGGCAAGGGCGACTATCCAGAAGAAGGTGCCGCTCAGTAAGATCGGGACGAACGTGTAGCGACGCGAAGCGTCGTCGCGCCATTCGAGCTCGAGCGTGGCCAGGTCGATGGCGTAGGCGTCGAGTACCGCTTGATCGAAGGGTTTACCCTCACGCAGCTCGCTCACTAGCGTGCGGAAACGGTGGACGTCCTCACGCCGCACCAAGAAGCGCACGACGTCGACTGCCTCTGCGTAGGCGACCTGGGCTTTGGTTTCGTCGTTCGGAAACGAGCGCTCCAGCTCGTGCAACGGAATCAGCGAGCCACCAACGGTCGACATGGCTAAGGTCTTCATCCGCCCGAACGACGATTCACCCGAAGCGAAAACCGCAAAGCCCTCGTTGAACCAGCGCGGGACGTCCTGGCCGTTGAGCGCATCGTGCAGTGCCACGTGGGCCAGTTCATGCCGGAACACCTCAGCCAAATCCTGCGCTTCTTGGCCAGCATGGATCGGCGTCAGCGACAGCAGCACCAAGCCGAGCTCCGAGTAAGCGACGCCCGCGGCGTACTCCGGGTAGGGCGCACCCGAGGGTGCGAATGTGGCCATTTCCCCGGGAGTTCGCGCAATTTGAACGCGCACTTCGGAGAGCACCGGGAAGCCCAACCGCTCGGTCAGGTCGTGACGCACGGCCTCGGCCTGCGCGATCAGTGGCTGCACGCGTTCGCGACTGGACGGATGGTAGATGAAGCGCACCCAGCCCGCGTCGTAACTGTTGAAGCCCGCGGGAGTGGCCGGCATCCGCAGCACGCCACGGCCCACGCGCGGCGCATCCGCGACCGACGAAGGCAATCCATTCACGGTCGACGCGACGTCGACCGGGTCCTCCGCTGTTTTCGAGCCGGCACGCGGTGGGGCAAGTTCGGTCCGGCCCTCACGAGCTTCTGCCGCAGCGGGCGGCGGTGGCACGAGATCACCCGGTGCCGCAAATGCGTTGCCAGCCGCGAGAAACAGCAGCGACAAGCACCAAATGATCAGCCGAGCGGCGATGCGCCCCATCACGCTCCGAAATATGGCGCGGGATCGGTCAGCCGCCAAGCCAGACCAGCGGCCAATGCAAAACGGGGCAACGGGAGGTCAATTCGACCTGCAGCACAGGGGCACGACCGAGACACACTCCGACCGTAACCACCGCTACCCATGCCGCAAGTCCGAGACCGCCAACACGACGCAACACAGTCTCAGGAAAGCGTACACGCGCGGCAAGTGTCGTCAGGCCAAGTACGCGCAGCGCATCATAAAAGCCGGTCTGGTAGGCACTACCGCCGGTCAGCCCTTGCACGAGGCCAAGCAGTAGCGCCGCTGTGCCCAGCGCGGCTAAAACCAGTAGCGATAGGCGAGCGAAGGCCGACTGGCGCGGCGGCTGCACACCCGCCCAGGTGACGAACCGCGAACAGACCAGCGACAAACCAATGATTAGCAAGCCAGCGATCACCGCAAAGGTCACCCCGCCCAGCGGCCGATGGTGAGTCGTCGTCTTGAGCAGCGTGGCGAACGGCAAAAGTGGGAGCGTCGCGAGCAGGATGCCGACCGTGAGGGCCGATCTCATTCGGCTCGCGGTGGTTGCTGCGGCGAGCGCAGCCGAGAGCGGCGCCATCACCAAAGCGCACCCCGCCATACAAACCGCGAAGGCCTGCCAGACCAAGCCCGACTCGAAGCGCAGGGCAGCGGGCAGCGCGGCCAACGCGGCCGCGATCAGCCCCGACAGGAAAGCCGCTCTCCGCATCACGTCGGACGCAGCTCCAAACGCACGCGCGAGGCGGCCTTCTGCGGCACATAGCCGTTGGCCAGGAACCAGCGCACCGAGCGGGCGAGGGCTTCACGAGCCGGGCGATGACGATAGCCAAACGCGGCTTCGGCTTTGCGACTCGTGACATACGAGAACGTGTCCACGTAATCGTTGGCCATGCGCGAGGTGATCCGCGGTTCACCGCCGCGCAAGCGCGCGTTCAGCTCGAACAGCTTGCCCGCCAATTTCATCAGCCCCTTGCTCTTGGGAGCCGTGGGTTCGGCGAGACCCGTCAGATCGCACAGCGTCTCGAACAGCTGGCTGAAGGTCAGGTTATCGCCACCCAACAGGTAGCGTTCTCCGGCAACGCCGTGCTCCATCGCGCCCACGTGACCCAGCGCCACGTCCTCGACGTCGACCACGTTGATTCCGCCGCCGGACACCGGAAAATGGCTGGTCGAGGGCGTTTTCAGGTACTCGAGCAACAATTGTCCATTGGGCGTCGGCTTCCAATCGCCCGGACCGGCGATCGTCGCGGGCAGCGCCAGCACGACCGGCAAACCCTCGGCGATGAACTCAGCCGCGACTTGGTCAGCCGCCACCTTGGCCGCAAAGTAAGCCTCGGGATCCTCGAGATTGAACTCGTGCGTCTCGTCCATCAGCTCTTCACCCGCCGTGGTCCCGAGCACGCCAGCGCTACTGGTAACCACGACTTTCGAAAGCTTGCGCGAACGGGCCGCGCGCAGTGTCGCGCGCATGCCCTCGACCGCCGGCGAAATGATGCGTGACGGATCTGGGTCCCACATCTTGAAATTGGCCGCCACGTGGTACATCCGAGTGCAGCCCGCAAGCGCTGCAAACACACTTTGCTCGATGCGAATGTCGCCCACCGCGATCTTGAACCTATCTCGCGGGTAGCCGGAAAGCGCCGCCAAATTCGAGCCTGGCCGAACGAACGCCTTCACCGACTCGCCGCGCTCGATCAACGAGCGAACCAACTGCGACCCAAGAAACCCAGTCGCGCCGGTCACCAACGTAAAAGCCATTCCCCCTCGTACCACCACCATTCGGCTACGTCAGCATCCCCAGCACCGCCGCGAAGGCGAGGAGTGGCGAGCCCTAGGACTTGGGTGAGCGGGGCTTGCTGGTCGGCGTGCCACAGGCGGAGCTTCGGCGTTGCATCACCGCGTCGGCGGCCTGGCGCGCTTGGGGGGGCGCTCCCTTGGCTCGCAGCGGCTCGAGACGCTTCGCTAGATCTGCAGGGTGCATGTCGCCGAGGGCCAAAAGGGCGGCGGAACCGATCATGTGGTCCTGGGTGGTCGCCAGCGGATCCAGCAGCTTTTGCGAGTACCCCGTCAAGGTATCCAGCGAACTCGTGTCGCACAGCGCAGCCAGCGCTTGCGCCGCGGCTGCTCGCACCATGGGGTACTCCTCTTCGTCTCGCAAACGCGCCTGGATTTTTGCCAGATCGGAGCTGACGTGGTGCGCACCCAGCGCGACGATCACGTGCGCGCGCACGTGCGGTGACTCGTCGTCGATCGCGTGCGAGAGGGCTGTGGCCGCGATCGGCGAGCCTTTGGCCTCGGCCAATGCGTCCGCGGCGGCGATGCGCACGAGCGGCCAGGGATCTTTCGCCAAGCGCTCACTCAAGGCGGGCACAGCGCTCGGCAGACCGCTGCTAGCGCGGATGGCGGCCTCGCGCACACGCACGTCCGAGTCGTTCAAGGCGCTGTTGATCTCGGTGGAAAACTGGGCCGGATCCTTCACCACCGAGAGCGCCTGCGCGCGCAAGCGAGGATCGGGATCGGCGGCCAAATAGCGGGCAAAGGCTGCGCGCAACGCGGGGTCCTGAGCGGCCAGCTCGGCGCTCGGTGCCAAGAGCAAGAAGCGCGTGCGAAAGCTGGCGTTCGGGCTCCAAACGCGGGCGATAGCGGCGCCAGCAGCCGGCTGAAAGTCGGCAATGCGAGCGCCCAGGGCGCGCAAGACTTCGACCGTGAGCCGCTCACTGCTCGCGGGATCCGCGAGCACCGCGAGCACCCGCGGCTTGGCTTCGTTGACGGTGCTGGCGCGCGCCAGCGCGACGCGCAGGGAGGTCCGGCGCGAGCGCGAATCGACATCGAGCAGGCTCACGATCACGTCCACGCATTGCGCCGCGTCCGCTAGCAGCAACTCGCCCAGCAGATTGATCTGTTGCGCGCCCTTGGCCCGTTTCGCGGCAGCCGCCAAGAACGGCGCTGCGGTCTTGCCACAGCGGCGAATGTGATCCCGACCGTGGATCGCGTGCGCTTGTGAAAGCCCGGAAAAAGCCTTCAGAAACACGGGCAAGCTGGTCTCACATGGCGCCTGATCGAGGATATCGAGGGCCACACGGCGACCGCCTTCGTCCAAGCCATCGAAGGCCTGCGCGATCGCCTCGTAGCCGGGCTGGCCCACCGTGCGCAGCACGGCCGCTGCGGCCTCCGCACGTTCGGCGCCGCCGGCCAGCGCCGCCACCAGCGCCGGTACCGAAGCGGCATCGAACTCCGTGCGCGCGCCGAGTTCAGCGAATGTCACGCGCGCTTTCGGGTTCTCGTCGAACGCGCTCTCGGTCACGAGCGCCAGGCAATCGCCTTGCAGCGGCGGATCGAGCGGAATGTTGTAACGCGCACCGGGGAACTTCCAGGCATCCTCGGGCATCGTCACCTGGACGAGGCTGCGGTTGGAAGCCAGCCAGAAGACGCGCGGCGCAACGCCATCCAAGACCTTGCCTTGGGCGGGCCGAATCGTCACATTCAGCCCGGAAATGGGCAATTGTGGAGGAGCGTTCAAGAGCACGAACTCGCCCCGCCCCGAGCCGCCGCGATTTTCGGCCCAAGTGGTTTCGGGATTGCCGTCGGTCAGCGCGGCCGGGCTGCCCACCGCGCTCGAGGCTGCCAGCGCGCGCAGCACGCCAAAGCCCGGGGCCGCGGAGTCGGCCGGCGCCACGCGGACTGCCGTCACTTGCCGCGCGCTCTCTCGCTCCTCGACCGAAAGTCGCTGCACCTTGGCTGGATGCAGCTTCAGGTCCTGGCTCGTCAGCAGCTGCGGCGCGAGCAACGCCGGGCGGCCACAGAGCGACAAATCCTCTTGCACGTCGCCAACGACGATCCGCCGCGCGCCGCTCTCGTCCGGCGGCGAGATCTCGACGCGCTGCCCGCGCCGCGTGCCGTCTTCACCCGAGGTAAAGCCGGTAAAGCCCGAAAAAACGAGGATTGGCCCGCCGCCAGCCAGGCCGCCCGTGACGACCGCCGACCACGCGCGCCCCGCGCGTGCATCGCTCACCGAAACCACGATCGCGCGCCGGCCCTCGCCGATGCCGACGACCGTGAACTGCGCGTTCGGGATCGCGGGTCGCAGTTCCGCCGGAAAAGAGAGCTCGGTGCCGCGGTCGATACTGCAGCCCTTCACCGCGCAGGGCGCCATGCGCAGCGAACCCGCCGCGTCGAAGCCGACGGCCAAGCCAGCTTGGCCGTCACCGGGCGGAGCAAAGGCCACGACTCCAGTCGCCGCGTGAGCTGATAGTGCCGGCAGAGCGCCACTGAGCAACCCTAAAAAACCCGCCGAAAAACGCGCTCTCCGCCTCAAATTTCGACTCCCGCTTGGCTCGGGTCCACGCCCAACGCGCGCAAGATTTCCTTCAAACGCGGTCGCGGCACCGACACGCGTGTAGGCATGCCGCCGCCCAACTTGAACAAGGTGACGAAGTTGAGCCCGCTATCGAAGCGCGCAGCCACGCTCACGTTGTCGCGGTCGACCACCACACTGACCGGCTCACGCTCTTGGCCGAGCAAGAGCAGGAGCGTCTTGTCGATGCGCGTCACCTCGGGGCCGAGCTCGAGGAAAGCGACGCCGGGCGACAAACGCTGGTAACGCTCGGCCGCGCGGCGTGTCTCACGCTCGATCGGGATCAGATCCTCCGCCGCGCGGTCGATCGGCTGCCACAAAGATTCGTCCTTCAGGCCCGTGGCCAAATGCCGTACGATTAGCCCAAAAAGTCCTTCGTCCCGTGGCCGCGCGCGGAGCGCGCGGTCGAACCGATTGCCGATCGCGCTGGGTGTCCCCATGCGCGTATCGACGGCGCGCGCGTCGTCGTCGCAGCCCGGGTAGGATTCGACACCGTTTCGCATCCACTTGGCCGCACTGGCCAAGCCGTCGAAGTCCGTATGGCAGACGATGGTGTCGATCACACCCACGCGGGCCACCAACTCTTCGGTGATCATCTCCGGGCAGGCGCCGTGCTGCGCCTTGGTCGCCAGCACGAAGCGCGGATCGGAGGCGTAGCTCGCGTGGAGCTCGTGATCGTGATGATCGACCCAGGCGCGCAGGCGATCGCCGAGCCCCTCGATGAAGGGCAGAGTGATCTTGGGAAAGCCACCGCCACTGCCCGCCCCCGCAAAGGCAATATCGAGCACGGCCACTCGTCCGAGCACCTGGCTCGGCCGCGGCAATTTACGTGGCGTTCCGAAGGCGAGGGTCTGCATGCTGGGCTGGGGACGAAGAGCGATTGAGGGGTGGGCCCGAAACTCAGGGTGGGACCCCGATCAGCGAAACCGGTACAATTCCGGCTACTATCATCAAACCTTCACAGCGGCACACCAGAACGTTGCACTGGCGCCTACCAAGATGGCCGGATGGTGTTAGCTTTTGGCCACTTTGGTGGACGTTTCCCTGATTCAAAAAGCACTCGCGCATCCCCTCGATCGCAGCGACTTTCCGCGGCTCGGAAAGAAGTACGAGGGCAAGGTACGAGACAACTACAGCACCGCTGACGGAAAGCGCGTGATCGTCGTTACCGATCGCATCAGCGCATTCGATCGCGTACTCGGCACGCTGCCTCTGAAGGGGCAAGTGTTGAACCATGCGGCAGCGTTTTGGTTCGCGAACACGGCGCATATTGCGCCGAACCACGTGCTGGCGGTGCCCGATCCCAATGTGCTGATCGCCAAGGAGTGCACGCCGCTACCGGTTGAAATGGTCGTGCGGGCGTACCTGACGGGCACGACCTCGACCAGCATTTGGGTCCACTACGAGCGCGGCGCGCGTGAATTCTGCGGCCACCAGCTGCCGGAAGGCTTGAAAAAGCATGCCAAACTGCCGGAGCCCATCCTCACGCCGAGCACCAAAGCGCCCAAGGGCGACCACGATATCTCGGCGTCGCGCGCGGAGATCTTGCAGATTTCCGGCATGCCCGCCGCGGACTTCGACGCCGCCGCGGAGATGGCCATGGCGCTCTTCCGCGAGGGCCAGCGGTTATGCGCAGCGCGCGGCCTGATCTTGGTCGACACCAAGTACGAGTTCGGCAAAACCGCGGACGGGGAGATCGTCGTAATCGACGAAATCCACACCCCGGATTCGTCGCGCTTTTGGTACACGGCCAGCTACGAGTCGCGCTTCGAAGCCGGCCACGATCCCGAGAGCTTCGACAAGGAATACGTGCGTCGCTACTTGGTCGACCAAAATTACCGCGGCGAAGGCCCAATTCCGGTGATTCCCGACGGAGTACGCGTGGAAGCCACACGTCGCTACATCGAGGCAGTCGATCTGATCACCGGCACGCCGTTCATCCCGAATTTGGAAGAGCCGGACGCGCGCATGCGCAAGAACCTGGCTCGAGCCGGATTGGTTGCCTGAAAGGACCGATGACGACCCTTCCCGCCGTTTACATCGTGGGCGCGGCTCGCACTCCGATCGGCTCGTACCTGGGCGCGTTTGCAAGCCTGCCCGCGCCGCGCTTGGGCGCCGTAGCCATCCGCGCCGCCGTCGAGCGCGCAGGGCTGTCGGCCGCCGACATCGGCGAGGTCTTCATGGGCAACGTGTTGTCGGCCGGCGTTGGCCAGGCGCCCGCGCGCCAAGCCGCCATTTTTGGCGGAATTCCGCAGACCGTGCCCGCCACGACCGTGAGCAAGGTGTGCGGCTCGGGGCTGCAAGCGGTGGTCTTTGGCACCAAGACCGTGCTGCTGGGCGACGCTCAAGTGGTCGTCACGGGCGGCATGGAGTCCATGTCCAACGTACCGTACTACTTGCGCGAGGCGCGCAACGGCTATCGCATGGGCGACGGCAAGTTGGTCGACGGGATGATCTTCGACGGCCTGTGGGATCCGTACAACGATTTCCATATGGGCACCGCGGGCGAGCTGTGCGCGAAAGAGTACGAGCTAACGCGCGAGGCCCAGGATGCGTTCGCGACCGAGAGCTATCGCCGGGCGCTCGCGGCGCAGCAAAGCGGCGCATTTTCAGCGGAGATTGCCGCTGTTCCGGTGCCCCAACGCAAGGGTGACCCGCTCTCGGTCAGCGAGGACGAAGAGCCGGGGCGCGGCGATTCGAGCAAGTTCGCCAAGCTCAAACCCGCGTTCAGCAAAGACGGCACGATCACCGCCGCCAATGCCTCCAGCATCAACGATGGCGCCGCCGCGCTGGTGCTCGCCAGTGAGCAAGCGGTGCGCGATCGAAAGCTCACGCCGCTGGCGCGCATCGTCGGCTATGGCAGTGCCGCTCAGGCACCGGAGTGGTTCACCACGGCGCCCGCCGCAGCCATCGCCGTAACGCTGAGCAAGCTCGGTTTGCGCGCCAGTGACATCGATCTGTGGGAGATCAACGAAGCATTTTCGTGCGTGCCGATGGCCTGTGGCAAGCTCGCGGGGCTGGATCCCGAGCGCGTCAACGTGAACGGCGGCGCAGTCGCTCTCGGCCACCCGATTGGCGCTTCCGGCGCCCGGATCTTGACCACCCTGGTTTACGCGCTGCGCGCCCGCGGCGCGCGCCGCGGTCTGGCCACGCTGTGCATCGGCGGCGGTGAGGCGGTCGCGGTCGTGATCGAAGCGCTCTGATTCCCGATGGCCCAGTTCGAGAGCTCGGACTTTCAACGCGCGTTTGCAGCCATGCGCTATCTCGCCGGCCGCCGCGACGCCGAGCTGCTCGAACCCTTCCGCTTTCCACACCCGGACGCGCGCGCGTTCGCGCGTGGCTTAGCCCATCCAGAACGCGACCGACGCGCCGAAGCCTTGGCGCGAGAACTGGCTCGCGTGGCCAACGCTTTGGAAACGCGGTCCTTCAAATGAAGCTCGGTCTGGGCCGGATCATCAAGGCGGAAGGCCTAGCGACCGCCAGGCGAGTTTCGCTCGAAGTCGAAAGCCAGACCCTGCCGCGCGGTCAGGTCGTGCGCCGTGAAGTACTGGAAGCCGGCGAGCGGGCGCGTGCGCTGATTGCGGCCGCCGAAGCGCAAGCGGCAAAGCTCGTCAGCGATGCCGAGCGTGCCGCGGCCGAACTTCGCCTGCGCGCCGAAACCGAAGGCCGCGCGGATGCTGCGGCCAGGATTGCCGTACGTGCACTGGCCCTTCGCCAATACGAGGATCGCGCCGACGAGCGCGCGCTCGACCGCAGTGTGGAGCTTGCCCGCCTGCTCGCGGAACGCTTGCTCGGCGAAAGCCTGCGCGTCGCGCCCGAACAAGTGATCGCATTGGCTCGGCAGGCACTCAGTGAGGCGCGCGGGGCCCGGCGGATCACCCTGGTTGCCCACCCGGAGGACGCGAAATTGCTCGACATTTCCCTGCCGGCGCTGGGCCTCGAGCTGGCCATCGTGCAAGTACGACCGGACCCGGCCCGCAGCCGCGGGGACCTGCGCATCGAGACCGAGATCGGCATCTTGGATGCGGAACTGGCCCCGCAGCTCGAGCGATTGTCGCTCAAGCTCCGTGAGTCGCTGAGCCATGAGCGATAGCCCGGGGTTCCCCACGCAGCACGATGGGGGCGACGACGACCAGCCAGAGCCGATCAAGTACGGGCTACCCCTAGTCTTGTTCGTGCTCACGTTGATCAGCGTGTTCTGGACCGGGGCTTCCGAGGCGGACCCAAGCTTGGCTGAGTCGCTGAACCCGCGACGCCTGTTGGAGATTTGGCATGGCTGGCCCTTCGCACTGCCGCTGATGGCGATCCTGATCGCGCACGAGTCGGGGCACTACATTGCGGCGCGCTTGCACCGGGTGCCGGCATCGCTCCCTTTTTTCATTCCGTTGCCGTTTTTGAGCCCGTTCGGCACGATGGGCGCAATCATCGGCATGAGTGGTCGGATCCGCTCGCGCGTCGCGCTCTTGGATATCGGCGCGGCCGGACCGCTGGCAGGCATGGTCGTCGCGCTGCCAGTGCTGGCCTTCGGCCTCTCTCAGTCAGCGATTGGTCCCAACCCCGAGCACTACACGCAAGAGGGTCAGAGCCTTTTGTATTTGTTCATGAAGCGCATTTTCGCCGGGCCGATCCCGGATGGTTCGGACGTGCACCTGCACCCGACCGCCTACGCCGGTTGGGTCGGCCTGTTGGTGACGATGATCAACATGCTGCCCTGGGGTCAGCTCGACGGCGGGCACATCGCCTTCGCCTTGTTCGGCGAGCGGCAGCACGTGATCGCGCGTTGGCTGCGCCGCGGGTTGCTGCTGCTTTTCGCCTACAATTTGCTCAAGTTCGTGGGACCGGTGATTTTCCGCCAGGACTCACTCGGCTACGGCTATGCCGTCGTGAACTCGCTTTTTTGGCTGATTTGGTACGGCTTCACGGGCGTGATCGGGCGCATGTCGGGGAGCGCGGATCACCCGCCGTTCGAGCCAGGCGAGCTCGGCCCTGGACGCCGCGCCGTTGCCTGGCTGTGCCTGATCATGTTCGTGCTGCTGTTCATGCCGACGCCGCACGCGGTCTACTGACGTTCAGCTAAGGCGCGCCGAATTTGCGCTGCAGCGCGGCGCACACCACGGGCGGAGCGTAGCGACCGACATCACCGCCGTAGCTGGCAATCTCCCGCACCAGCGTGGCGGAGATGAAGCCGTAGTTGGTGCGGGTGGGCAGAAATACGGTGTCGATCTCGGGCTTGAGGTCGGCGTTGGCGTGGGCGATCTGCAGCTCGTACTCGAAATCAGTGCCGGCGCGCAGTCCGCGCACGATCACGCGGGCGCCGATGCTCTTGCCGTAGTCCACTAATAGACCGCGAAAAGACGCGACCTCGACGTTCGCATAGGGCGCGCAGATGGATTGCATCAAGGCCAGCCGCTCCTCGACCGTGAACAGCGGCACGCGCGCCTGATTGACGCCGATCGCCACGACCACTCGAGGAAAGAGCTTGGACGCGCGCTCGACCAAATCCAAATGACCGAAGGTCGGCGGGTCGAAGCTACCCGCATACAACGCGACCTGCGTGCTTGGGCTCACGGCTTGGTCGCAGGCTTTGCTGGGGCCGCTGCCGGCGCGGGTTTTGCGGGAAGGACCCCGGCCGGGGTCGCCGCGGCAGGAGCCGGCTTGGTCGCCGCTGCGGGCGGCTTGGCGGGCGGCTTGGCAGGCCCCGGCTTGCCCGGCTTGGAGCTGGGTGCCTCCTCTTCGTCGGGCGAGTCTTCCGGCGCTTCGTCGGGCGTCTCCGGAATATTGAGCGACGGGTTGGGCGCATAGGCTTCCCGCGGCATGTCTTCGAGCCACATGGTACGCCCGCCATCAGCCAGCGTGACGCGGAAGTTCGCCAATAGACCCGAGCCGACCAAGCCGTCGAGCTCGATGCCCAAGCCTTGTTCGCGCTCCTTCACCGGTTCGTCGCCAGAGAGTGCGGGGACACTGGGCAACTCAAAGGCGCCCAGTTTGAGCAGCGGAACCGTACCGGACCTCATCGTGCCCCCATTGGGTACGGCACGGAGGCTGGACGCCGGAACGCCCGCTTTTTTCCAGCCGCCGCTGTCCAGCGCCACCGGATACACGATCGACGTATCCACCAAGAACGACGCCTGGGCCGAGGTCGCCTCAGCACCAAAAGCTCCGCGCAGAAGCATGCCGCCGCCGCGCACGTAGTTGACCTTGAGTGTGGTTGCCACCGGTGGCGGCAGCGGCTCGTAGCGACGCACCACGAACTGGCCGCCAATCAAATCGAAGGTGGGGCGGATATGGCGGAGCAGATTCACGCCCAACAAGATTTTGATCGGCGCGTTCACTTGCCGGGAGATCCCGGACAGGTCCTTGGCCAACGCGGGCACATCTCGTACCTCCACGTTCTCGCCAAAGCGCAGGGACACCCAGCTCGGCTGTCCGCCCGCGCTCGAATCAACCACCGCCTCAGCCGTACCCGTCGCGATCAAGCCCAGCGCCGGCTCGCCATTGATTTCCAACGGTACAATCATGGCGGTCGAGTTCGTCCGCGGCATATCGGTTACGCCGACCTGCCCGCCGCTCATCTGAAATGGCTTTCGACCCACGCCCCGTCGGGCAAGCTTGGCGATTTCCGCCGCCCAGGCGTCGCGCACCTCCGGGTCCGCAACGAGCTTTTCGAGCTCGTCCGCGGCGTGCTCGATGTCCCCCGAGTACCAGTAGGCGCGGCCGCGCAGCGAGCGGGCCTCCGCGGATTCCAGTCCTTGGGTCACCTGCAGGGTACGCGCGTACTCCAGCTTGGCCAGCGCAATGCGGCCCGCAAGTAGCCGCACTTCCTCGCGATCAGGCGTAACGCGCAGGGCGTTCTCGGAAGCGTTCTCGGCGTCCTCGAGATCACCCTGCCGAAAGCTAGCGTCCCCGCGATCGAACCAGCGCTTGGAGACGGGGGGCCATTCAGCCTCCGACGGGGCGCCAGCAGCGCAGCCCCAAATGATGACCGACGAGCCCAAGACGGCCACGAGACGGGACGCCAACACCGAACCTAAAACAGATCTGAACATCGATACCTGGGAGCCAAAACCCGCGCCCGCAGCGGTAGAACGCGGTGGGCAGGTCGAAGGCCAGGCGGAGATAGCCCAGTATCGAGGCGCGGTCGAGCGTAACGCGCGACAAGACGCGAGAATCTGTGGCGTTTTGTGCTAGCTTGAAATTCAGTGGACGCTTTGGAACGAGCAGTCACTGGAAACGCGGATGGCCGGCGCGATGTGCTGAACTTGCCCGTCCTGCTGCTGAATCGCTTTTTCGCGCCCGTGAGCGTGACCACGGCGCGACGCGCCATGGTTTTGCTCTATGGCGGGGTGGGCCACGCGGTGGATACCGCTGGGGACACCTACGACTTCTCACTCTGGCGCAGCCTGCCCGTGCGCCACGCGGATGATTCGCTGCCGATCGTCGGCGGCGCGCTACGCGTCCCCCGAGTTCTACATTTGTTGCGCTACGAGCGTACGCCGCGCGCGTCGGTCCGCTTGACGCGTGAAAACCTGCTGCTGCGAGACGACTTTCAGTGTCAGTACTGCGCGCGGCGCCCCGGTCACCGCGAGCTCAACGTCGATCACGTGCAGCCCCGCTCCCGCGGCGGCGAAGACTCCTGGACCAATCTGGTGATCTCGTGCCGCTCCTGCAATCTGAAGAAGGGGCGTCGCACCCCGGTCGAGGCAGGCATGAAGCTACTCAAAGAGCCCAAGCGCCCGCGCTGGTCGACCGCCAAGCAGATCTCGATGGTCATGGCTGAGCCGTTCGAAGAGTGGCAGCCCTTCCTGAAGGCCGGCTGAGCCGCTCTTTCCCGCTAGATCGCAGGAAATAGCTCATTTTTCGCGCCACGGCGAAACGCGCGCAGCTGCCCGTGTGAGCGGGTAGTATCGGGCGCCATGCGCATCGCACACTCCTTTTCCACGCTGATGATGCTGGCTGCTCTGCTTCCGTTGGCTGCCGTCGCCTGTGCAGGCGGCACCCCCGCTCCGGTGGCGGCTTCGGACGCAACAGCCGCAACGGCCGACAGCTCGGCTCCCGAAGCGGCTGCACCCAACAAACCGGCAGCCGGCGAAGACGAAGGCTGGGTCGGTGAGAAGACCGCCAAGAGTGACGACGGTGCAGGCAAGGAGGCGGCCGCTGCGAGCGCGGTCGAGCCCTCACCCGCCAACGGCAAAGCCGTCGTCGAAACGCGCACGATGGACGTGATTCGCAAGCTGGTGATGGATAACCGGAAGGCGGCGCGCAAGTGCTACGACGACGCGCGCAAAGATCAGAAAGATCTCAAAGGCGACGTCGTGATTCACTTCGTGCTCGACCCCGAGGGCAAAGTGAAGCTGGCGGAGCTGAACCAAGAGCGGTCCACCTTGAAGGCGCCCGTCGTCACCGACTGCGTGCTGGGCGTGATCCGGGGCATTCAGTTCCCGAAATCGTCGCGGGCCATGGAAACCACCACGAATTACCCGTTCAATTTCACGCCTTGAGCGCGCGGTGCGCCTAGTGAAGCCCGCCACTCGCGTCGACGAGGCCTTTTGGTAACCGCATTCCCCAGGCGCAGCCTGTTTCCGGTCGGCCCCGGGGAAGATCCGTACAGTGCGCTGCTCAGCGGAACGCGCGCGATCCACCGCGAGCACCGCGTTCTGCGCGAGAGTTGGCTCGAGGAGCTCTCGCTCGAGAACAAAGACGACGTCTTGTTCGAATTCGAGGTGCTGCTCAAAGCCACCGCCTGCTTTTCCAATCCGCGCAATCACCCCGGCCCACCGCGACGCGCGTTGGTAGTGACACAGGATTTTCGCTTTGCTCTGCAGACCTACCACGACGGCTTGGACCGCGCGGTTCAGCTCGCCCGGCAACTGCTGGGCTCCCTCGACCGCGCGTTCGTCTTTCATCGCTACCTCGAGACGATGCTGCCCGAGGACAACGCGCGCTATCGGCTGTTGACCCAGGGTGCCCAGCAAAATACCCCGCAGGAGAGCCTGATCACCCTGCGCCATGGGCTGACCTCGGCCAACGAGGTGCTGGAGGGCATGCTGCGCACTCCGCGCGTCTCTTTTCGCCTGTTCCACGCGCTGCTGGCGAGCGTGTATCGCGAGATCGACCGGAGCGCGTTCTTCAATCCTCTGAACGCGCTCGAGTTTCGACCCGAGTTCGATCGCATCAAGTCCGCGCAAGTGTTGGAACTGATTCGCAGTGTTCCGGGCGCCGAGGCTCATCGCTTGGTCGCGCTCACGTTCCTGTCGCTGTTTCGCATGCTGCGCTACCTGACGCTGCTGGTTCGCATCGGCGGGGACGTGGAGCGGCGGCGACAGCAAATCGGCAGCACCTACCTCGTGCTCAGCGTGCTCCGCTCGGACGCGCGCGCGCTCAGCGACTACCTACGGCAAAACTCCGGAAAGCTGCTGGCGGAAGGCTTCGAACGCGACGTCATGAGTCAGAGCGCCTGGGACATTCGCGGGCGTTCTGCAACGCTGCGCGCGGGTGGCCATCGCTTGATCGGCATTCGCAGCGCGCTGCAGGGCATTGCGGGCAGCTTGCGCTTGGAGATGCGGCGCGCCTTTCAGCATGATTTGCCAGCCATGGACCCCGCGACGCGAGCCAGCGATCTGCGAACGCGGATCGATGTCTGCGTGGAGAATTTGCGACCGGCGTTGCAAAACGCGGTGCTGTTCCTAGGCAAGGCGCTGGGCGCGAGCTTCGAGGACGGCAGCGTGTTCGACGACCAAGCCGCGCGGCGCGAGACCAGCGAGCGGCTGCGTCGCGACGTGTGGATGTTCGCGCAAATCGTGCGCGCGTTCTCGAGCAAGGCGCAACACTCGCCGAGCGAGGATCGCTGGGCGGCCGTCCACAACTTCCAGTACGTGCGCGAGTTCCTGGCCTACTTCGGAGCCATGGGTTACCCGCTCTTGCGTTCCACGGATTACCCGCGCTTCGACGCGTTCATGGCGGCGATGTCGGGCCTGGAAGATACGGACCTGGTCGATCCTGCGCGTCTCGAAGCCGCGATCGACGAATGCGTCGCCTTCCACGGCTTTCTGCTGCACCTGTTCGAGGACATCTCGAAGCGCGATGAGCTGGCCGGCATCGCCTTCGACCGCCGCGCTGCGGCCGCCTCCCTGCGTCTCTACCTCGGCGAGTAGGCGCCGCTCGCGCGCCGCGAGCGCTGCTCGAGCTCAGAGACGATTGCGGCTCGCCCGAGTGCGGAGCGCTGCTGCGGATTCAAGGGCACAAAACTACTCGAGCACGCGACGGGATCTGATGCCCATCAGCGTGCTCGACCCAAGCCTTAGAGAAGCTCGGTTGGCTCGACATCGCTCAGCGAAAGCTGAACGGCGCCGAGCTCTTTTGGCTCGAGCGCGCCCATTTCTGAACGCGCTCGAGTACCCGCTGGGCCGTTCTAGCCAGAGTCCGAGCCGCCGAAGCGTTCAGGACAGTGGTCAGGTCAGCCCGGCGAAGGCTCACGCCTTCTTGGCGGCCTTCTTCTTCTTCTTGGCAGCGCCCTTCTTGGCGACCTTGCGCTTGGCGACGCGCTTCTTGGCGACTTTCGGCGCCTTCTTGGCAGCGGGTTTCTTAGCGGACTTAGTACGGGTCTTCTTTGCAGCCATTTTCGATTGCCTCCCAGCAGTTCGGAGCAAGGGCCGGAATTGGCCCCCACTTCGAGGGTATGTTGCAAGACGTATATTGCCACCTATTGTGATGTGTCAACGAAAAAAATTCACTTGCGATCCCTGCGGCCCCAAAGAACACGGCGTTAGAGGGTCGCATGCGTTGCAGACAGCGCACTTGTTTAGTGCTTTTCAAGAACCCTAGAAAGCACCACGTGTCGGTCGGCTGGCCTGCAAAAAGCCCTGTGAACACGAGCACTTGACGCGCTCGGACGAGGAGCTTACGAGCCTCGGTCGCAACCCAACCCTTCCGCTCCGCATCAACGGGGATCCATGAACTTTTCAAGCCTCCAACGACCCACCAGTTTGATTTTATTTTTGTCGCTCGGCCTCACCGCGGCGTGCGGTTACTCGCAAGAGGAGTGGGACCAGAAGCTCCGCGAGAACGAGAGCCTCACCCAACAACTCAAAGCGCAGACCGACGCTCACAAGAAGAGCCAGTCAGACTACCAAGAAGCGGTTCAAGAGATCGACGCGCTGAAGAAGCAGCTCGCCGACAGTGGCGTGAACGTCAACAGCCTGACGCAGAACGTGGCTGAAAAGCAGAAGGCGCTCGAAGAGTACGCACGCCGCACCGAGCAGCTCGACCAAATCCGAAAGCGTTTCGAGCTCCTACAGACCAAGCTCCAGAAGCTGACACAGCTCGGACTGAAGGTGGAGGTGCGCAACAATCGCATGTTGATCCAGCTCCCCGGCGACGTTCTGTTCGATTCTGGCCAGGAAAAACTGAAGCCCGAAGGCACCAAGATCTTGATGCAGGTGGCGGACGTGATCGGCAAGGATGCGGACCTGTCGAAGCGCCTGTTCCAGGTCGCAGGGCACACCGACTCGAAGCCGCTGGTCGGCGGTCAGTTCAAAGACAACTGGGGCTTGTCGTCGATGCGCGCACGCAGCGTGCTCGTGCTGCTGACCTCGCCCCCGGACAAGAAGGGCGAAGGCGGTGGCTTGAAGCCCAGCAACTGGAGCGCGGCTGGCTACGCCGATACCGACCCGGTTGCGCCGAACGATACGGAAGAAGGGCGTAAGAGAAATCGCCGCGTCGAGCTGGTCTTGCAGCCCAACGTGGAAGAGATGCTCAACCTGAAGAGCTTGGCGAGCGGCAAGTAAAGTAGTGATTTGCGCCGGTTTCGGCCATTTTTAAAAAATCCCATGCGCGTCGCCACCATCGACATCGGAACCAACTCGGTTCTGCTGCTCGTCGCCGAGTCCCAGGGCGGCGCGCTCCGCCCGGTTCTCGAGCGTGCGACGGTGACGCGCTTGGGCGAGGGCGTCGACCGTGCTCGACGCTTACTCGACGCCGCAGCCGAGCGAACACTCGCTTGCTTGTCCGACTACGCTGCGCAGCTGCCAGGGCTCGGCGTCAGTCGCTTGGACGCGGTGGGCACCAGCGCAATGCGCGACGCCGCTGGCGGCCAAGAGTTCGTGGCGCGCGCCGCAAAGATCTTGGGCGTTGCGCCGCGCGTGATCGACGGCAATGAAGAGGCGCGCCTGACTTTCGCGGGTGCGCTCTCCGGCTTGCCCCAGAGCGGCAAAGTGACGGTCTTCGACATCGGCGGCGGCAGTACGGAGATCGTGCTCGGTAGTCTGACCGCGAGCGCGCGCCAGATCGTTGCCGCGGTGAGCTTGAACATCGGCAGCGTGCGCTTGTTCGAACGCCATCTGCGCAGCGATCCACCGACGCCGGACGAGCTGCAGCGCGTGGAGCGAGACATCGCGCTTTCGCTGCTCGATGCGCCGAAGCCCGATCCCAGCGCCAGATTGGTGGGCGTTGCAGGCACGGTCACACAACTCGCGGCGCTCGAACTCGAGCTCGAGCGCTACGACGCGACGCGCGTGCACGGCCACACCTTGACTCGTCAAGCGGTAGATCGCCTCGCCACACGCCTTGCCTCGCTCGACCTCGCTCAGCGCCGTGGATTGCCCGGTATGGAGCCCGCGCGCGCCGATGTGCTCGTGGTGGGGAGCGCGATCGCTCGGGCGGTGCTACAGTGGTCCGGTGCAGCGGAACTCGTCGTCTCAGATCGTGGTGTCCGCTGGGGACTCGCTGAAGAGCTCGCGGCAGACCGCGCTAGCGCCAGCTGATTGTCCCGTTGTTACTAGAATCCTGCGCATCTGCGCAGCAGACGCGAGCGTCACCTGCTGAATCGCGGCAATTTCCCCATTTGCGACCCGAATCGCGCAGCCGTGCAAATTATCATGCACGATTTCTTGACAGATCGGGTTCTGCAAACTAGAGTGCCGCGCCTGGCGATTCCTAACCATTGGTTCGGGATCATGGTAGTCCGGTGCCGGAAACCCTCGCGTTACCGAGCCCCGCGTATACCTCGCTGGAATGAAGTTTATGCCCAACCCGTTCAGTCCGCGTCCAACCCAATCCCGCGCGACACGGAGCGGTGCGTAGCTGCTTAAGACACGAGCTTTCTGATCATTCGGTTGCGGGATGGCGAGTCCAAATGCGAGCGCGCCGCCCGATAGTTTAGCGTCAAAGGAGACGTTCATGCAGTCCAGCCCGGAAGTTGAGTTCAAGGTCGGCGACAAAGCAGTGTACCCCGCCCAGGGTGTCGCAGAGGTGATCAGCATCGATGAGAAAGACATCGCTGGCACGCGGCAACGCTTCTATGTCCTTCGCATCTTGGACACCGATCGCAAGATCATGGTTCCTGTGTCGAACGCGAATGCCGTTGGCCTGCGTCAGGTCATCAGCGAGCAAGAGATTCGCGAAATTTTCGACATCTTGAAGGAGCGCACGATCGGTTTCGACACCCAGACCTGGAACCGTCGCTACCGCGGCTTCATGGACAAGATCAAAACCGGTTCGATCTACGACGTGGCCGAGGTTTTGCGTGACCTGTACCGCCTCAAGGCGAACAAGCAGCTCTCGTTCGGCGAGCGCCGCATGCTCGACACCGCCCGCACGCTGATCGTGAAAGAAATCGCGATCGCCCGCGCCCAGACCGAAGAAAACGTGCGCAACGAGATCGAGTCGATCTTCTTCGCGAACTGATTCTCCTCCGGTAGCAGAGTAATGCGCGCGTCCTCGCAAGGGGCGCGCGTTTTACGTTTTGTACGTGCGTCGCGCCCTTTGTTTGGCGATCCTTGCGACGACAGCGCGAGTCGTCGAAGCGATCCGACAGCGCCCTTTTCGCGAGCAGCGGCGCCCAAACGGCGCGAGTTGGTATGAAACGGTCGCCCTGGCGTCTCTTTCGCGAACTCCGCACAACGCCAACGCCGTGCGCTGGGCGATCTGAGAGTTAACCGCCAAGCAGCCAAGACCGCCAAGGGGAGAGAAGATTTTTGGGTTTTACGCGGCTCGTCATTGCGCGTTGCCCTGGTTGCACCGCAGCTCTCCCGGGCGCGGTGCACGTCCCGATGCGCCGGGACCGCGCAGGCCGGCTCGCGACCTCAACCATGCGAGCTGCGCTCTCAAAGCCCACCCCGAAAATTTCCGCGCCTTCTGTGGTTCACTCGGCGCCCTTGCCCGCCCTACGGACTTGGCGTCTTGGCTGCTTGGCGGTTCAAATTCAGGGAGCCAGCACCTATCGCGCCCAGCCATTGGCTTCGCCGCGATCGGCCTGCCGGTGAACGACTATCGATCTTGAAACCTCGAGCTTCGGCCGGGGGTGGCGGGGACGGGTTAGCTGCTCGAGGCGCCGACCTGCGGGTGAACAGGGCGAGCTAGGAGGTGCGTGCCTGGACCGCGATCGCTCGAAATCTGACCCTTGGTCGTAAGAGCTCAGCGGCGGACGTAGCTCAGGGCGTGTTTTCCGGGCGGCGCTGGATCGGGGGGAGCAGGGGGAGCTCGAGGACGACGCGCCAGCGGCCGTCTTCGCGGACGCACTTGACGACGTGCGGCTGCGTGGCGTTCGCTTCGCCGCTGACGGTGACTTCGGACCAGTCACCGTCGGTGCGCGCGGTGAGTTTTTTTGGACGGTAGGCGAGCGAGAAGTGAGACGGCGCGATCATCTCTTCGGGCGCGATTTCGCGGCCGGCGACGGCGCTGGCACGCTTCGCGCGTTCGGCCAAGTTTCGGCGCGCGTCGACCCAAAGCAGTTCGTAGGCGAGGCGCGCCGCGCGTCGATCGCCGTGCACGCGTTGCATGCGATCCATGAACTCTTGGACGACGCGCTCGGGGGTCGAGTCTTTGGCTTCGGCCTCGCAGCCCGCTAGGGCCAAACCGAGCACGACTAGCGCGACCGCTAGCCAGTGTCCGGGTTTGCTTCGGGCGCGGTCACTCATGGCCTGACTTCACGTACCCGGCGCGCTGCGCGAGAGCAAGACCCGCGAATTTGGCCCAAGCACATTGCCCCCGGTTACGATCTCAAAACGATGCGAGGCGACTCCAGCACAGTGCGACTTTCATGGGCCGGAAAACGTGAACCGGCAGGCGCGGAGGCCGTCGAGCTGTGCCTGGAAAAGCCGGCCGATCACGGGTTCGAGCTCGTTTCCGGCGACAACTTGCGGGCCTTGCAGGCGCTCGCGGCGCGGCCGCAGCGCTTCGCCCTGGCCTACTTGGATCCGCCATTTTTGACCGGCCGCGAACATGCAGAGGTTGGGCGGCGGCGCAACGCGCAGGGTGAGATCGTACGCACGCTCACGCCCGCTTTCGATGACCGCTGGGATAGCTTGGAAGCGTACTTGAGCGCGCTCGCGGACCGATTGGTCGCAGCGCGCGAGCTCCTGCGCGAAGACGGTTGCTTGGTGCTGCACGTGGATCCCAAGACGAGTCACTACGCCAAGGTGTTGTGCGACGAAATCTTTGGCCCGCGCGCGTTCGCGAGCGAAATCGTCTGGCGCTACCGACGCTGGCCGGCCAAGACCAAGAATTTTCAGCGTGTGCACGATGTGCTGCTGCGCTACGTCAAAAACCCGGACGTACAGCCGCGTTTTCGGCAGTTGTACGAGCCTTTGGCGGCCTCCACGCTGGCCACTTGGGGCGATAAGAAGCAGCGCGCCGTAGTCGACGACGCGGGCCGGCGCCGCTGCTCGAGCAGCACGGCGGAGAAGACCGCCGGCGCGCCGATGGGCGATGTCTGGGAAATCAGCATCGTCGCGCCCGTCGCCAAGGAGCGAACGGGCTATCCGACTCAGAAACCCGAGGCGCTCTTGCAACGCCTGATCGAGGCCTGCAGCGAACCCGGCGACGCCATTTTGGACCCGTACTTGGGCAGTGGCACCACGCTGTCGGTGGCGGCGCGCTTGGGTCGCGTCGGTACGGGCATCGATGCCAACCCGCGTGCCCTGCACATCGCGCGACAACGTTTGGAGGCCATGGGCATCGCCTGCGGCGAGGCGAGCGTGAATCGTCCGCGCCCGAGCCCGCAGTCAGAGACACGCCGAGCAGCCCCGCGCTCCAGCCGAAAGCTGCGTGTGGCCTGAGATTTGGCCGAGAGCGCGCCGCGAAAAGCGACTAGGCTCGGGCACATGTTTTGGCGCGATTCGCGGGCGCGGTGGCCCGCGCTTTTATTGCTGCTGAGCGCTTCGGCCGTGTTTGGCGCAGACGCAAAGCCCGTCGCTCACGTCGGGCCCGCCGCCATCACGAGCGAAGCACTGAGCCGGCGGCTGCTGCAGATCCCCGACTTTCAGCGCGCGGCGCTGGCCGATACACCGGACAAGCTGAAGCGCGCCGTGCTCGAAACCTGGTTGGTTCCGGAGCTGTTGTACGCGCAGGAAGCAGAACGCCTCCAGCTCGGGCGGCGGCCCGGCGTCGAGCGGCGCGAACGTGAGCTCCTACGCCAAGCCATGGATCGCGAGTTGCGCGCCGAGGCCGCCCAACGGAGTCCGGTCAGCACGAGCGAAATTCAGACCTATTTCGAGGCCAATCGCGCCCGCTTCGAGACTCCTCGGCGGCTGCACGTGTGGCGCATTTTGAGCGACGACGAAGCGCTCGCCAAAAAGATCTTGGCCGAGTCCAAGGGGGTCGATGGCATCCAACGCTGGAGCCAATTCGCACGCGAGAACTCGCTCGACAAGGCCACGCACCTGCGCAACGGCGATCTTGGCTTCATTCACCCGGACGGCAATACCGACACCCCCACCCTGCGCGTCGATCCCGCGCTGTTCAGCGCCGCCGACCAGCTGCAGGACGGCGAGCTCGCGTCCGAACCTTTTAAAGAGGGCGGGCACTTCGCGGTCATTTGGCGGCGCGGCAGCCTAAAGGGCACGACTCGCACGCTGGCCCAAGAAACAGGCTCGATCCGACAGCTGCTCGAACGTCAGCGGTTGGAAAGCGCACGCACTGAATTGCTCGCGACCTTGCGCAGCAAGCACCTGGGCCAAAGCAACGAGGCGCTGCTCGAAAGCTTCGCTTTCAGTCCTGAAGGGCTGCCCGCGCGTGCCGCGGCATCCGCGCGAGCTGCGCACCCGGCGGCGGCCGGATCGAGCGTGCCGGTGGCCAATCCGAGCGCGCGCAACGAACGCTGACCCGCTACGGCTTGGCCTCGGGCAAGGCGTACCCGAATTGCTTCAGCACGCCGCGAAAGGTGCGATCCTCGTCCCGCGCGCGTTGCTGATAGACCAGGAACTTCTCGGCCTCACCGCGAGTGGCGGTGTCCGCGGCGCGTTCGTAGTTCTCGAGCACCAAGAGCAGATGCGGGTGCGCCTGCACGACCTCCTTCGGCACCAGCATGGCCTTGGCCGCTTCCAGCCGCGCGCTGGCCAGCTTGTGGATCAGATCGGCCAGCTCTTTGTCGCCGATGTGGGCGCGCAGGTAGTCGCCCTCTTTGCTGCTCTGGATCAAGAGCAGCGCCGCGCTGTTCAGGTAGGTGCCGGCCCAAGCCGAGCTGCTCAGCAGCAGCGCACCGAAAACGGCGAACAGCACTCGGCGCCTCACTGCGTCTCCGCATTTTCGCCAATCAAATCAGTTAGTTGTAGCGCAACCGTGGCGGCCGCTCGTTCGGCAGCTCGCTTCGAACGCCCCGAGCCCTCGGCCAGCCGTCGCGCGCCTTGGCACACGCCGACCTTGAACCAGCGCTTGTGTGCGGGGCCACCCGTTTCGATCAGCTCGTAGGTGGGCGCCTCGCCGCCGATGGCCTGCAAACGCTCCTGCAGCTCACTCTTGGGGTCGCGCGTGCCGTCGCTCTCCAACGCTTGCAGCTCGTCCGCGACGATGCGCGCGCAAGCCATGCGCGCTGCCTCTAGACCTACATCGAGATAGACCGCGGCGATCAACGCTTCAACGGCGTCCGCCAGGACATTGGTGCTATCGCGCAAGCCGGCGGCGCTGGCGCCACGGCCCAAATGCAGGACCTGCGCCAAATCTTCTTTGCGTGCCCAAGCCGCGAGCGCTTCCGCGTTGACCAGTTGCGCGCGCATGCGCGTCAGCGCGCCCTCATCCGCGCTCGCAAAGCGGGCGCACAGCAGCTCGCTCACGCAAAAACCGAGCACGGAGTCGCCCAAGAACTCCAGCCGTTGATTGTGCCGCGAAGTTCGCTGCTCGTTGGCAAAGCTCGGGTGAGTCAGCGCTTCCTCGAGGTGAGGGGCAGAAAGGGGCAGCCCCAGGAGTTCGGCAATGCGTTCGATCATTCGTGGATCCGTGCGCGCGCCCCACGGGAGCAGGCAGGCGGGCAAGCGGTCAGGGGCGATAGGCTAGCGGATGCCGGAGCTGGCACCAGCGGCGCCATTTGACACATTGCGTTAGTGCGCGCACGGACGCGGGGCAGAAAATTCGGAATCGAGCCGCATGCGCTATGCTCGGGGAGTGGCGCGGCTCCTTGCTTGTCCCTTCTGCCGGTCGCTGTTCGCGAGCGCGGAGAGCCGGCAATGCCCCGAGTGCGGGGTGAAACTCGTGCCCATGGAGAGCCTGCCTGCATCGCACGACGTGGCGGCAGACGAGTTCGAGGCGGGAGAAATCGTGCTGCCCGAGCAGCGGCCCTTGCCCTGGAACTATTTTGGCCGCAATCGCGGAGCGCTGCTGCTGATCGCGCTGTTGGGCCTGGCGCTCTTCTTCGCGCCCTGGGTGGAGCTGCGCATGCCCGAGTATTCGGTTCGCAGCGGCTTCGATCTGGCGCGCGGCCGCGCAGGCTGGCTGTGGGGCGGCGCGGCGGGCTGGTTGGTCACGCTGCCCTTGGTCTGGACCCGACGCACCATCCAGCGCTTGCGCGGGGTGCGCTTGGTGACCGCCCTGTTCGCCTCGATGACCTTGATCGAAGCGGGCATGCTGCTCTCGACTCCGCCCCAAACTCAGCATCACCTGCCACTGGAAATCGTTTGGCGTTGGGGCATTTACGCGAGCCTACTGACGAGTCTCGCCGGCATCGCGGCCGCGCTGCGACTCGGCGGAACGCTGCAGGATTTGCCACGAATCGTCACAGATATCTCGAGCCCGCGCCCGCAGCAGACCAGCTCCGGCGAAACCCTGCACTGAGCGCTCACGGGCAATCCGCGCCCGCGCTCGCCCGGCCATTCTCTGGCAAATCTTCGCCGAACGGCGTTTCGCGTGCTACCCCGATAAGCATGGGTCCCCGCGCTAGCGCCGATGCGCGGTCGTCTGACCGTGCGCCACGCGACGACTCGGCCTTCGATCTGGTCGATGTGCCGGCGACCGTGGTGTGCGCTGGCTGCGGCGACCCCGCGTGCATGGGCTGCGTGGTGGAAGAACCCACGAACCAGTCGGGGGTGGTGGCGATCATCCCCTGGGAGCGTCCTGGCCTGGGCTTCTGGCACCGGCTTTGGCAGACCTCGACCTTGGCCACGGTGCACGCGCGCACTTTCTTCGGAGCGCTGCCCGAAGGGGATGCCTCGACCGCGCTGTCATTCGCATTGGTGTGCGAAACGATTGCCGTGAGCGGCTTGGCACTGGGCGCAGCGCTGCTGGCGCCGTTCTTCTTGCCCTCCCTGCCTGGGCTGCTGTTCGACGACCCCGCGCTGCGCCAAACGGTCGTACGCGGCACCTTCGCCGGTGTGTTCCTGCTAGTGCTAGCAATGGTCGGCCTGCACGCGATTCACGGCCTGGCGCTCGACGCGGCGGCCCGCCGCTACGGAGGCCGCCGCTTTGGACGTGGTCTGCGTTTCGGCTTGTACGCGTGCGGCTGGGACTTGATCACGCTGCCGCTCGGGCTGCTGATCACCGCGCTCAGCAGCGGTTTCGCAGCCGCACGCCGCGCGGCTCCCCTCGGCCTGACCGCCCCCGCGCAAGCGTCCGAGGCGTTCCTGATCGGCATGCACGGGCTCAGCCCCGAAACGGCCCGCCTGGCCGCGCGCCGCGCCGCCTACCTCACGATCTTGCCCGTCCTAGTCACGCTCGCCATCGCTGGAGCAGCGCTTGCCATCGCTCTACACTGAGCGAACGCAGAACCGAGCACGCTGCCGGATTGATTGGTGATGGTCACGCATCACGTCGCGACCGTCTCAGCCTTCGGCGGCGGCTCGCGGCGGTGGGTGGGATGCGGAGCTTCAGAACATGGCGCCGAGTTCGAGCATGAACGTCGATTGGCGCTTCTCGCCTTTGAGATCAGCCTTATTTTGGCCTGAATTTGCGTCGGAGGGGCTCAGCAGATCGGTGATCAGCTGGACGCCCACGAGCAGCATTTCGTAGCGGTAATTGACCCCGAAGAGCAGCCGTTGCCGACGCAGGCGAACGGGTTCGAAGATGGCGTTGTTGTTGAAGTCGCGCCCGCTGCCGCCGCGGCAGATCGGCTGTCCGTCGTAGACGTTGCCGACCTGACCATTCGAGTCAGTGTGGGTCTTGCTGGGGTCCGGGTTGCCGGGCACGTTCTGACCGCCGTAGTTGCAGGCGCCCTGCGCGCTCGTCCCCGGCGTCAGATCGACCAGCCCAGAATCACCGAAAATCCACAGGTATTGATAGCCGAGCCAGGGGGTGAGCACGGAACTGTCCGCTATCACCAACGGCTTCGAGATTTGGACATCGAGGCCGACAGTGGTGAGCTGCAGCTCCGGCGTGCCGGTGATCGTGCGCACTCCGCCACCAACCGCGACGTCCGGGAAGATGCCGAGCACGCCGGTGCGAAAGCCTTCGAGGATGGCCAAGCGCACGTCAGCTCCGCCGTTGATCAGGCTGGTTTTCGGCAAAAACCCGACGACGCCGGTGATCTCGAAGCCGTAGCCGAAGCCCTTGCGCAGCTTGAGCGAGTACTGCTGCAAGAACGAAGACGGGTTCTGGTTGCTGGTCGCCGCCCGATTGGTCGATGGATCGGCGGCGCCTTGCGTGCCGCGCTTCCAGTAGTCGGCGTCGCTCGAGATGCTGGTGTAGCCCGCTTCGAACGCGACGTTGAAACCACCAAAGCCGGTGGTGCGCGCCGAGTGCATGGCCGGTGGGGCGAGCGCGAAGGCGAGCTGATTCACCAAACGTTTGAAGGCGAGATTGTCCGGGCGACAATCCTGAGCACTGGTAGGTTCGAAGCGACCGGCACCGTCCGCGCTGAGGCAGCTCGCGGCATTCGATACCAAGCGCTCGATCGCCAAATCCATTGGGTCGGCTTGCGCCGCCAGGGACGCGGAGAGCAGCAGTGAACCGACTGCAAAGCCTGCGAAGCGAGCGCTCATCATGAACGGACCGATGGCCGTTCGGGCGAGGCTACTTGCCGCGTGGGATTTGCGTCAAGCTGCCCGCCGCTCAGTGATAGGCGAGTCAGGGACTCGCCGGCCGGGCCCTGGGCCGCTAGACTCCGCCGACTTTGCGCGACTCGTCCGACGTGCCCTCCCAATCCGACTTTTACCTACGCACGCGGGCCGTACCGCGTCCGTTCCACATCGTCCTGGTCGAGCCCGAAATTCCACCCAACACCGGGAATGTTGCGCGGCTTTGCGCGGCCACGCTGTGCCCGCTGCATTTGGTCGGCAAGCTGGGCTTCCGAATCGACGAGCACGCGGTGCGCCGCGCCGGTCTCGACTATTGGCACTTGGTCGAGGTCATCCAACACGAAACGCTGGCTGAAGCCGAACAGCGCGTGGCTTCGTTTAGCCCCCAGCGCGCGCCCAAGTCTTGGTTTTTCAGCGGTCACGCGCGGCGCAGCTACCTCGACGCCCATTTCGAACTGGGCGACGCACTGGTCTTCGGCAAGGAGAGCGTGGGTCTGCCGCCCGAGCTCCTCGAACAGCGCGGCGAGCAGGTGATCGGTATCCCGATGCCCGGCCACGTGCGCTCGCACAACCTGGCAAACTCGGTCTCGATCGCGGTGTACGAGGCCTTGCGGCAAAAGCAGGCGCTGGCGCTGATCTGACGCGCTAGAGACCTCAGCGAACGCTGACTGCCGGCTCGGCCTGGCGAAAATCAGCGTGAACGCTGCGACTGACGCCGGTCGGGACCATCACCTGCGCGCTGAGCGGCGCGCCAAAGGTGTCATTTCTGAATACCACTTGGTACCTGCCGATCGGCACCTTCAGCCCGACAATCGGAGACTGCCCAAGCTGATGAAAATTGGGGCCGCTGATCTCGACTGCTGCCCGCGGGTCCGCGGTGATCTTGAGCACACCAAACAGCGCCGGGTCGGCGTGGGCGCTCGGGGGACTGCTCGGCAGCGCCTGCAGATGCGGGATTTCCCCGACCTTCTGCGCAGAAGTGACCCGCGCGGGAGCGGCAGAAGCGGCAGAAGCGGCAGAAGCGGCAGAAG
>DATEPG010000059.1:0-10608 GCA_035273265.1 Polyangiaceae bacterium
CCCGCCGCTGCAGTGCCAGCAACCGCGCCTGCCGCGGCAACGCCAGCAACCGCGCCCGCCGCCGCAGTGCCCGTCGAGGCTGTGCCGGAAGCAGCGCCTGAAGTTGCACCGGTTGAGCCTGCACCGGCCGCAGCTGCGTCAGTTGACGCTGCACCAGTTGACGCTGCGCCAGTTGAGGCCGCGCCCGCTGCTCAGCGCCCTTCGCTCGAGCTCTTCGGATACCTTGCGCCCACCGTCGTGCAGGGTGAGCCAGCCAACCCCGCGTTGACGAATTCGTTTCGACGAGTTGGCGTTTACGGTGAAGCCGGCGTTGCGTACCGCTCGAAGTACTTTTTGGATCCATTCATCTCGCTGGGCTACGGCACGCTCGCCTCCGGCGAAACGGAGCTGCCTGCGCATGGATCTGACAGTGGTGGCACGCTGCACCAGCATCTCGGCATGTGGGTCATCTCGCCTGGAGTCACGACTGACATCTGGCGCTTTCGCTTGCGTGTCGGCATCGGCCTCGCCATCGTCGAACAGAGCTATCGCTATCAAGGCGACAACAACGCCGCGAGCCAGAAGCCGTTGGTTTCGCAGGCCGGCTTGGGCTTCAATTGCTACGAGACGCCTCACTTTCGCCTCGACGCTGAAGCTCGATACGTGACGGCCAAGGGTGCTGACGTGACCTTTTGGTCCCTGGGCGTCACCGGCCGCGGCGACTTGATCACGTTCTAGCGCTCGCCCGATTTGAACGGTGGGGTGCGACCACCCTCGCGCCCGAGTCGGCGGCCTTGGCCCGAGTCCGTCGCCTTGGCCCGAGTTCGCGGCCTTGAGAGGAGCCCGTTTTCAAAACGAGAAATCTTGTCCGGCTAAGTGCCTTGTCGATTAGTAACGGCCAAGGCACTTAGCCGGACAAGCCCACCGATTCTGCATCGGGCTTCCTGGGGCAGGGTTGAATGGTCACGCGCACGGCCGCGACCGGCATAGCCTTCGGCGTCCGGGTTCGGAACCCAGCGCGCTAAGAGCTGCGCTGCTGGTTCGCGATCGCCCCCTCTGTTCGCGATCGCCCCCTCTGTTCGCGCGGTTCGCGTTTTTTTGGTTTTTCGCGCGGCAGCTTGCCCGCGGACGTGACGGAGCAGGAACCTGAGTGCGTGACGGAACCCCAGCGCGTGAATAGGGCCGTTAGCGTCAGCCCGTGGAGATGGGGCCGCTGCTCTTGCGCTGGCGCTCTGTTTCGCTGGCGCTGGCGTTGCCGGAGCCGGTGGTGCCGAACACGCGGTCCCAGAGCACCATCGAGACGCCAAAGCGGGCGTGCGTCTCTTTGAAGTGATGCAGGTAGTGATTTCGGCGTAGGCGGCGGCCGTACTCACTGCGCGGCTTGCCGTGATGCAGCCAGTAGTGAGACAGATCGTAGAACATGTAGCCGGCGGCGAAGCCCGCGTGGAAGCCCAAGCCGTAGCGCCCGAAGGCGAGCACGAACAGAGCGAGGAACCCGATGTAGAGCGGAATGCTGGCGCCTGGCGGGAAGACCAAGCGCAGCTTGTCGTGCGGCCATTGGTGGTGCACGCCGTGGATCAGGAAGTGCACGCGCTTGGCGAAGGCGCTGCTGCCCACGTAATGGAACACCGTGCGATGGAGCCAATACTCGGCAAAGGTCCAGAACGCGAACCCGGCTAGGAATAGCCCCCCGGTGGCCAACCAACCCACGCCGTAATTGAACCGGCTGGCAGCCAGCATCGCGAGGATCGCGGGGACGTATAGGATCGGGACGACCCAGAACGGGCAGCGCGAAAAGTAGTCGATGAAATCACTCTCGAACATCCGCGGGGATTGAGAGGAGTCAGCACGAGAAGCCATCGCCTTGATTCGTTTCTTTTCTTCCTGGAGTCTCACGGAAGGGTATTTGACGGCGACCCGCCGGCTCGGCTTTTACCACGTCGGCCGCCGGGCTAGTGGGGGAAATTGCACGGATTTTAACCCTCGAAAATGCCCCGCTGGATCCGCCTTGCCAGAGGTGTCTGCGCTCTCAGCCCGATTGACCTTGGCTGCGCTCTGAGCCGAATTCTGCCGATAATGGTATCACGGCTGTAGCCAGTCTCTGGCTGAGCCGAACCGAGCAGCTGGCGTCGAGGGCCGTCAACCCACTGTGTATAGGACTTCGCGGCGGAGCGTCAACCGGCGGCCGCTCGAACCGTTTCGACTGGTCAGTCAAGCTCGCTCCAACTATTCGTCGAGCCAGGAAATATTGCGCGAATTGGCACGAACCACGAGCAAGCTCGAGCGGCCCGCTCGCTCGCGACCTTTTGGCTGGGCTGTGTCGATGGCCGCTTCACTGCTGTTCGCTGCTAGTATCGGCTGTCAGTCGAAGCCGAGCCGTCGCGAGCTGCCGGAGGATCGCGCCTTCGAGCTCGCAATCATGCGTCGCTATGCGGATATCGCCTTCGAGGGCTATTCCGATGCCGCGGAGGCCGCTCGTCGCCTGCGGACGGCCGTCGAGAACTTGCTCGATCAACCTTCGCCTGCGCGGTTGGCGGCAGCTCGAGTGGCATGGCTGGACGCGCGCGTGCCTTATCTGCAAACCGAGGTATTCCGATTCTACGATGGTCCGATCGACCGCGTCGAAGGCTTTGTCAATACCTGGCCGATTGACGAAAATTACGTCGATTCGGCTGGCTCTGCGAGCAGCCTTGGTATCGTCGAGAACGCTGCCGCGTATCCAAACCTGAGCGCGTCCTTGCTGCTTTCCCTGAACGAACGGGAAGGCGAGACCAACGTCAGCACGGGCTTCCACGTGATCGAATACCTGCTCTGGGGGCAGGACCAGCGTGACGACGGTCCCGGCGATCGATCTTACCAAGACTACGTGGTCGTGCAGCCAGCGGACTCACCGAGTGCCGAGGGGCACGCTGCCAGAACCTTTGCCAAGCGTCGCGCTAAGTATCTCGAGCTGACGAGCGAGCTTCTCACGCAGCATCTCGCGCAGGTTTCCGCTGCCTGGGCGCCTGAAAAGGACAATTATCGCGCGAAGTTTCTAGCGCTGCCTCCTCGTGAAGCGCTGGCACTGATGATCAAGGGGCTGGGAACGCTGAGCGGCCCGGAACTCTCCGGCGAGCGGCTCACCGTGCCCTACGAAACGAAGGACCAGGGCAACGAACACTCGTGCTTCAGCGATAGCACGCAGAGCGACATCGTGTACGACGCCCTCGGCGTCGAGAACACCTGTCTTGGTCGCCACCGGCGACTGGACGGCAGCGAAACGAGCGGAGCGGGCTTGTGCGAGCTGCTCGCGCGTCGCAACGTGGGCATGGCCGCGCAGCTGAAGAGCCAGCTGGCGGTCAGCGTGGCCGCTGCTCGTTCGATCCCGACGCCGTTCGATCGAGCGATCCTCGGTTCTGACTCTGCGCCCGGAAGAAGTGCCATTCTGCGCACCATCAAAGCGCTTCAGGCTCAGGCCGAAACCTTCGCCGCCGCTGCTGCTCCGCTCGGGGTCACCCTTTCGTTGGGCGAGGCCAAGCGACCGTGACCCTCGACGGACGACGCGCCCGGGCCACGCGCGGCTTGGCACTCGGTTCACTGCTTGCTGGCATGGCAGGATCCGCCTGCGATCTGCTGAGTAAGCCACGAGTAGAAGTGCTGGCCGCGGGCACTGCGACGATCTTCGATGCGACTCACAATGCCTTCACTTTCCCCATGCCGAGCCTGCCGGCCGAGCAACGTGCTGCGTTTTTCGTGGGAAACTCCTATTTCAATCTGAATTGGCTGAGCGCACCCGCGTCCGCCGAGTCACGAGATGGTCTCGGCCCACTGTTTAGCGCGCGCTCGTGCTCTTCGTGCCATTTCAAGGACGGTCGTAGCCGGCCTCCCGAGCCAGGCGAACCGATCCGCACGATGCTCGTTCGTATTGCCATTCCGGGGCGCGGTCCGCACGGCGAAGCACTCGCCGATCCGGTGTACGGAGATCAAATCCAAGCCAGCGCGATCGCGGGTGTGCCGCGCGAAGCGGATGTGCTGGTCGCTTACCAAGAGACGCAGGTTTCGCTCAGCGACGGTGAGAGCGTATCGCTCCGGACGCCGCGCTACCAGCTCGAGCACCTGGGCTACGGCCCCGTCGACAGCAGGCTGATCATCTCGCCGCGCGTTGCACCGATCTTGCCTGGGCTCGGGTTGCTGGAGGCGATTGATGAACGAGACTTGCTCGCGCTGGCCGATCCGAGTGACCGAGACCGAGACGGCGTCTCCGGACGGGCAAACCGCGTTTGGGATGCGTCTGCCAACGCCCAGGCCTTAGGTCGCTTCGGCTGGAAGGCGGAGCAGCCGAGTGTATTTTCGCAGGTCGCGAGCGCTTTCCTCGGCGACTTGGGTCTCACTTCGTCGCTGTTTTCGAGCGAAAACCACAGCCAGTTCGAGTCCGCGGCCGCCCAGCAGCCAAACGGTGGCTCGCCCGAAGTGCGAGACGATATCTTGAGCAGTGTTGCCCTCTATGCTCGTTCGCTCGCGGTTCCGGCACGACGTGACCAGAATCATCCGACGGTGATCGCCGGCGAAGAGCTGTTTCGTGTCGTGGGCTGCGCGGCATGTCACGTCACGACCTGGAAGACCGCGCCCGTCGCTGATCTGGCGAACCTGGGTGGCCAGACCATCCACCCGTACACCGATCTCTTGCTGCACGACCTGGGGGAGGGTTTGAGCGATGGGCGCCCGACATTCGAGGCCAGTGCCCGGGAATGGCGAACGGCTCCGCTTTGGGGGATTGGCCTGGTGAGCAAGGTCAACAACCACAGCTTCTTTTTGCACGATGGCCGCGCCAGAAACCTGCTTGAGGCGATTATTTGGCATGCTGGCGAAGCGAGCAGCGCGCGCATGAAATTTAGCCAATTGCACCGAGCCGATCGAGCAGCCTTGCTCTCCTTTCTGCAATCCTTGTGATCAGCATGAAGCGGCGAACCTTCATTCAACGGGCCTTGCTCACCGGCACCGTGAGCGTGCTCTCGGGCTGTCGCACAGGGGGGGCGAAGGAAGAAGTCTTGCGCGCGCTGGTCGAGCAAGTCGTCGTGCCCAACACCGCAGCGATTGCAGAAAGCAGTCGACGTCTGGCCGGTGAGCTGGCGCGCCTAGTTGCCGCGCCCTCGCTCACGACACTGCAGGCAGCGCGAGAACAGTGGCGGCGCGCACTCTCGAGCTGGAAGCGAGCGGACGTTTTCCGCAACGGGCCGATCATGGACACGAACTGCCTGCTGCGGGCTATGTTCTGGCCCGTGCGAACAGGCGCCATCGATGCCTTGTTGCAGGGCTCACAAGTCCTCGACGACCAGAGCATCGATGCCATGGGCGTGGATCGTCGGGGGCTCTTCGCCTTGGAATATCTGCTTCATTCCCCGCAAACCGACGAGTGGATCATTGCCGAGTTCGCAGGTCCAGCTGGCGAGCGCCGTGGGCGTTTGGCGCGGGCCCTGGCGGGCAACGTTTCGTTCTACGCTGACCAGGTGGCTCACAGCCTGGGGAACGGTCGAGAGTTCTCGGGCCAGTTTGCCGAGCGAGGCCAGGACAGCTTGAATCGCCTGGTTGGACAGCTCGTGCATACGGCCGAGGATGTGTCCGCCGCCCGCCTTGCACGCATTTCGGACTTGGCTAAAAGGGGCCGGCTCGAGCCGGCCCGTGTCGAGGGCGGCGGCGGTCGAATGTCGCAGCAGATTGCGCTCACCTACCTGCGGTCCTGCGAACAGCTCTATCTGGGGGTGGATCGCGGACTTTGGCAGCTCGTCAAGGCTCAATCAGCCACGGTCGATCACGCGCTCCGCTCCGCCTTCAGCCAGGCGATCGCCGCGGTTTCCAACTTGGGCCTGCCGCTCGAAGAAGTCGCCCAGCGCGACCCAGCCGCGCTCGACGC
This sequence comes from Polyangiaceae bacterium, assembly GCA_035273265.1. GTDB lineage: Bacteria > Myxococcota_A > Polyangia > Polyangiales > Polyangiaceae > PMG-095. The sequence goes on from DATEPG010000059.1 coordinate 5,870, forward strand.
TGCGGCCGGGGTCGTAAAAAAACTCGAACGCGCACTCAAAACGGAGCTCGCTAGCACGCTCGGCGTGACGATGACCTTTTCTTCGCTGGACGGTGACTGAGTCGCCCGCGCCGGGCTTAGATCGTGATCGCGCCTAGATCTTCAGGGGTCTCGCGGGGTTCTGGGATCCAGCTTTCGTCGGCAATTGGGGGCGGCAACTGGACGGGTTTGCCATCGTAGGTGATTCGCCGGCCCGGCCAGACGAACGTTTTCACCAGGTAAACGAACATCGAACGTTGGTCGAGCTCGGGGGCGATGTGCGGGGCGAGTTCACGCGCGTGCACTTCTGGCAGCAGGCTCCAATGCAGAGCTGGGTGATGGTGGTGGATGCCGTGGTAGCCGTTGTTGAAGGTCCACCAGTTCACGAACTTACCCACGAAATTTCGTGAGTGGTTGTAAGGATGGGTTTGATCGCAGCCGTCGTGCTGCAGGTAGTTCATGCTGATGATGCCCCAGGCGGCATACAAATGGGGGATCAGCCAGTAGATCAGGCCTTTCTTCCAATCCAAGAGCAGGAAGAAGGCGGTCGTACCCAAGACGGTGAAGTTCTCGATCTTGTATTGCCTGAACCAGGCGGGATGACGGCCGCGGGCCGCGCGCGAGTAGGCAAAATCGTTCTTCGTGATTGCGACGGCAACGCGGGGTGCAAACTCCAGCATGTTGAGCAGGTTCGAACGATGACGCACCTTGCTGGTACGCATGACATCGCGCGGCGTTTGCGTGTGCCGGTGGTGACTCAGGTTGTGACCGGGAACGAAGGCGCTGACCGCCGAGCCGTAGGTGAGGGACAGCACGATCTGAAACACGCGGTTGCTCGCGCGTTCGCGAAAGACGGGCGCGTGGATCGAGTTGTGCGTGATCACCGCGCACAAAAACGACATCACACAGGTCGCTAAGACGAGTGGTACCGCCAGCCAGGCGTCCTTCGGCGCCGCCAGCCACTGATAGGCGAAGAGCCCGTAGTAGGCGACCACGAAGGCAAGCGAGCGAACGTCGGCCGCGTGTCGCAGCGCGAACAGGCGCGAGAGACCCCTGCGAGTTGTCATGTTTGCCATCGCCCGGCTCGGATTTCACCCAGATGCCCGCCGCGAGGCAAGCGCAAAATATGCGGTCGGCCGGCACGGGATACGCGCATGCAACAGCGACAATGCGGGAGCTACCTGCAACCGGCTGGCGTCCACGTCAACCATCCCAAGTAGAGAATTTAGCGTGCCTGGAAACAAGATCCGCCCGAACGCGAAATGGGGACGCGACCATTCACGTGGCCGGTTCGAACTTGCGAACCCTGCCATGTTCAAGCTTTGGCGCGAAAACAACTATAAGTATCGCTCCGGGCAACCGGCAGCGGAAGGCTCAATTATGCAGAGGAATCGCGCTCGCGTGCCCGGCGTCATGGGCCTCATCATGGTGATGGCACTCGGGCAGGCCTCGTTCGCCGCAGCCCAAAGCACTGCTGCCTCTGGGCCACCCGCGGTCGATCCTAGACCGGCCACTCCGGAGGCTTCCGGCGCGGCGACCCAGGACATCGGTTGGCCGCGCCAGCTGGTCAAGGACGGCGCGACACTCGTCTACTACCAGCCGCAGCTCGACGAGTGGAAAGACTACAAGCAGCTCAAATGCCGGATGGCTTTCGCGCTGACGCCCGCGCGAGAGCAGCAAGTTTTAGGGGTCGCATCGCTGACTGCGAACACGATTGTCGACAGTAGCTCTCGCACGGCATTTCTGCGCGACATCACCGTCACGAGCGTGCGCTTCCCGTCTGCGGATCCAGGGTCGGCCGCCCGTCTCGAACAGCTGCTCCGCGCCACCTTGCCCGTCGGCGGCGAACCGATTTCGATCGATCGTGTGATGGCGATGATCGAGCGCGAAAACGTGCCCGCACGGACTGTCGCGGTCAAAAACGAGCCGCCGACCGTCTTCTACAGCGGAAGCCCGGCGCTGCTCCTGCTCGTCGAGGGCGAGCCCGTGTTCGCACCGATCGAGAAGACGGATCTCGAGTTCGTGGTGAACACCAATTGGGATCTGTTTCACGAAAAGTCGAGCCAGAATTATTTTTTGTTGGGTCCGACGGGGTGGCTCACGGCCAGCGCGCTGAACGGCCCCTGGACGCCGACTCAAAAGCTACCCAAAGACATGGCGCAGCTCCCCGTTGGGGAAAACTTCGACGACGTGAAGCGCATGGTTCCGGCACGCGCGCCCTCTGGGCCGGTGCCCGCGGTCTTTTACAGCAACGTCCCGGCCGAGCTCGTCTTGCTGCGCGGCGCGCCCATCTATTCCGCGATCCCCGGCACACGACTCCTTTACGTGACCAACACCGATGGCGACGTGTTCGTCGACAACGCGAGTCGCCAGTTCTTCCTCTTGCTGTCGGGTCGTTGGTTCCGCGCAGACACGCTCGGTGGGCCCTTTGCCTACGCGGGTGACGGCCTGCCCGCAGATTTTGCCAAAATACCCGCAAATTCTCCGAAAGCGAGCGTGCTCGCGGCAGTCCCCGGTACCCAGCAAGCGGCCGACGCGGTGATGCTCGCGCAGATCCCGACCAGCGCGGTGATCGACAAGGCCCAGGCCGAGGCGCAGGCGAAGGTCACGTACGATGGCCCACCGCAGTTCAAAGCGATCGAGAATACTACCCTGCAGTATGCCATCAACACCGAAGAGAAGGTGATCCGGTCTGGGGATCTCTACTATCTCTGCTTTCAAGGCGTCTGGTTCATCTCGACTAAGGCCAACGGTCCCTGGAAGACGGCTGACTCGGTGCCCGCGGTCATCTACACCATCCCGCCGACGTCACCCGTGTACAACGTGACCTACGTTACACAGTCCAACGCGACCTCGACCACCGTCGAGAGCAGTCACACGGCGGGGTACTACGGCATGTTCGTGATTGCCATGGCCGTCGGTGTGACGATCGCGTTTGGCACGGGATACTATTATCCCCCCTATATCTATCGCCCGCCGGGCTTCTTTTACCCCGTGTACCGCCCGTGGCCGATGACCTACGGTGTTGGAGCCGTCTACAATCCGCGAACCGGCGGCTACGCGGTGGGGCGCGCCGCCTATGGGCCGTACGGCGCGGCGCGCAGTTCTGCCTGGTACAATCCGGCGACTGGGCGCTACGGCCGCTCCGCAAGTGTCCAAACAGCCTACGGCGGCCGTACCTCCGCGAGCGCTTACAATCCCTGGACGGGCTCGTACGCTCGCACTCAGCAAGGTCACAACGCCTACGCACAATGGGGGGCTTCGGTTGCGACTCGCGGCAATCAATGGCTGCAAACGGGTCATGTCACGACTGCGGCTGGTACCACCGCCGGTTACCGTACGTCGGCGGGCAAACAGGGCACCATCACCCGCGGTCCGAACGGAACCGTTGCACGCACGGACAGCGGCGTTTACGCGGGGCGCGACGGTGAGGTCTACAAGCGCAACGGGCAGGGAGACTGGAGTCGATACGACAAGGGCGGCGGTTGGAGTCAGGTCGAGCGCGCTTCACCCAAGACGCAACAGCTCGATAGCTCGGCCCGCGCGCGAGAACGCGGTCAAGCCGAGACACAACGCCAGAAGTCCTTCAGTAATGGTGGCCAACGCGGCGGTGCTCAGCCAGGCGCTGGTCAGCGCGTCGGTGGCGGTGGCGGTGGGCGTCGGCGTTGAAGTCGGTCGGCTCCGGTAGCCCGAACGCTACGCGGAGCCGAACCCGCGATGCATCCCGCGCCCGAGATCGCGTTCGAAATCGAACTCGATCTTGCTTCCGTTCCGGGCCGGCTCCTATCGCAACTAGGGTGAGCGCGACCGCACCGGCTCGGAAAGCCTGCTCTCGATCAATCCAATTGACGTGGCACGAGGCCGCCATTATCGACTCGAGCATGAATGCGTACTCGAAGCTGGCGGGGCACCACGTGGCTGCCGTCGCGCTGCTTGGCGGAATGCTGTTTTTTGGTTCGCACGCAGCCTCACAACCTGCCACCACGATTTCAGTGACGCCAGGGCCACAGCCCACTACACCAGGGCCACAGCCCTCCGCGCCCTCCGCGCCCGCCGCAGCGGGCCAAGCTGGACAGCCAGCGGTCGCAGAACAACCCGGGCCTGCAGATGCGCAGACCCCGCCGCCCGCGCAGACCGAGTTTACGCCCACGGCGCCGCCCGAAATGACGCCTGCGCCGGAGCCGGATCTGCCGGATCCCCCCCCGCCACGCGGCCCGTTTTCCCAGGGGTCCGTGCGCCTGACGCTGATACTGGGCACGGGCTCCACGCGGACCGACAACTATTTCATCATCGGCGGCGGTCTGGGTTATTTCCTGCTGGACGGACTCGCGGTCGGCCTCGACTACGAGGCTTGGCTCTTTGCCGAGCCCGTGCTGCAACGGCTCAGTCCTGAAGCCCGCTACGTGTTCCACATGGTGCCGGTGATCAAGCCGTATGTTGGCACCTTTTACCGCCGCACGTTCGTCACGGATCAGGACGACTACAACCAAGTGGGCGGGCGAGTCGGCGCCTACTACCTCCCGAAAGCCGGCAGGATGTTCGTAGGCGGCGGTGCCGTGTATGAGCGGACGCTCGACTGCACTTCGAGCACGTACGTCGACTGCGATTCCTGGTATCCCGAGATCTCCATCGGCGTTTCACTCTGACTCTTGCCGATTGCGGGGAGATGAACTGATTATGAATCCGACCCAGCGGGCGTGTCTCACCGCTCTCTTTTTCTC
>DATEPG010000060.1:0-7882 GCA_035273265.1 Polyangiaceae bacterium
GGCGGGCCGTGACGTGCGCGGTGGGCCGCGGCGGGTCGTGACGTGCGCGGTGTAGCTGGGGCGTGCAAGGGCTGGGGGTGCATGCTGAACTGTCAAAGGTCCGATGGTCAGCGACGCCACCGTTGCACGCACTTCTCGGCACACAGGCGCTCTCAGTCTTGAACCACGTGCCGACTCGGCCGCGCCCCAGCGAACCCAAATCTTCCTCGAGTCCTTCGGTGTGGTGCCGCGCCACTGGTCCGCTCCAAGCTCTTGGCGACCTTGGCAATCTTGGCGACCTTGGCGACCTCCCGGGAAAGCCGAAGGATGCGCCGGCATCGAGGGACGCACACAGCAAGTTGCTCTGCCGGCCTGATCGCCCCTCAAGCTCCGGGCTCGGGGCCGGACCGCGGCGCCGAAGGCTGGGAGCGCACTCGGGATGACGTGTAACCATCAACCTAGTCTCCGCTTGGTAGTTAACCAACTGTAATAATTGCGCTTTATTTTTTGCGCGGGACGCCGGGTTGGGTTTGTTTGCCCTGCGGGGGTGCATTGGCTAGCTTTCCCGCCCCCTTCCGAGGAGCCTCCCCAGCCATGGCACGCGTTACCGTCGAAGATTGTTTGGAACAAGAAGAGAACCGTTTTGCACTCGTGGTGCTGGCGGCTCAACGCACGCGCACGATCATGAAGGGTGGGCCCGCATTGGTGAACGCCAAGAACAAGCCGCCGGTGATCAGCCTGCGCGAAATCGCGGCCGGCAAGGTGCGCTTTCACCGCCCGTCGGTCGAAGCCGTCGCCGAATACATCAACGAACTCGGCCGCGTAAATCTTTGAGCGGCAAGGCGCGTAACGCCGAAGCGGCGCGCACGATCCGTGACTTTGGCGCCGCCGGCGATGACGGCGCCAAAGGTCACTACGAAGACCCGGCGTACTACGCCAAGACGTACAAGGATCGACGGCACGACATCGACTACTACGTGCGTCTCGCGCGTCAGTCGAAGGGTCCCGTGCTCGAGTATGGCGTGGGCAACGGCCGCATCGCGTTGCACGTGGCGCGCGCGGGGATCGAGATCCACGGTGTGGATTTGTCGAAGCCGATGCTGGCGGACTTCGAGAAACGCCTCGGTTTAGAGCCGAAACAGGTGCGCGGCCGCGTGTCGCTCGCCCATGGCGACATGCGCACGTACGAGTTCGGCAAGCGCGTGCCGCTGGTGTACGCGCCGTTCAATTGCTTTCTACATTTGTACACCCGCTCCGATGTGGAAGCGTTTCTGGCGCGCGTGAAAGCGCACCTCGCTCCCGGGGGCCGCTTCGTGTTCGACTTTTCGGTACCGCACGGTGAAGATCTGTCGCGCGATCCCGAACGCAGCTACGGCTCACCGAAGATTCGGCATCCGACGACGGGTGAGCTCGTCAAGTACGCAGAGCGCTTCGAGTACGATCGGCTCAGGCAGCTGCTCCTGATCTGGATGGAGTTCGAGCCCGAGGAGGGCGGCAAGCCCTGGAAGGTGCCGCTCACTCATCGGCAATTCTTCCCGCGGGAGGTGGAGGCGCTGCTCCACTACAACGGCTTCAGTGAGATCTTTTTCACCGCCGACTTCACCGATCAGCCGGCAGACCAGTGGGTGGATTCGATGGTCGTCAGTTGCCGGGTGGCCCCCGCAGCGAGGCCTCGCAAAGCCTCACTGGTGAGCCGGACCAAGCTGCTGGCAGCGGGCAAGAAGCGCGTTCGACGCGCCTGACCTTGCCGGCTCCGCCTCGGACGCTTAGCTTGATCCAGATCCATGCCCGTCGATTTCTACAAAGAGCTCGGAGTCGCGCGCGGCGCGAGCGATGACGAGATTAAGAAGGCTTACCGCAAGCTGGCTGGCCAACTTCACCCCGACAAGAACCCGGGTGACAAGAAGATTGAAGCTCGCTTCAAGAACGTCAATCGCGCGTACCAGGCCCTGTCCAATCCAGAAAAGCGCAGGCTTTACGACGAGTTCGGCGAAGAGGGCCTGCGCGAGGGCTTCAACTCGGCGGCGGCGCGCTCTTATCGCGGCGGCTCGCCGGGCGGTTATCGCCGGGGCCGCAGCAGCGGGTCCATGAATGTCGAGGATCTGTTCAGCGGCGCCGGTAGCGACAACTCGGGTCCGGGCGGCATTGGCGACCTATTCGGGGATCTGTTCAGCCGCGCTGGCCGGCGCGGCTCGAGCCCGGGTGGCATGAAAGGGTCGGACATCGCCAGTGAGGTGAGCGTGGATTTCATCTCCGCCCTGCGCGGTGCGGAGCTCAAGCTGCGCCTACAAGACGGCGGGGACGAGATCACCGTGCGTGTCCCGCCGGGCGCTGGCGACGGCGATAAAGTGCGTATCGCCGGGCAAGGCGCGCCGGGTGCGTATGGTGGCCCGCACGGCGATTTGATCCTCAATATTCGCGTCGGTAAGCACCCGCACTTCGAGCGCTCGGGCTTGGATTTGTACCTGGACCTGCCGGTGACCGTCGGTGAGGCCTATCGCGGGGCCAAGGTGCGGGTTCCCACGCCGGACGGCGCAATCACCCTGACCGTGCCCAAGCACGCCCAAAGCGGCCAGATTGCACGCCTCAAGGGTCGAGGCGTGAAGCGCAAAACCGAGCAAGGCGATCTGTACATTCGTTTTCAGATCAAACTGCCGGTCAGCGAGTCTGACGAGATCGAAGCGGCGGTCAACGCGCTCGAAGCCGCGATGACCGCTGACGTGCGCGCTGACGTGCACTTCTGAGCCGCCCGCGCAAAAGCAAAACCGCGCGAGCGGCCGCGTGTCGTCACTCGGCGTCGGCGACGAGTTCCGCGCTGCCGCGTGGGCGGCGCGAGGCGCGCTCGGTGCTCGTGCTGGCGCCGTTTTGCGATGCGAGCAAGACTCCGTTGTCGTCGTACTTGTCGAGCTCGACCCCCACGCGGCGCAGGGCGGCCTGCTTCTCGTGGAACGGTTGGAAGCTCGATTTGAAGCCCGCCAAGATGATGCTCTTGATGTCGGCGAACGGCACGCCCATCTGCGTGTGCACCAGATACAACTCTTTGGAGACGCTGGTGTCCGTGATCAGGCGATTGTCGGTGTTCACCGTGACCCGCAAACCGAGGTCGAAATATAGCTTGAGCGGGTGCGAAGCCAGGTCCTTCACGGCGCCGGTTTGCACGTTGCTCGACGGGCAGCACTCGAGCGGCACACGGTGATCGTTCAGATACTGCATCAGGTCGCCGTCTTCACGGAGCCGGCAGCCGTGGCCGATGCGGTGCGCGCCGCAGACGTGAATGGCTTGAGCGATCGACTCGGGCCCGTAGGCTTCGCCCGCGTGGATGGTGCAATTGATGTTGTTGTCGCGCACCAGCTGAAAGGCCGCGCGATGATGTTTGGCTGGAAAATCCGCCTCGGCGCCCGCGAGATCGAAGCCGACCACACCGCGGCCCTTGTAGGCTACGGCCAGCTCGGCCATCTGGTACGACGATTCCGCGGAAATATTGCGGATGCCGCAGATGATCACGGTGGCCTTGATGCCGTAGGTCTCGCGTGCGCGGCGTAGGCCGTCGAGCACGGCTTCCACCACCTTGGTCAGCTTCAGCCCGCGCTGCGTGTGCAGCATGGGGGCGTAGCGAACCTCCATGTAGCGCACGTTTTCACGGTGGGCGTCCTCTGCCAGCTCGAAAGCGATGCGCTCGAGCGCGGCTTCATTCTGCATCACGCGCAGGGTGATGTCGAAGCCACGCAAATACTCGACGAGTGAGCCGAAGTTGTTGCCGCAGCCAATCGCGGCACGGAGTCCTTCGATGTCGTTCGCCGGGAGCTCGACCTTTTCGGCACGGGCGAGCTCGAGGATGGTTTCCAGGCGTAGCGAGCCGTCGAGATGGACATGCAGGTCCGTCTTGGGCAGCGCTTTGAAAACCTCGAACGGTACGTGTGCTTGGCTGAGGCCAAGCGTAACAGCGGTCGCGCTGTCGTTCGAATTCGTGTGTTCCATGTCAGAGCGTAGCACGTCGAACGCGCCAGACCCAACTGATGCCGCCGGCCAGCGCGAGCATCAGCGGCCAGTAAACCGACGCGGGTATTCCGCGGTCGCCTTCGCCCCGGTCGGCGCGATCGAAGGCGTCGCGGAAGACTTCTTCCGGCTGGGCGCCCAGAATGGTCTGAGCTCCAACGTAGGTGGTAGGCAGGCCCTGTAAGCCGTCATCGAGCAAGATCTTGGACTCCGCGTCGATCATCCGGTCGGCGGCGCCAGAGCTGATGCACTTGTCGTACGCCGTGAGCTCCACAGCTAGCTCTTTGGCCAACTCGCGATTGCTCGAAGGATGCAGACCTTCGGCCAAAAACAGGCGATCCGCCATGGCTTCGCCCTTGCCCTGCTCGCGCGCGCAGACTTGCGCACGGGCTGCGTCGCGCGCGAACTCGTGGCTCTTGAGCGGTAAATTCAGACGGATGAAATTGACCTTGCCCGGGTAGCTGTCGATCACCGCCTTCAATTGCGGGTGTAGCCGGCGACAGTGCGGGCACTCGTAGTCGGCGAACTCGACCACGTTGATTTTGCCGGGTAGATACAGCTTCTGCACGCCCGCTGGGATGGCCGCAACCGGGCGCATCTGCGGCCAGGCGAGCGGCGCGAGCACGGCCAGGCAAGCCAGCAGCGGCCAGGCCCCCCAGCGCAGGCCGAACGCTTCTGTTTCGTCTCCCTCGCCAGTCCATTGCAAGACGCCGCACAGTGCAGCCACGACGCTGAGCGCGTCGACCGTAACGCACAGCCCACACAGACGGCCGATCGCGAGCCATTGCAGGCCGAACAGGCCGAGGCCAATCAGGCCGCCCAGGACGGCGACCAGGGGCGTCCAGCGCAAAAGGCGGCGCGTCAAGGCGACGCCCAAGAGCAGCGCAAAGCCGAGCAGCCCGAGCGCAGGCAGCGGCAGGTTCAGGTCGAACAGGCTGACGTAGCCGTAGCCGCTGCCCCGAACCGCCGCGCAGCCCGACCCGACCCCACAAAAGGTCGGCGCACGTCCGATGTAGTCGACCAACAGCGCTGCCGAAACCGCCAGCGCCAAGACCGAGGCGAGCCGCACACCAAACAGACCAAGCGCCCTTCGCACGCCCGATTCTTAGCCCGAACCTGGCAAAAAGCCCAACGATTGACGATTGCCGTGGAACGCGGGCCGGCCAGCTTTCGCTTGCCAGAAGGTGCTAGAAGGCCGCCATGGCTAGTCGAGTCCCAGCGAAGGGCGAAGTGATTCGCATGGTCGTTGAAGCAAAGAAACCGATCCACGCTCGCGAGCTCGCGGCAAAACTGGGCGTGAGCGCTGCCAACGTACCGAAGCTCGTGGCCGCCCTGGACGAGCTCGCCGAGCAGAAGCGGATCAAGCGCTTGAATGGCGGTCGCTACACGGCCGAGCTGCGCGAGGTGACCCAAACCGAAGGCTGGGAGGGCGTGCTTTCGCTGAACCCGCGTGGCTTCGGCTTCGTCAATTCGGTCGGTCACGACGATTTGTACATCGCTCCCGAAGCGATCGGGCCAGCCCTACATGGCGATCGCGTCAAGGTGACGGTCGTCAATCGTTCCTCGCGCGGCGCCGAGGGGCGCGTCGATCAGATCGTGGCTAGGCGCAACCCGCGCGTGGCCGGCGTGCTGCGTCGTCGTGGCAAGAGCGTGTGGCTGGAGCCGGATGACTCGCGTTTGCGCGGCCCGATCGTGCTTTCCAACACCAACAAGCAAGGGGAAGACGGTGACGCTGCGGTCGCAGAGATTACGAAATTCCCGGAATTTCCCGATGAAAACCCGGAAGGTGAGCTGATCACGGTGCTCGGTTCGCCGGGCGATCCCAACGTGGAGGTGGCCAAGATCCTGATTCGCGAGCAGGTCACCGAGCAGCATCCGGAAGGCGCCATCCGCGAAGCCGAAGCCATGGCCGTGCGGCTCTTGCCGCTCAACCTGGAGGGCCGCGTCGATCTGCGCTCGGTCCCCTTACCCACCATCGATCCGGAAGACGCGCGCGACCATGACGACGCGGTGTGGGTCGAAAAACAGGCGGACGGCTTCCGCGCCTGGATCGCCATCGCCGACGTCAGCGAGTACGTGCAACCGAACACCGAGCTCGACAAAGAGGCGCTGCGCCGCGGCTGCACCATCTACCTGCCGGACCGGGCGATTCCCATGCTGCCCGCGGCGTTGGCCGCCGATCTGTGCTCGCTGCTGGCCGAGAAAGAGCGCCTGTGCCTGTGCGTAATCGCTGATCTGGATCGCGACGGGAAGGTGAAAACCTTCGAAATCGTGGAGGGTGTGATGCGCTCGGCCGCCATGCTCACCTACGGGGGCGTGGCGCGAACCCTCGGTTTTACCGACATTCCCCCCAAGAGTGCGCCCGCGGAGGCTTTCAAGAAAGAGCTGCGCGTGATGGAGGAGCTGACGAAGAAGCTTCGCAAAGCACGCATGAGCCGCGGCTCGCTCGATCTGGATCTGCCCGAGGCGAAGCTCACGCTCGACCCAAGCACCAAGGCCCCGATCGACGTCACGCGCCGCACCTCCGATCCGGGCATCAAACGCGCGTACAACATGATCGAAGAGCTGATGCTGCTGGCCAACGAATTGGTCGCGACTTGGCTCGGGAACAAAAAGTCCCCGGCGATTTATCGCGTGCACGGCAAGCCCGATCCGGTGAAGCTCGCGCGACTCGGTCTGGTGGCCGAGAAGCTGGGGGTCGAGTTCGACGCGGACGAGATGAGCGAGCCGCTCGGCGTGTCCAAATTTCTTTCGCGGATTTCGACTCACGCGCGCAAGCAAGTCTTGGAAATGCTCTTGCTGCGCTCGCTGAAGCAAGCGGCTTACGACGTGAAGAACGTCGGGCATTTTGGGCTCGCGTCTACGAATTACCTCCACTTTACCTCGCCGATTCGCCGCTACCCGGACGTGCAGGTGCACCGCGCCGTGAAGCACTTGCTGCGTGGCGGCAAACCGATCACGGGTGAACCCGCCTTGGAAGCGCTGGCACAGAGCGCGACCTCGGCCAGCGTGCGCGAGCGCGCGGCGATGGACGTCGAGCGTGAAGTCGTCGACCTGTACCGCTGCTTGTTGATGCGCGATCACATCGGCGAGACGTGCGAGGGCGTGGTCACCGCGCTGGTCGGCAGCGGCGCCTACGTGACGCTCGATACGCCGTTCGTGGACGTGCTGGTGAAGCACGAGAGCATGGGTCCCGACCACTACGAGATGTCCGAGGACGAGTTGAGTGTGGTCGGTGCGCGCTCGGGCGACACCATCTCGCTCGGTGACCGCCTCGCCGTCGTGATCGAAGACGTTGCCATTCTGCGCCGCCAAGTGCTCGCGCGGCGCGTGGTGCCGGATGCGGTGCTCGAAGCGCTGGAAGACGGTGAAGGCCTCGCATCCCCTGAATCCACCGGAAAACCGCGGGTCCGAGCGCCCGGTCGGCGCGCGGGCGCCGCGGGTGCCCGCGTGACGGCTCGTGGTCGCTCGGTGCCGCTGCTCAAGGTCGGCCATCGCCCGGTGCCCACGCGCAAAGGCGCGGCCAAGCCGACCACTGGCGGCGGCAAGAGCTACAAACCCGGCCGCGGCGGCAAGCCTCAGCCCAGCGCGAGCGGCGGCAAGAGCGCAAGCGGCGGCAAGAGCGCAAGCGGCGGCAAGAGCGGCGCTCGCTCGAAGAAGCGCCGCTGAGCTTCGTGAATTCAGGACGGTCCTAGTGCTCTAGGGCCGTCGCTTCAGCTCCGCTTGGAGTTCGACAATGCGCCGCTCGGCGGTACGACGGGCCTCGGTCTCGAGTCGGAGGGCGTCTTCAGCCAAGCGGCGAGCCTCGGCTTCGACGCGCCGAGCTTCGGCTTCAGCGCGCCGAGCTTCGGCTTCAGCGCGCCGAGCTTCGGCTTCGACGCGCCGAGCTTCGGCTTCAGCGCGGAAC
>DATEPG010000061.1:0-23587 GCA_035273265.1 Polyangiaceae bacterium
CGAGCGGTGGTGCAGTCGCGAGCGGTGGTGCAGTCGCGAGCGGTGGTGCAGTCGCGAGCGGTGGTGCAGTCGCGAGCGGTGGTGCTGACGTGAGCGGCGGTGCAGCTGGGGATGCCGCTCAGGCGGGCGCGGGAGAAGAAACTGGCGGTGCCGCGGCGAATGGCGGTGCTGTGGCGAATGGCGGTGCTGCGGCGAATGGCGGTGCTGCGGCGAATGGCGGTGCTGCCGGCGATTCGGGCGACCACGGCTGGACCTGTGCAGCGGCTGGTTCGAGTTCGCCCCGCACACCGATGGGCGGACTCTTGATTCTAGCGAGCGCCCTGACGCTCCTCGGTCGCCGATCGGCATCCCGGCGCCGAATTGCAGTTGCGCGACCTGACAGCCGACAGCGAAGAGCGAGTGACGAGCTGCGGCACCGGAGGTGAAGACGCGTAGGTGCAAATGAGATCCGCAATCGACCGCACGTCACATCTGGTGGCTACCGAAGTTTTCCAGAATTCCGGCGCTTCAAACCGATCGGCGCTCTAGAAATTCCAGTCCTTCACCCATGGCTCGGGGACAGGTGTTGGGGGGCTAGGCTCCCCGCTATTGTGCAGCGGGTAGTTGCTGACGTGACATTCCCAGCCAACGACTTCCTCGGAGATATCGATGGCCTCGTAGACGGGTAGCACTCGGAAATGCGACTTCCCGCACTGCGGGTGGTAGTGCAGGCCGACGAATTGCCCATCAGCGCCGAGCTTCTAGGCGCGTTGCATGCGCGGGGCAGCTCCATGGCTCGATCACTCGCGGGGGCGCGCGAAATTCGGAAGGAGCGCGCCCGAGAAAACGGCGGAATGAACGCGTCATGTGTGCGTGATCGGCGAAACCAGCCTCGACGGCGGCCGCCGCGAGTGAAGCAGGACGGGCTCCAGCGTCGAGGACTCGCAGTACACGGTGCCAGAGCGCGTGGCGCCGAGGCGGCATACCCGTCTGCTCCGAGACCACGTGCGTGAGTCGGTCCATTGATATTCGGAGCATCGCAGCGAGCAGCCGGAGATCGACATCCACGTCTCGACTTATCGCTGCGAGCGCGGTGTTCACCCGTGCGTCGAGCGAGCGCGTCGGAGTCGCCGGAGCGAAGGTGGCTCGAGCAACTTGGTCAACGAAGCAGCCAATGTCGACCCGGCTCGAGGTCATTGCTTCGTTCACCAGACCAACCAAGCGTTGCGCCTGCACGCCGTGGACTGGGTACGCGCGCCCGGTCTCGCGCCAAGGCGTTCCCCGCGACCCGGGCTCCAAGAACACCGCAGCCGACCAGCCGATAGCGCCGGTCGCATGTCGAACGTTCGGCGGCACGACGATCACTCGAGCTTCGCTGGCCCTCGAGCTATCAGTCGGCTTGACCCAAACGGAAGCGTCCAGTCCCACGTGGATCTTCCACGCGTAATGGGCATGCTGCGTCGTTCGCTGCGACCTGCTCATGTGGAGGGCGCCACCCCTGACGACGCACGTCTCGCCGTGTTCGCCCGATTCGTTCAAGCGGTTCGCCGGAGTCGGGCTCATCGTCCGATTATGCACACTCTCACGATGGTCGCCTACACCGCGACCGCATTCATCCTTTTCGCCAAGTTCGTGGTCGTGATCTCCCTGCAAGGAGCCGCCCGCCTTCGCACGAGGAGCTTTCAGTATGCCGAAGATGCTGCCCATTGGAACGGCGAACACGTCGCCGAGGAGAGCGAGCTCGTCGTTCGCGCGCAGCGCGCTCTCCGGAACGACGGCGAAGGACAGCCCTTCTTTCTCGTGTTCGGCGCCGCGTACGTTGCGCTCGGTGCGGCGCCCTGGGCCGCGTGGCTTTATTTTACGGCGTATACGTTCACTCGGCTCCTACACACCTGGTTCATGCTGCGAGCGCGGCAGCCGCATCGCAACCTTGTCTTCGGCGTCGGTCTCCTCATTTTGGTGGCGCTCGCAACGCACTGCGTGATCGCGGCTTGCTCTCTTGCCCGGCAATGAGTCGAAGCCTCCACGTCCGGTGCCGACTGCTGCTCGGCGCGTCTTCACAGCCCGAGACGTGGAATTGCAGGCTGTCGAGCAAGGGATGAGCTGCGCTTTCTTCGTATTGCGACGTGAAATCGGCGGGCATGAAGGGGCACGTGCTAGCCTGATGCGTGCATGTGGCGGTTTCGAGTTGGCTCATTCGCGATCGCGTTGGCGCTCGCGTGCGCGGCTTGCGGAGGGCGAGCGCTATTCGAGGGGTCGGGCGACGCGCCACAGGTCGGCGCGGGGAGTGGGGGCGTGCGCGCCGCGGAGGCTGGCTCGCGCGCGATCACGAGCGCGGGGTCGATGTCCACGTCGGGTGGCGCGGGTGGCGCGATCGCCGGAAGCAGTACGGGTGGTGCCGTCGCCCGGGGCGGCGCGGGCGGCGCGGAGGCGGACAGCGATCTCAGCAACAGCTGCCCGCAGGCTCCGAACGAGCGCTCTTGTCCGGCGACTGAGCTCGATATCCGGTTCACGCGTGACCCGGTCGTTCCGCGCGCGGGGGTCTGGGTCGAGCCGCTGCAGATTCCGAACTACACGCAAGATCCTTCTGAATACCTGCCCAAGGTCGATCCGTCGAAATGGGATCGCTCTGCACGTCCTGTGGGCGCGTGCGTGCTGCGCATTCATGGGCTTTCGGGCAGCTGTTTGCGGCGCGGCAATCTGTTCGCCAACACCTGCGCTTCCCGTGCCGACCCGGATGGTGCGCATGTGGTCCCGTTTGGCTACTATGAGGAGGACTCTTGTAGCCAGGGCATTGCACCCGGCTGCCCGAGCGCGGCGGCGTCGGATTCGAACAACGGCTATTGGTGGTATCTCGTGGCGCGCGGCGAAGACACCGATCTAGTGGTGTGCGCGCCCCAGTGCGGCAATTTGTTTGTCGAGGTCAAGCAGGGTTGTCTGAGCATAGCGGGCTGAGGCTGATCGCGCCCCGCTGAGTGCGCGCGGGTTGTGTGCTGCGGCGGGAGCTCAACCTCGCCCACCGCCGATCGCGAGCTCCGCGGCTCCTTGGTCCGGTGTCAGAGATCTACGGCGTTCCCAATTGGCAGCCTGGGACCTGGCCACACTCGCTTGGCTCGTAGCTGGAGCAGGGCGCTGCAACTCCTTCGCACCACGAAGGCTCCCACGTGCAGGGTGTGCTGGGGAAGTTTTCGTTTGCGTCGTCGCACTGGTCGTTGGCCTTGAAGGCTGCGCACGAAGAAGTCCCGAAGCAGTCGGGGGAATCCCAGGAGCAATAGCCAATTGGGCAGGAGAGGAATTCCGCGCACGGGAGCGAGGGACCCGTACAGCGACCGCCGGCGTCGACTTTGCAACCGCGCCGGCCGGCGCAGGTGCCTACATCCAATGTGGTGCACGCGGTCGGCGTCCCGATGCAGCTCGTCGGGTGATCGACGAAGTCGCACCCCGGCACTGTTCCGAAATCCGCGAGCGTGCAGACGCGGGACAGGCCCGTGCAGGCGGTGGCGTCCCAAGTGCACCCCTGTCTCGTCAAGCACTCGGCTTCAAAGTCCGCCTGCGCGCAGGAGCTCGAGCCTTCACACACGCCGAGGCTGCAGCCTTGTCCGAGCTTGCACTGTACTGGTGAGCGCTTCTCACACGCGGTAGGCGTGTCGAGCGTAAACACCTGCTCGAGCTCGAGCGACATTTCGGAGCTGGAGAGCGTCAGCTTGGGGCCCTGCACGCAATAGTCGAACTCGGCGCTGTTCCCGAACGGCGCGACCGTCAGGGTCGTGGAGGTGCGTACCCCATCCGGTGTCCCCACCCGCGCTTTTCCCGAGCGTCGAGTTACAGCTGCAGATGTCGCAGCTGACCGCGCAATTCGAGACGCCCGTCCAGGCATCGGAGCAGCACGAGAGCGGCGTGGACTTGCTGGTGACGCAACTGTTGCTCCAGTGAGCCTGGATGGGGACGGTATCCGCGTCGTATTCCGCGCCGCCACCATCCTTCAGGTTCATCAGCACGCGCGGTGTCTTGTCCGGGGTGTCGAGCATGACGTCACAGCTGCCTCGAGGCGTCCCAGCCACCGATATCTGCAGCTCGGTGCGCCCGAGCTCGAGCTTGGTCAGGCGCCAAACGCCGAACGGGGCGCCACCGCACGCGCAATCTTTGCGACGTCTTGCGCCGCGAGGGGCGCACATTCTGCACATTCGCAGGTCGGGAAGTCGCTCGCACAACTGGTCGTTCCGGGCTGCCCAGGCATGCACTCACACACCTTCCCTTCGGTACAGGGCACCGGGGTAGGCGGCTTCGGCGCTGTGTAGGGCGCGTCGACGGTCGTCGAAGACTCCGCCGAGCAGCTCGACACTACGCAAGCGCAAATCAGCGCAAGGATGCGCGCAGCCAGCGTCGACTTCGAATCAATTCCTAGTCTAGTCATTCGTGGAGCAATGCAGCACGGACCTGGTCGGAAGCCAAGACCCGGCGAGTCGCGTCCACGTCTCACTGCGGCGCCCTGAAATGCGGATCTTGTGCCGAACGCTGGCGCCGACGCTCTGGGCAGGTCCGCGAGGCGCGTGTAACCCTGCAGACGTATTGCGGCGCTCGACGGCTTGTCGCCGCGGAGCCCGCGTTCGGCGGCGAGCGAGGGTCGCTCCCGCGGACATTGAGCATCTTGGGGGACGACGCCTGATGGGTGCCGTTGGTTGTCGCGGGGCCTTCGGCGTCACCTTGCAGTTCGCGCTGGCGTTGAGTGCGCGTGGCTTCGGCAGCGCGCGGCGGGAGCTCAACCTCGCCCACCGCCGCCCGCGACCTCCGCGGCTCCTTGGTTCGGGTTCAGAGGTATCTCGCGCGCGTTGCCACGGAGTTCACATTCCACTTGGAACGTTGTTTGGTCGGCACGCGCTCATCGTGCGCGGATTGCATGGACGATCGCGCTCAGCGCCGTCCGCAAATCCGCATGACGACTTCGGCTTGAACGCGAACGACGCGATTGCTCCCCCATTGGCTACAGCGAGAGCAGCACATCGACTTCACCCGGGAGTACGACCAAGGCTTCTCGCTCCTCGCGCACCAGCTTCGTCGCGTGGTCTCTGGGAATCGGTTGCCGCCGCAGGCAGCCGTGACAAGGCATCTCTAGTGGGTCATACTGCAGGTATGACCAGCGTGCGGAAGATTGCCGTGAGCCTGCCGAAGCAAGTGGTTGATGGGGCGCGCCGCGCGGTGCGCAACGGTCGGGCCAAGAGCGTGAGCGCCTATGTCGCCGATGCTCTGGAGGAAAAAGTGAAGCTCGACGATCTCGCGCTGCTTTTGGACGAGATGCTTGCAGAGTCTGGAGGTCCGTTGACGGACGCAGAACGTCGCGTGGCGGACCGTGCGTTGGGTGCAGGCAAGCAGGCGTCGCGAAAGCAGCGGGCCTGATGAGCGGGCTCACCCTCGACGCCGGGGCACTCATTGCCTTCGATCGCAACGATCGCAAATTGGTGACTCTGTTGAGGCGCGCCTTGGAATTGGGTCATTCGTTTGCGGTGCCGGCCGGCGTCGTTGGTCAGGCATGGCGGGATGGTAGGCGCCAAGCACGGTTGGCCCGCCTATTGGGCTCGGTTGAAGTCGAAGTTGAGCCGCTCTCGGATCGACGTGCTCGCGAAGCGGGTCAGCTCTGCGGTGCAACCAAGACGCGGGACGTGATCGACGCGTCTGTCGTGCTGTGTGGCAAACAACGTGGGCATCGCATCGTCACCTCCGATCCGAACGACCTGCGCCGGCTCGACGCGTCTCTGTCGCTAATCCTGGTGTAGCCGGCGAGAGCGCTATGATCGTCACAGTCGCTGTTAGGGGAACTGGAGCTGAGATGGCGGCTGTTTGTACGCTGCAATGGGCAGAACGAAACCGGACTGAATGGGAGCGCGCCCGAATCGCAACCTGGAGCTCTCGAGTGTCGGCTCGCTGCGCTGGCGGCGGGACCGAAGATCGGCCATACGTGGTCGAAGCTGGCGAGCCGCGGTCTCTGCTGGGTACTCGGTGGCAACCTGCTGCTTGCTTGCAATGCACAGGTGGTCCATTCGCCCGATGGCATCGGCGGGAATGCCGCGAGCGGGCTCGTGGGGAGCTCGGGCGAGTCGAGGCTCGCCCGCTCTGCGAAAGCAGTGAAGGCTGTCCCGCCGAAATACCCGCTGAAGGCAGCGCTTGTACTGAAGATCGGCACTGCAACTACTGCGCGATGCCGGGGATCCCGCGGATGGTGCGCTGTTCGGCTGGCGCCTGGGTCACGATCGGACCCAATTTGCCCTGCGCCTACACAATCGATCCGGTGCGCTGAGCGTCGCGAGGGGCCCCCCCATTCTTTCAGTCGATTCGTCTGGAGCGTCCGCGCCGAGCGAGGGCAAAGCCCAACAACGCGAGCGTAGCGAAGGCCGAGCGGCTCGAGCGCCTACTTCCAGCAACGCGACAGGCGCACCCGCTCTGATCGTCTTTTTTGTCCGAACTGGGGCTGGCGCCGGCGGTTGCCGATGAACCGCCGTCGTCATTGCTGGCGCCAATTGCGGCGGAACCCGCGTTGTTGGAATGACCACCGTGCACGTCAGATCCTGCCTGTGCGCTCGCTCCGCTTGCATTCGCGCTACCGCCGTTGGTTTCCGAGTCACTCTGCCCGCTCGCCCCGGCTGCAGACTCGGTGGGCGCACCGGACACGCCTGCTGGGCTCGTGCTCCCGCCGCTACCGGTACCGCCATTGCCGTTCGTGCCTCCACTTCCTGCGGATCCGACCGGCGTTGTCAGGCCGTCGTTGCGCACGAGGACGCCATGAATGGCATAGCCGTAGTGGGTGATGCTCTCATCCTGGAAAAGGAGCAGGGAATTCCCGTGGCCGTCGGCGCTCACGGAACTGTCGAGCGGCAGCGCGTTGACAGTTGCGAGCGCGCTGCCATCGCCAGCGATTGCCGCGTCCAACGGCGCAAAAGAAGCGTCGAAGCGCCGACCGAAGAGCGTGTTCCCGTCAGCGGTGAGCGTCACGAATGACACCCCGTCCCACCAGAAGTGGCTCGATAGCGGCACTGCAGGCAGCAGGGTCACCGCACTCCCTATCGGAGTGCCGGCGATCAGGTCTACGAACTGAGCGACCTGACGCTGTTCGGTCGCCTGGTACGCTAATGCCAGCTGCCCAGCGTTGCTCGCTGCAAATGGGTAAAACCCCTGACCGACAATCGTCGTCTCTGGTAACAGCGTACCGAGCTCCGATCGCAGGCGACGCGCCGTCAGGTCGGCCGAGAACGGCGACTCGGAATCGACGAGCAGGAACGTGCGCATCGCTTCTGGCGGCGCGCTATCGGCGAGCACGGCGTACGGCTCATATCGCAAGTCGGCGATGCGCACCGGCTCGGCCTCGACGCCCGTGCCAGACGAGGTCAGCCGAATCACACGGAGCTGCATGCGCGTGTCTTGGTCGGAGTACAGCCAGCTCGCGAGCACGTATTTACCATTGTAGGTGAGTCTGAGCTCCTTCGCATTGGGGCGTTGAGCCTCGTTGGCGTACTTCGCCGAGACAGAGTCGCTGAGCAGCCCATCCAGCGTGCCATTGGCGCGCACGACTCGACGTTGCATCTGGAGGGTGGCAGGAGTCAGCCACGCGACCAGATAGTCCGACCCGACCGCGGTCACGGCGGGCAAATGGCCGCTGCCGAAATCGAGCGGTGGAGTGTTCGCGAAAGCGCCGCTGCTCGGGTCGATGAGCGTGCCGCGCACTTTGCCATCCGCGACCCAAACAGCCAAAAAGCTCGAGCCGTTGGAGGCTGAGCGAGGCGCCGTTCGCGGCGTGCTCTCGACCGCGACGGCGGACGTTGCTCCAAACTGAAAGGCGAGCGGCGACGGAGTGATCGACACGCTCCGCATCAGGTTATCGGTCAGTATCAACCCGCTCGTGCCACTCAGCCATAACTCAGTCTGGGAGCCGTCGGCCAAGCTCAATTCTGCGGAGCTCGTCTCGCCATCGACGCGTTGCCCAGTCGTCGAGCTGACGCGTGCTGCGAGCAGAAGAATCCGCGGTCCGCTCACGTTCACGCTCGTCCACGTCACGAGTGCATCGCTGCCCAGGGCATTGACGCGAACGTTCATGAGCGTCTCGGAGCAGCTCGCGCAAAGGAGCTTCGCACCAGTGAGCTGGTTGAAGGTATCGTCCGGGTCGAGTACCATTCCGTCACTCGCGCGGATGCGAGAGCCGTATAGATTGGCGTCAGTGGCCCACACCAACTGATAGTTTCCGTTCACGAACGCCGCCCAGGTCTGCCCGCGCTTGTAGCGGGAAAATTGGATTGGCGTTGCGTCGAGCAGCGTGCCGTCATCGGCGTTCACGCGCTGCGCGCCGCCATCCCAAGCGATCAG
Organism: Polyangiaceae bacterium; assembly: GCA_035273265.1. Classification (GTDB taxonomy): domain Bacteria; phylum Myxococcota_A; class Polyangia; order Polyangiales; family Polyangiaceae; genus PMG-095. The sequence continues at coordinate 8,329 of DATEPG010000061.1, forward strand.
AAATTGACCGCTGCCGGGTACCGCCGGGCTCAGTTGGGCGGAAGACGGAGCCGCAAGCACTGCCGGTACGCCAATGGGCGCGAATGACGAGTCGAACAGCGCTACCTTGTACGTACCCGCGTCGACATAGCCGATCAACGCACGGTTCGCGGTGACCTGCAGATCTCGAAGATGGACTCCTACCGGGACCTTACTGCTGAGGTCGGTGACCTTACCGCTTGCGCCATCGACGAGTGTGATGTGGTACCGGAAGCTGCCAGAGTCCTTGGCACGCCAAGCGACGAAAAATTGGTCGCCGCGTGCCGATACTGCCAGCGCTTCGCTGCCACCGGGCCCGAGCTCGATCCGAGGGAGATCGAGAACCGCGCCTGAAGCGCTCACGCGCGAACCAAACATGAACTGCGAATGCTGGAACACCTGAGCGTACGCGACGAAGCAGCGTTGCGTCCCGCAGGCCATCTTTGCCTGCTGGCTACCGCCGCTCGCTTGCAGGGGAGGCATTGCCTCGACGTCCAGCACTCGACTCACGGAGAGCGCAAGTGCGGCGCGCTCGACAGCCACTGGCTCCTGCCCGCGTTCGTGCCCACAGGCAACCATCCCCAACATCACCGTCAACCAGGTCAGAAAGCTTTTCCGCATGCTTCCGTCCAGCGTAGGGAGCCGCCCCAGCCAGTGGAAGCAGAAACTGAGCTACTGCCGGTAGTCTCGAGAGTATCGAAACGAAACTCCGAACGGGCCTGCGGCCAAAACAACGCCGTCAGTATCTAGAGCAGCCATTCGCGGAAACATGCGGGCCGTTTTATGATTTGGGCCGTTGATGGTCACGCGACACGGTGCGTGCCGTCGCAGCCTTCGGCGTCGCGCTTCTTCAGCGCCACCGCGTTTGACGAGCTAAACGGGCAAACGGGCTGAGCGCCAAGGGCATTCGTATTCCGGCGAGGATGAAAGAACCGACACCCTTCAGCTCCTACTCCGCCGCACTCCTGCTGACTCGCAAGAGCTCGTTGGAGAGCCGCGGGGCGGCCCGCCGCACCGCGCGGGCCAGAGTGAGGGCGCCCACCATCTCACTCACCAAGCGCATGGCACGCACTCGCGCGGCGGCGCGATCAGCCACGCCGCCGCCTTGCAGCGCTTCGGTGAATAGCTCGAGTGTGTTGACCAGCCCGTCGGCGAACGCCGGCTGCAGCTCGTCGTGGCGCGCCGCCTCCGTCATGAGCGCTGCGATGGGACAGCCGCCCTGGCCATCGCGATGCGCAGCCGAGAGGTAGGTCTTGACGTAGGTATTCAGTCCCGCGGCTGTCAGGTCCTGCACGGCGCTCACGGAGCGCGCGAACGCCGCCACGCACGCCTCGAGTGCCAGCGCGCCCTTGTCGGTGAAGTGATTGTAGAAGCCGCCGTGCGTGAAGCCGGCCGCCTCCATCACCTCGGCCACACTCACGTTGTCGATGCCGCGCTCGCGAAAGAGCTCCGACGCGATGGTCAGAATTTGCTCACGATTGCGCGCTGCCTGTTGCTTGGAGATTTTCACGGTTCGTCTCCTCCTAGGCTTGACAGCTCTAATGATGAGACTAATCATCAAAACGTTCGATGTCAAACGTCATCACTGCTCGATGACCAGAAGAGGCGATCAACATGGGCGCATTAACGGACAAAGTGGCACTAATCACGGGCGGCAACAGCGGCATCGGCCTAGCTACCGCCCATCAGTTCGTCGCCGAAGGCGCCTACGTCTTCATCACGGGGCGTCGGCAGAAGGAGCTCGACGAAGCGGTCGCCGCCATCGGCAAGAACATCACCGGCATCACCGGCGACGTCGCTAACTTCGTCGACCTGGACCGAATCATGGGCATCATCCAAACGGTCAAGGGGGGCCTCGATATCGTCTTTGCCAACGCTGGGGTCGCTGCTTTTCAGAAGCTGGGGGAAATCACCGAATCGGAATTCGACCGGCACTTCGACATCAACGTCAAAGGCACGCTCTTCACGATCCAGAAGTCCTTGCCTCTGCTACGCGACGGCGGCGCGATCATCATGACGTCGTCGGTCGTGGGCTCCAAGGGGCTCGGCAACAATAGCGTTTACAGCGCGACGAAAGCCGCCCTGCGCTCGTTCGCGCGTACGTTCACGATGGATTTGAAAGAGCGGAAGATTCGCGTCAACGTCGTCAGCCCGGGTCCAATCCACACGCCGGGGCTCGAGACTTTGGTGGGTGCGTCGGGCGATCATTTGGAGGCTGCGTTCGCCGGCGCCGTGCCGCTCGGGCGCGCCGGGCGCGCGGAAGAGATCGCCAAGGCGGTGTCGTTCTTGGCATCGGACGCCGCGAGCTACGTCGCCGGCAGCGAACTGTTCGTCGATGGCGGGATGGCGCAAGTCTAGTCCAGGACCAGGTCCTCTAAACGCCGAGGCCGGGCACGCGGCCACGTTGCATACGGACGACTCCTGCACGAAGGGAGGTTACCCTCGACGAGTCGTGCAGGGTAAGAGCGTGACGCCGCAAAGTTGGTCTCAATCCTGAAGGTATTCGACGTCGTCGATGTAGTAGCCGGCGTTGCGGTAGATGGAGCTGCTGTTACTGACTAAGCGGAACGAGACCTGAATGGTCTTGCCGACGTAATCCTTCAAGTCGAGCTGTGCGGGGCTCCAGGAAGCGCCGTTGCTCGTGAGCGCCGCGCCGATGTCTTTCCACTCACCTCCGACCAGGCGAATTTGCGGCTGCCCGCTGGCGCCGGCGGCGAAGTTGTACCAGTAAGAGTACTTGAGGCGCGGCTTCACTGTGCTGGCCGGAAGCACGAGCTCCGGGCTGATGAGGCGAGCGTCCGAGCTCGCAGCGTAGTCGCCATAGAGGATGGTACCCGCGCAATTGGTCCCCGTCGCCGCCGTCGGTCCGAACTGGTACGAGGGCTGGCCGATCGCCCATTGTCCGCCTTCGACCGACCAGTCACCGAAGCCCGCCTCGAACCCTTCGATCGCCGGGAAGACTTGCGGCCCCGTGTCGATCGACACCTGGTCGATGTACCAGCCCGCCATGCGATAACCGGCGGTGACTTGGCTCTCCAAACGGAAGGCAATTTGCACGCTCTCGCCGGCATACGCGGCGAGGCTCACGATCGCCGGGGACCAGCTGCCTCCGCTGCCGAGGAGCTGCGGAACGAGCACGGCCCAAGCTCCGCCTTGAACGCGGATTTCCACGGTCCCTTTGTCGCCTGCGGCGAAGTTGAACCATTGCGCATACTTGATGCGCGGTGATTGTGAGGCCGGCGGCACGACGAACTCGGGCGTAATGAGTCGGGCGTCCTTGCTGGTCCCGTAGTCGCCGTAAAGCACGGTGCCTGCTAGTTTTGTCCCTTCCTGCGCAGCGGGACCGAACTGGTAGCTCGGCTGCCCCATGGCCCATTGGCCGCCTTCGACCGACCAGTCGCCGAAGTTTTGCTCGAACCCTTCGGGCGATGCAAAAGCCATCGGCCCAATTTCCAGTGCGACATCGTCGATATAGAAGCCCGCAGTGCGGTAGTCTTCTATATCGTCGCTCAGTAAACGGTAGCCCACTTGCACCACCTTGCCGGCGAAAGGCGCTAGATCGACCATGCCTTGGCTCCAAGAAGCGCTTTGGTCGAGCAGCTTGGGAGCTACCGCTTGCCATTGGCCAGCGCCGACGCGCACCAGGACCTCGCCGTGGTCTTTTGCGCCGAAGCTGTACCAGTAGGCGTACTTCAAGCGCGGGCGCTTGCTCGCCGCCGGAACCGTGAGCTCCGGGCTTATGAGCAAGGCATTCTTGTTGTCGTTGTAGTCACCGTAGAGCACGGTGCCAGCGAGGCTAGTGCCGCCGTGCGCGTCGGGCCCGAATTGATACGACGGGGCGCCGATGGCCCACTCTCCGCCCTCGACGGACCAGTCGCCGAAGCCTGCCTCGAAGCCGTCACTCCAAAGTATCGCGCGGGGGCCCAGTTCGCCACCTTCGCCACCTTCGCCACCTTCGCCACCTTCGCCATCGGCGCCACTTCCCGCTTCCCCGTTGGAGCCCGCCTGGTTCGCGTCGTCACCGCCGGTGCCGGCGTCGGCACTAGCGCCTGCACTCGAACTCGGTTCAGCCCCGGCGACTCCTCCCATTCCTGCATCCGTGGATATGGGGTCAGACCCGCCGGCAGCGTTCCCGCCACCAGCGGTGTCGCTGCCGTGCTCCCGATCTTTCTTCTGTTCGTCCTTGGCGCTGCAGCCCAATGCCACCGCGACTGCCAAGAAGCTCCACGATGTGACGCTAGTTGCCTTGCTTTTCATGACTCCGCCCGATCCCTTTCTGAAGCCGGCGACGAATCGGGCGCGCACCAAGCGTGCCCGCGTCGAGCTCCGAGCTATGCCGTACTCGCAAGCTACCACCGCGAACTCAACATCTTCCCGTCGCGGCAGCCGGCGATCTACGAACGCAGCAAGTACGTTCAAGCCGCCCGGCGGAAGTCGGCGCCAAACTACGAGTCAGCACGACCAAATCGGTGTTGCTCCAGGGCATCATTGCGATTTACTAAAAAATCCCTCACGGCCACCTTGCGACGCGGGCCCGAAACAAACGTCAGAGTAAGCATGTTCAAGTTGATCGCGCCGAAAACCGGCTACGCTGGGCCGCGTGAAGGCTCTAATTGGTCCGTGTCCATTTGGCTCTGGGTCAGGCGGGCTTACGGGCCTCGAGCCAGCGATGTCCGAGATAGAGCAAACACGGCACGCTGCACATCAGCAGCCAAGCCCAGACCGACGCTCCTACGAGTATGCTCAGCCCGAATCCCACCAGCGCCGTCGCGACGGTGATTCCGAGCGCCGTCCAGAACGTTGTTCTCAGGTATGGCCTCGGTTTCTTCTTCTCGAGCCCCTTCAACCCATCGAGGAAGAGGTAGAGTCCAAGACAAAGGTGCGCCTGGATCAGAAACGCCCAAATCGGATCGGCGACCCCCTCGCGATCGAGGATCGCTTGCGAGGGCTCGTCCGGGTCGTAGTAACAAACGACACGATCGCCTTGCGCGAGCTTTGCGATGCGCTCCGAAATACCGTCGACGACACCGTCGTTTGGGTTGTAGCGCTCCGAAACATACTCGCGTCCGGCCACGTCGTACCCGTATTTCACTACGGCGCGGGTCGTTACGACCTTCGAGTGTCGTACGGTCGTCTCGCTGAGTTGCGTGCGAGCTGAGCGGATCGTGCAGCTCGTCTCCTGCCAGTTCCACGTTCCTAGCGAGGACAACACGGGTAGCGTGTAGGTCGAAATCAGGAGCCATAGCACCGGGAACCAGATTAAGGCCCCAAGCCAGATGGTAACTGTCGGACTGCCCTCCTTCTGGGGGTACAGAGGCTCTCGACCCACGAGCACGCGAGCATACTCTGCAGCGCTCGAGCTTCACAAGCTCGCCCCTACTCGCCGCCCAACTGAGCGTGCAGCTGACGCACAAGAAGCCGAAATTCCCGTGAGTTTCTGGCGCACGCGCTTGGCGCGTGGCTTGCTCTACTAACAGAATGAGCTCTCGGTCCAAGTTCGGGTGTCTGGTCGCGTTGGTTAGTCTCTGCGCTTGCGGCGGTGTTTCGCGTCTCGATCATCAAGGGCCCGGCGATGTAACGGGCGGCAGCGGTTCCGGAGGAGCAGGCAGCGCCGGAGGAGCAGGCAGCGCCGGGGGAGCTGGCGCCGGAGCGGCCAGCGCTTGTGTCCAGTTCAAAGACGAGGCCCCGCAGTCAGCGTTGGTCATCATCGTCAACGACACGTCGGCTCCGATTTATATTGGTCCTCGCATGGAGAGCTGCGGCGCGCAGCCGCTGTACGAGGCGTATGATGAGTCGAACACCCTTTTGGCAGGGCCGGATCCCTGTGGCTCCCCCTGCCAGAGCTGGCTCGCTGGCGCGCCGATTGGCGGCTGCGTGGGGATCTGTGCTCACTCGGAAGTGACCAAGCTCGGTGCGGGCGAGCGCATCGCCATTCCGTGGTCGGGATTGTACCGGGTCGAAGCCCAGCTGCCGAGTGCGTGCACCGCCTCTCAGCTCGGCGCGGAAGGCCCCGTGAGTTGCAGCGTCCAGAAACGCGTCGAGCCTGGATCCTACACGTTCTACGCCAACGCAGGCTCGTCCTACCGGTGTAACGACAATCCGAACGGCTGCGGAGAGTGCGTACCTGCTGCGACGGGCGGCTGCATCCTGCGTAATGCCATCGTGACCGGTTCCGACAACTTCGCACAATTGTTGGTAAAGCTCGACCCAGGGTACGGCATCAGCGGTTCGGCTGGGAACGCCAACATGAGCGGAAAGCCTCTGCCAATCGAGCTGGTCTTCCGCCGTCCGCTCTAGTCGGCCGCGGCCACGTTCCGACGCAGCGCCTCGAGGGCAAGCCTGCTAGATCTTCGTCGTCACGGCGTGCCCAGCACAATCGTTGCCACGGAGAATCCGATGAACACCAGCTCGAAGTCTAGCCTCGCTCGCTACCTGCCCATCGTTGCCCGCGTCGTGCTGGGCATCATCTTCCTGGGCTCCGGCATTTTCGGGATGCTGATGGCGCTGGGCATCGTGCCCATGCCGCCACCTCAGGAGCCGATGTCGGAGGCGGCGACGGCCTTCACGACGGGGCTCTTCAAGTCCGGCTACTTGTTTCAGTTGATCAAGGCCACCGAAATCGTGGGCGGCGCGCTGCTACTTGCCAACCGCTACACGCCGCTTGCGCTGATCCTGCTCGCGCCCATCGTGGTGAACATCCTGGCAGTGCACGTCTTGCTCATCCATTCGGGCCTGCCGATCGCCATCGTCGTCGTCGCCTTGGAAGCGTACTTGGGTTGGGCTTATCGCGGCTCGTTCCGCCCCCTCTTCGTTGCCCGCCCGGAACTGACCTGAGGCCTTTCTAACAGTCGGATCCCGCTGCCACGAACAGCAGGAAGGAATAGCCAATCAAGCCCGGCGAGCGCAGCCGTCGGGGCCCCCACGTCCGGCGCAAGCCGGCGTCGGGCGGGCCCCCGGCGCGCGCAGCGAAGCGAGCACGCCGGGCCGTGTTGCGACGTACAACGGCGGGGCAACCCTACAAACGGCGGGGCAGTCCTAGAACTGGCTGAAGAACTTCCAGACTTCTGCTGGCTGCCAACGCTTGCCTCCTTCGGCCGGAGGGTCCGGCACGTGTCCGCCCACGAACGAGCAGAACTCGACGGGATAGCCCGCCATGCATCCCGCGTAGTTGGTGCACACGTGGTTTCCGGTGGCCTTAGTCGGCGTCATCGCCGTGCAGCCGTTGACCTTTGCGTAGGTGGTCGCCATCGAGACACCACCGTCGTAGCCGAGCACGTTGTCGTTGGTGCCGTGCGAGGCGTAGAAGGCGACCGACTTGCTCGGGTTGCAACCACCGGAACTGAGCTGCGCGGCGCCGTTGTAGATTGCGACCGCGCGGACACCCCAGGTGCCCGTTCCGCCGATCGGGCGTGAGCAGGCGGTGCGGTAGGACATGCTGCCGCCGTAGCTCCAGCCGTTGGCGAAGATTTTTGTCTTGTCGATGCAGAAGTTTGCTTCGACCTGCGCGACTACTGCATCGGCGAGCGCGACGTTCGAGCCGCTCGAATCCGGCCAACCGCAGCCGCTTTCGCCATTACCGGTGCCGGTGCAAGGCGTCCCGTTCTTCTCACCATTGGGAGCCACGAAGATGGTGCTGCTGGCGGCTTCTGCGATGTCCTTCAGCCAGTAGTAGTTCTGTTGGTACATCTGCTTGTCGTTGCCATCGAGCTGATGCCACGCGATCACCAACCGGTACGGCTTCGTATTGTCGTAGTTGGCGGGGACGCTCATGATGTAGCGACGTTGCTTGCTCGCGGCGGTAATCGAGATCGGATTACCGTTGTTGTACATACTGCTCGCGATGGTCGGCGCCTTTCCGCATCCGGCGGACAATGTTCCGGTATCGGACCCTCCACCGGCGGCACCGGCTGCTCCGGCACCTCCCCCAGGTTTGCCTCCTGAGCCAGAGGCACCGCCGCTTGCCGCACCGCCTGCTGCCGCGCCACCCTTGCCTCCACTGCCCGTCGCCGAGCCGCCCGTGGCTGCGCCCGCCGTTGGCGCGCCTGCTGTTGCGGCACCCCCTGTTGCGGCACCCGCCGTTGGTGCGCCGCCCGTCGGTGCGCCGGCCGTCGCGGGGGCCCCGCCGCCGCTCTTACCTCCGCTCCCGGCGGAGGCACCGCCGGAGCCATTGGGCCTGCTGCCTGCTGAACCTGGGGTGCCTGGTGGATCATCGGCCGGGGAGCAGGCGCCCAGCGACGACACAATGGCGAGCGATAGAGCGATGATGACGGAATGCGGGCGCTTCATGAGAATCTCCAGCAAAGGAATGCTGACTTACATTGTTCGAAGCCGAGCGAAGTTGTCAGAAGCTGAGCGAAGTTGTCGCTACTCCTTGTCGCAGGATTTTTCTTCATTGGCTGTTCTGCGGGGCCGTTCATGATCGGCGTCAGCCGTGTACCGTGCAGTGCGAGTTATCCGGCGGAGTTGTAGCGTCGGCGACGCACGAGTGATGCCGTCGCTCACTCCTGAAGTTGGGAGTGATTGACGGTTGCTCGAGGTGACTCGGGTGAGCGTTTCTTCTTTGTGTGCGGTGCGTCGCTACACGGACGACCCTCGGCGGCTTGTCGCCGCGGAGCCCGCGTTCGGCGGTGAGCGGGGGTCGCTCCCGCGCACGTTGAGTATCTTGGAACGTCGCCTGATGGGTGCGGTTGGTTGTCGGGGGGCTTCGGCGTCACCTTGCAGATCGCGCCGGCATTGAGTGCGCGCGGCTTCTGCTCCACGCAACGGGAGCTCAACCTCGCCCACCGCCGCCCGCGAGCTCCGCGGCTCGTAGCCCTCGACGCATTCGCGCCACCGGGTTAGTCCGGTTCAGCCGATCAAAGGAGGAACTCATCATGTCGAATCCAAGTACGGGGCGCTTCTGCTGGCACGAGTTGGTCACGAGCGACCTCGAGGCGGCGACGAAGTTTTATGGAGAGTTGTTCGGTTGGGAGTTCAGCGACAGGCCGGCCCCGTCGGGGCCGACTTACCGGATATTCTCGCTCGGCGAGACGATGGTGGCCGGCGCGATGGTCGCGCCTGATGGCGTGCCATCCGGGTGGCTCGTCTATGTCGCGGTTGATGACGCCGATGCATCGGCGAGGAAGCTCGCCGAACTCGGTGGCAAGGTCATGGTACCGCCGACGACAGTTCCGGACATGTTGCGCTTTGCGTGCGCCTCAGACCCGCAGGGCGCGGCGTTCGGGATCATTCAGCCACTGGGCGCGGATGCAGAGCAGAAGCCTGACGACGGGCCCCCGCGTCCCGGCGCATTCTGCTGGGACGAGCTGCACACGAAGGAGACGGCAGCGGCGAAGACGTTCTACGGCGGCCTGTTCGGATGGACGGGAAAGGGCAGCGCTGACGGCGAGGCTTATTGGCACTGGAAGCACGACGAGAAGGACATCGGCGGGATGACTTCGCACATGGGTGGCTCGGATGTGCCTCCCCATTGGCTCGCCTACGTCGCGGTCTCCGACGTGGACGCGGTCACGAAGCAGGTTGAATCGCTCGGCGGTAAAGTGCTGGTGCCCTCGATGGACATCCCAAAGGTGGGCCGATTCTCCGTCGTCCAAGATCCGACGGGCGCAGTGTTCTCGCCGTTCCTCTCCTTGCGCGACTGAGGAACGGCGGGGCATCACCCTGGTGGGCGCATGCAAGAGCGGCTGCTCGAGGAAACTCGGGTGGCCGCGCGGCTCGTGTCCGACTCCGCAGATACTCAGCGTGCCGTGACGCTGGATAGCCGCGAGTGATCCTCCGCGCTGAGTTGGAACGTCGTGGACTGAAAGAACGGCCGTAGCTGCTCGAGGGTGCGCGCGCTGGCAATGGGCGCGATGACCGTGGGCTCTGCACGGAGCCATGCCAACGCGATAGCCGCCTGCGGCACGTCGTACGTACTCGCGAGTTCATCGAGCGTCGCGAGCAACGTTAGGTTGCGTGGATCTTTCAGATACTCTGCTGCGCTACCCGCCCGCGCGGACTCCACCTGTGCGAAGGGTCGGTATTTGCCAGTCAAGAAGCCGGAGGCCAATGAATAGTAGGGAAACTCACGCAAGCCTTCGCGCTTCAGGGTAGGAAGCAGGACCTGCTCGATCTCGCGCTCGACGAGGCTCCAGCGGTCCTGTGAATACTGGAATGTCGACAGGCCGTTCGCGCGGCTGAGCGTCAGCGCGGACGATAGGCGGGCCGCGCCAAAGTTGGAAGCGCCCAACTCACGCACTTTTCCTGCCCTGACGAGCCCATCGAACGCGAGCAAATAGTCCTCTTGCGGCACCGTCTGGTCGTCTTCGTGCGCGTAGTAAACATCGATATAGTCGGTCTGCAGTCGGCGTAGCGAGCCCTCGACGGCGGTGCGAATGTTCTCCGGGGACAACCCTGGCTGCAGGCCCCACTTGGCGACCTTAGTGGAGATTTTGAAACGACCCCGCCGCCCGCGTTGCGCCAGCCAACCGCCGATCATTTGCTCGGATTCACCGCCCTGGCGACCTGGAACCCACGCCGGATAGACATCCGCCGTGTCAATTGCGACCCCGCCGAAGTCCGCGAACGCATCCAAGATCCGAAAGGCTGCGTCACGCTCCACAGTCCACCCGAAGACATTGCCGCCGAGCACGACTGGGCCAAAACCGCTCTCTGACATAGGGTGGATTAGCATTCAGACGGGTACCCGCAATCGGCAATGTCGTCACGGCGCAAACAACTCGCTCGTGCCACTCTGAGCGCGAGTGAGGCGCTCATGTATACGCCAGGATTTAAGGCTGGTTCAATGCTCCAGGATTGCTGCGACGATGGCTTCGCCAGCACTCTCTGCGGAGGCATTGTCATCCGTTTCGCTCGTGGCAGAACCCACGTGCTGCGGCGGCGCGAATAAACTCTCGAGGCTGAGGTGCTCGAGCGGTATGACGGCGCAATCGCTAGCGAGGACGAAGCGGAGTGATCGTGAGTTCGCCGACCGTGAAGGCTTCGTGGCGCAAGATCTCGAACGATTTGGCGAGTTCGGCAAGGTGATGTTGGCATTCGCAAGCTTCGAGCGTGCATTCGCTCTCGACAGCGACCGCAGATGCGACGACTCCAAGTGAGCCTAGGCAAGTGAAAGGCGAACCTCCGTCGAAGCCGTTAGCGTGGCCAGAACGTATTCGAAGTCGCTGACCGCGGCGCAAGGGATCGGGCATGAAAATCTCCTTGTTGTTCAGTTCGGGACAGCTGTGCTTCCAGTTGCTCGATTTCGGCGCCCAGCGAGAGTTGGCAGGCCTCCGTCTGCCCGCGTCCCTGAGCCTCACGCTGCCTCGTTCGCCACGACCGACTACCTCATCGGCAACATTTTCTCGGCTAATCAGACTGATATCGGCACTTGGCCCTAGGGTGACGCTCGGCGGCTCGTCGCCGCAGAGCCCGCACACGGGCACGGCGCATGCTTATGTCATGGCATTCGAAACTCGACGGGGAGCATGCCGACATGAAAATACGGAACATTGCTGGGTTATTGACGGGCATTGCGTTGGTCGCGTGCGGCCACCAGTCTGCAGCGCCTGACACCGGTGGCGCGGCTGGCACACCTGGCACAGCTCCGACATCCACTTCTACGTCCCCGAACCCCGGAGGCCCGAACTCCGGAGGGGCGGGTCCCGGAACACCGATGCAGCCGGGCAAGCCCGTCGCCGTGCAGGAATCGCCGCAGCGCAAGCAAGAGCGCGAGGCGATTCAATCGGCGTTGAGCGCGGTGAGTGACATGACGGATACGAGCCTCGCCGCGGCTCACGCCGTGCCGTTTGCTCCGTCGCCCTCGTTCGATCTCAGCAAGGTCGTCGGCCTCGATCTCATCCAAGGGTCTACGCTGAAACTCGACGAGCAGGAGCTCGCGCGGCTGGCATCGACGGGCTTCGCGATCTCGACTTCACATCAGATGCCGAGCTTCCTCTACGGCTACGCCTCGATTTACTCGCAAGACCTGCCGCTCTACGTATCCGCGGACTCCATTCTGTATTCGATTCACGACTCCTACGACGAGATCCTGAAGCAGCTCGAAAAGGAGACCCTGGTCCCGGATCTTCAGCAGCTGATCTCGGGCATGCTCGCAAAGCTGAAGACGACGCCCGACAGCGTTGCCAAGGCGGCAAACCGCGCCGACGCCGACGTTTATCTCTCGGTGGCGGCGAGTCTGCTCACGGGGCAGCTGAGCTCGCCGAGTGCGGGCGGAGATGCGGAGCTCGTCGGTAGTCTGTTCGACAAGGCGACCAAAGCACAGGGCGCCCAGGGCATTACTCTGTTCGGGGTCCAACGCGAGGAGGATTTCTCGCAGTTCACGCCACGCGGTCACTATCTCGGCGATCCGGTGCTCGAGCGCTATTTCCGGGCGATGATCTGGCTCGGGCGTACCGATTTCAGGATGCTCGAAACGCAGAGCGACGGGCAGCAGGTTTTTCGCCGCAATCAGCTGGAAGCCGCGCTGCTCCTCCGCGAACTCATCGACGCGCCGCTGCGCGAGCGTTTCGCGCGGATCGACGATACCGTGACCGCCTTCGTGGGCGAACACGACTACATGCGGCTTGCGCAGCTGGACTCGCTCCTGGCTGATCTCGGCGTGAGCTCGCTCGCCGGTCTTTCCGGGGTATCGGACGACGACATCGTTGCCGACATCGTCGTGAAGGGCTACGGCGCGCAGCGCATCTCGAGTCACATCATGTACAACGGGCTCGTCGAGCCGGGAACGCTGCCGCTCTCGGCCTCGTTCGCGCTCCTCGGGCAACGCTACGTGATCGATAGCCACGTGTTTTCGAACGTAGTCTACGATCGGGCCGGAAAGGGCAAGGTCCCGCGCATGATGCCGAACCCGCTCGACGTCGCTTTCGCGGCGCTCGGCAACGATCAAGCGGTCTCGTTGCTCGCGCCCGACCTCTCCAAGTACGCCTATGCGCCGGACCTGGCGAGCATGCGCGTGCTCGGCGATTCGCACCCGCAGAGCTTCTGGCAAGGCAACCTGTACAACCTTTGGCTGTCTTCGATCCGGACGCTCTCTCCTGACGCGCAAGCGATCTCCGACGCCAACTCCGGGTTGTTCCCCGTGGCACGCACGGAGGCGTGGGGTCGGCGCTTGCTCTCCGCGCAGCTCGCTTCTTGGGCGGAACTTCGCCACGACACCATTCTGTATGCCAAGCAATCCTACACCGGTGGGAATTCGTGCGAATTTCCCGATGCTTACGTGGATCCGTATCCGGCGTTCTATGCCACGGTCGGACAATACGCGGCTCGCGGCAAGGACCTGGTCGCAAGCCTCCACTTGCAAGGTCAAAGCTCACAAGCGATCGCGAATTACTTCGACAACCTGGCGATGGTAGCCGGTCGACTGCGCGAAATGGCCGAGCACGAGCGCACGGGCGCGGCGTTCACGCCAGAAATGATGACGTTCATCAACGATGCCGTCACCGTCGACAACGTGTGCGGTGGCGCGTTCCTCAGCGCCCTCGGCTGGTACGGCAAGCTCTTCTACAATCGGCACACGTCGCTCGAGTTCGATCCCACGATTGCGGACGTTCACACCCAGCCGACTGACGAAGTCGGCAACCCCGTGGGCAAAGTCCTACACGTCGGGACGGGCCGGCCGCGCACCCTCGCGGTGATCGCGCAAGGCTGCAATGGTCCGCGCGCGTACCTCGGCCTGGCCTCCTCGTACTACGAGGTGACGACGGAGCAGTACAAGCGCCTGAACGACGTCGAGTGGGCAAAACAGGTCGTCGCCACCCCGGCCCCGCCCGAGCCGGCGTGGATGAAACCGTTGCTTCCCTGAGCGTCGAGCGGGCCGTCGGCGAGGCCTGAGTGCTGAGCACTCGGCGGAGCGCACATCTCCTGCCGAAGCGCTAGATCAGGAGCAGATTGTGGAAAGGTTTACGGTTCTTCCAGCGGTAGGCGCCGAAGTCGCGCTGATCGGTAGAGAGGATGCGACCGGATGCCAGTTGTTCGGCGGCAATCACCAGCGAGGCATCCGCGAGGTCCATCGGCAGCTTCGCGTAGCGGAGCATGAGTTCAGCGATTCTCGGCAAATGGTCGGCGGACAGCTCGAAAATCTCGAAAGCTCCGCGCGTTGCGCTTTCGATGAATGCCCGGGCGGCTCGTTCGCCGACTCGCGAAACGAGCAAGTGGCACGTCTCGGTCATCACTGGCCAAGTGGTGACCAAGTTCTCTTCGACTTGGGCGAGCGCGCGCTTTGCGGCGGGGTGATGCCGATCCTTTTGATTGGCGAGCGCGAGCCAGAAGCCCGTATCCACCAAGATCATCGGTGCTTCTTGCTCAGACTTTCGGTCAGCTCTTGTTTGTAGCGTGCGGACAAATCGGCCGGCCCACTGCCGCTCGCGATGAACCCGGACTCTTCGAGGATGGCTCGCGCCTGCTGGCCGCCAGCGCGCATGGCTTCGTAGAAGCGCTCGATCGATGTTCTCACCAGGTCACTCGTTGCCAGGCCAGTGCGTTGACGAAGGTACGCCAGTTTGCGCTCTAGCTCCGGCTCCAACCGGGCATTTAGCCGACCGCGCGTTGTCATCCACTCTGTATGACACAGGGCCATGAAGATGTCGAGGCGGGCACGTCGCTCGCTGTCGCTCGAGCGGTTGCTCGAGGTGACTCGGGTCCGGCCTCTTCTCTGTGGCTGAGAATTTCTAGAAAAGTTGTTCGTCCACGAACAACTTTTCGGGCTTGTTGATGGTCACGCGCCAGGCTGCGTGACGGCGCGGCCTTCGGCGTCGTGGGCGTATTGCGCTGTGTCACGGCGGAGCATCAAGACTCTACGAAGCAGTAGAACCCGCCGTAGCCGCCTGCGGAGCCGACGCATTGTTCGTTGACGCCGCCGTTCTCCTCGAGTCGAACGCAAGGCGCGCAGCCACCATCGCGTGCTGAGGACATCCAGCTGAGGCCGCTGCCCTGGCGCGGCCACGAGTGACCGCACCAAGGCGAGCCCTCGGCTGCCTTGCTCGTCCAGTCACTGCAAGTGAAAGCGGGATCGGGCGTGCCGCTCGATGGTGCAGCGTTTTGGCAGGTTGAGATGACTCCTCCCCCGGAGCCGCCTCCCGTGTAGAGCTCGCCGCTACAGTTGGTGCCGGTCAGAATCTGGTGGTTATCGGGGCATTGGCTCCCGGTGCAGCCAGGCGCATCGGCCGTGTGATTCGGAATGCCGAACTCGTTGGGTAGGTCGTTCCGAATGACTGGGTCTGCGCCAATCGGTCGATCCGCACCG
>DATEPG010000062.1:0-4375 GCA_035273265.1 Polyangiaceae bacterium
GAGCGAGTCCGATGCGCAGACCCCGAGTTGCCCAATGCATGATGCCGAGGGCGGAGGAGCGACCCTTGCTTGCCGGGTGTGATGCCGTCGAATGAAATGCCGGTTGCATCCGCAGTGGATTGGGACGGCGCCGGTCGAAAGCGGGACCGGCGGTACCTACCGGTCACGGCGGTGCCGGCGCACGGGGGCGCCTCCTGGTTCGCTTTCCTGGTCGACTGTCCGAGACGCGGTCGGGTGGGCTTGGACGCCTGCGCGGCGTGTTCGGACGGGGTGCGGCTGCGGTTTCGCCGAGGCAAAGCGCCCGCTACTATCGAATGCAAGTTCACGCGAGTACCAGAACCCGCGCCCAAGCTGCGGTTGATCGTCAGGCAGCCAGCGGAAGACGCGCCGGAATCGTCCACGCTGGCCCTCTTGCTCGCGCCCGGCTGCCTTTGTCTGACGCCGAATCTCGGGCTCAATGAAGTGGCTACGCTGTTTCGGCAGCGCGCGTTGCGACAGGCACCGGTCGTTGACGAGGCACGCCGCCCAATTGGGGTACTCTCGCATTCGGATATTGTCCGGGCTCTGAATCGGGCTGCGCCACAGCAAGCGCTGACTGTCGCCTACGCGATGCGCCGGGTGCCCCACACTCTCCCCACGAGCGCGAGCCTGTCACAAGCCATGGCGTTAGTGTGGGACAATGGGTTGGACGCTCTAGTTCTCACCTCGCCGAACGGCGAGGTAGCGGGTATCGTGGATGAGTTCGAGCTGCTGGCGAGGCTCGCGTCCATGCTCTAGCGCGTCACGAGACCACGCAATACCTCGAGCAGAACACGCGGTAGGAATTGAGCCTCGCGGAGCACGGTGTAGCCCGTGGGTCCGAAGATGTGGCGAGCGTAACTGGGCGCCTCGCGATCGACCGTGAGACAAAAGGGCTGTAGGTCTTGTAAGCGCGCTTCGACGATCGCCTGACGGGTGTCCTCGACTCCGTAACGGCCCTCGTACTCGTCCGAGTCATTCGGCTTGCCGTCGGAAACGAGTAGCAAGAGCCGATGGCGGGCCTGTTCTCGAGCCAGAAGGAGAGTGGCATGACGGAGCGCGGCTCCGAGGCGCGTGTAGCGATCTGGCTCGAGCCCAGCAATCCGAGCTTCGACGCGTGCGTTGCATGGCTCGTCGAAGCGCTTGAGCGGCAGGACCCTGACGTTCTTGGCCGATTCGCCGGAGAAACCATAAGCGGCATAGCGGTCGCCGAGCTGCTCCATTGCCTTACAGACCAGGAGCAAGGCTTCCTTCTCGACGTCGATGATGCGCTCGCGTCCACGGATGGAAGCGTCCGTCGATGCGCTGGAGTCGACCAGGACCAAGATGGCAAGGTCCCGACGCCGCGGGCGAACGTCTTCGTACAGCCCGTCATCAGTGAAAGAGCCGGCGAGCCGATCTGCAAACGCCGTAACGCACGCATCAATGTCGATCTCGGAGCCATCGGTCTGGCGGCGGAGTCGGGAGCGATTCGGGCGGAGATGCGCAAAACTGGCGCACAAAGTATCGACCAATCGAGCATGACGGCGTAGGACGCCACCCGCCCAAGTCGGCTCTCCGGCCGGTGCGTCGAGCTCTCGCACTGCGACGAAGTCCTGGCGATACGCGGCGCTCTTGTAGTCCCACTCGGGATAAGCAAACCGCTGCCCGTTCACGGAGACCGACGAGGCGTGAGTCACCCGGACCATCGCCGAGTCTTCAGGCAGGAGTATCTCGCGAACCATGCCCGGGGATCGAACCATGCGCGCCTCCGAGAGCTCGGAGAGGGCATCGGAAAGCTCCGCGGAGTCGACCTGTCCTTGGTCGAGCGGGCGCACCAAGCCGAGCGGATCTTCGACGCTCTGCTGCGAGGCATCCGGTTTGATGATGAACATCCCCGGCCGGCGATCATCCTCGTCCGAAGGCGCGTTGCGTGGTCGCGGACTGCGCGAGAGTTGCGCCACTTTCGGTGCCGACTTCTCCTCCGAGCCGGCCGGGGAAAGGAGCTCGGCGGCCTGCCGCTGATCCAGGATGAGCTCCCCCCAGCATTCGACACCTGGCAAACCGCGATACCGCCCTGCGAACGTCGATTTAAGGGTTGCCGCCGTGTCGCGTGCCCATTCCTCGAGCGCGCGGTCAACGTCGACCAGTCGCTGAAGCGGAGGCAATAGTAACGCCCTGAGCCTGTCTTGCACCACGCCTTCGACCGCACGTTCCAATTCGCTCAGCGCCTTGGGCGCGGGCCGCGCGGCGATGCTCCTTTCAACGCTGCTCGCGATGTCCGACCGCAGACACGGCAATTCGGCGGCGAGCGCACTGAGGACGGTCGAGCCATCCATTGCATCGAAGAGCGCTCGTCCCAGCGGATCTCGAGGCGCTCGCACGGGTGCCTCTCGCTCGAGGCGCGCCAATTGCGTCAGGGCAAACAATCGATATCGGCGAACCCCGCTCGGATCGGAGGCATCTTGGGGGATCTGACGTGGCAAGAGGACGCGCCGCCCATCGGTTCCTGGCAGGGGAGCCGTGACATTCAAGTGTCCCGGGATGCGCAGGGCCAGGCGACCGAATAGCGAGCGTTGCGCCGGAGGATTCGCGACTGCGAGCACTGGGCACGCTCCGCGGAGCCCGACGACGAAGCACTCGAGTCGTTCCCGCACGTCGCGCAGCAGTGCGACGTGCGACGGTCCAGCTTGGCGTCGCCAGAGTTCTTGGGCGAAGCGAGTCGCCAGCAAGGCTCCCTCGGCGACCAGTTCCTCCGCCTCTGCCACTAGATCGTCGCTTCGAGCAAATCACCAATGCTCGCCAACAGCGTTGGGTCGTCTGAGAGCGGTGCGACAAAGGCCGTTCGGCAAGCATCTCGAAGCGAGACCCCGGCCGACACCAAGCGTGCCGTTGCCACGAGCAGGCGCGTGCTCGGCACCTCGGCCAAGCCACGGTCCCTGAGATTGCGCACACGGCGACCGAGCTTCACGAGCAGCTCCGCAGTGGGCCGATCGACGCCACTCTCGTGCGCTACGATTTCAGCCTCCCGTTCGGCGGGGGGGAAGTCGAAATCGATGGCGACGAACCGCTGACGAGTGCTCGGTTTGAGGTCCTTGAGGACGTGTTGGTAGCCGGGGTTGTAGGAAATTACGAGCTGAAATCCAGGTGCTGCTTCGAGCAGCTCTCCTGTCTTGTCCAGGGCGAGCAAGCGGCGATCGTCGGCCAGGGGATGGATTACGACGATGGTATCCTGGCGAGCCTCAACGACCTCGTCGAGGTAGCAAATCGCACCGCTACGCACGGCGCGCGTGAGCGGGCCGTCACGCCACTCCGTCTCCCCGCCACGCACCACATAACGGCCCAGTAGATCGCTCGCAGAGAGATCGTCATGGCATGCGACCGTGACGAGTGGGCGGCCCAGGCGCCACGCCATGTGCTCGACGAAGCGCGTCTTGCCGCATCCGGTTGGGCCCTTCAGCATGACGGCGAGCCCCTGCGCTTGGCAGGCTTCGAAGATGCGGACCTCGTCACCCGCGGCCAAGTAGAAGGGCGATTCTGCCGCAGGATGGCTGAGCCCATCCGAGCTTGCGCGAAGATGGATGCGCGGCAGCGCGGCGACGATCATTCGCCGCCTTCCGCGCCTTGAGGTGAGAGCGGTGCCACCGATGTTCGTGCTCCGGCGCTGCCGGCCTTGCGTGGTGCTCGAACCATGATGAAGAAGAAGTCGATCAGGAAGAAGAGCACGCCCAGCGCAAACAGGCTGCCAGTCGCTATCAACATGATGAAGTGCACCGCGAGCTTGTGTTGGGTATCGAGATAGCCCATGCCCAGGATGTGTTCGAGATAGGTTTGCACGATGCCGGCCGCCGCAAAGGCCATGGTCATTCCGAGCATGCCGATCACCTGCAGCCAAAACGCCCACATGCCGAGGGCGCTCGACTTCTCCTCGTCTCTTCCGGTGAGGCCGGGCATGGCGAAGGTGATCATCGCTAGCACGATCATCACGTACGCGCCGAAAAAGGCCATGTGCCCGTGCATGGCGGTGATCAAGGTGCCATGGGTCCACTTGTTGACGGCCGGCCAGGTGTGAGCAAGCCCGAGAATGCCGGCGCCGATGGCAGAGTACACGGCGCTGCCGATGGTCCAATGCAGTGCCAGCCGATTGGGATGCGAAAGTCCGGAACGGCGCAGTGCCGAGTAGGCGTACACGGCCATGCCGAAGAAGCTGAGTGGCTCGAGCGCGCTGAAGAATCCACCGAACATGGCCCAGTAGTGGGGGACACCGATCCAGTAGTAGTGGTGGGCCGTACCCAGGATCCCGGCGATGAACGTCAGTCCGACGATGACGTATAGCCATTTTTCCATGACTTCGCGATCGACGCCGGAAAGGCGAATC
>DATEPG010000063.1:0-28552 GCA_035273265.1 Polyangiaceae bacterium
GATGGCATCGTCGACCACGAAGCCCGTCGAGATGGTCAGCGCCATCAAGGATAGGTTGTCGAGGCTATATCCGAGCAGGTACATCACGCCGAAGGTGCCGACCAAGGACAGCGGCACGGCCACGCTCGGGATCAAGGTCGCGCGCACGCTGCGCAAGAACACGAACACCACGCCGATCACGAGCAGCACGCTGAGCAGTAGAGTTTGCTCGACCTCGCGCACCGACCCCTTGATCGACTTGGTACGCTCGACCGCCACGACCACGTTGATCGCTGGTGAGATCGATTTCACGAGCTCTGGGATCAGCGCCTTGACCCGCTCGCTGGTTTCGATGATGTTGGAGCCGGGTTGCCGGCGAATGATCAATAAAACCGCGCGTTTACCGTTGTGCCAAGCCGCGACCCGCTTGTTCTCGACGTCGTCTTCGACATCGGCCACGTCCTTCAGGCGCACGGCGGCACCGTCGCGATAGGCGATCACCAGCGAACGAAATGCGTCCGCGCCGAACAGCTGATCATTGGCAGCGATGATCGTAGTTTGTTGGCTGCCAGCGATGCGACCCTTGGCCTCGTTCGCCGTGCTGGAAGCGACCGCCACGCGCAGATCGGCCATGCTCAGGCCCATGCCGGCGAGTGCCTTGGGGTCAGCTTGGATGCGCACCGCTGGCTGCTGCCCGCCGCCCACGGTGACCTGCCCCACGCCGGGTACCTGCGCGATCTTCTGGGCGAGGATACTGTTGCCCGCCTCGAACACCTGAGCGAGTGGCACGGTGTCGGAGGTCATCGACACGATCATCACGGGCGAGTCAGCCGGGTTGACCTTGCGGTAAGTCGGACGGAACGGCAAGTTGGTGGGCAACTCCCCGCCAGCCGCTGCGATCGCCGCTTGCACATCGCGCGCGGCAGAATCCACGTCCCGGTCTAGATCGAACTGCAGCGTGATGTTGGTCGCGCCGAGCACGTTGGTCGAGGTGATCTCGGTCACTCCCGCGATGCGCCCGAAGCGTCGCTCGAGCGGCGTTGCCACGGACGAGGCCATGGTCTCTGGGCTCGCGCCGGGCAAATTGGCGCTGATGGAAATAGTCGGAAAATCCACGCGTGGCAGCGGCGAAACGGGCAGCAAGGTGTACGCCCACGTGCCCGCGAGCAGCACGCCAATCGCGAGCAGAGTCGTGGCGATGGGGCGCCGGATGAACGGTCCGGCGATGTTCATGTCACTTTCGGGGCTGGCCGTGGCGGAAGCGACGGGCCGCGCGCGCGCTTGTTTTTCGACAAGTAGCGCCCGAGGCGATCCATATACAGATAGATGACCGGTGTCGTGTACAGAGTCAGCACTTGCGAAATCAAAAGCCCGCCGACGATCGCGATACCGAGCGGGCGGCGCAGTTCGGAGCCCGAACCCGAGCCGAGTGCCAGCGGTAGGCCGCCGAGCAAGGCCGCTAGCGTGGTCATCATGATCGGTCGAAAGCGCAAGAGACACGCTTCGTGAATCGACTCTTCCGGCGACAAGCCTCGTTCGCGCTCGGCCTCCAGCGCAAAATCGATCATCATGATCGCGTTCTTTTTGACGATGCCGATCAAGAGGATGATACCGATCAGCGCAATTACGCTGAACTCACTGCCGCAAACCATCAACGCAAGCAGCGCCCCGATGCCGGCGGAAGGCAGCGTAGAAAGAATCGTGATCGGGTGGATGTAGCTCTCGTACAGCACGCCGAGCACGATGTAGACCGTGACTAGCGCGGCCAAAATCAACAGCGGTTGGCTGGCGAGCGAGTCCTTGAACGCCTTGGCAGTGCCGCTGAAATCAGCGCGGATCCCGGGCGGCAAGCCGATTTCGTCTTCGGCCGCGTGAATCGCTGCCACGGCTTCGCCGAGCGAGCCTTTGGCCAGATTGAAAGACAACGTGACGGCTGGGAATTGTCCTTGATGGCTGAGCGCGAGCGGCGCCGTCGTGTGCGTCATGCGCACGAAGCTGGCGAGCGGCACCTGCGTCCCGCTCGCCGAGCGCAGGTACAGCCGCTCGAGCGCGCGCGGATCTTCACTCGCTTCCGGCTTCACTTCCAGGATCACGCGATACAAGTTGAGCGGGGTGAAGATGGTCGAAATCTGCCGCTGGCCAAAGGCATCGTACAGGGTGTCGTCGATTAGCTGCGGCGAGATCCCGAGGCGTGAGGCCGTGTCGCGATCGATCTCCAGGCTGAGCTGTGGCCCGGCAGCTTGCTGATCGCTGGCCACGTCGCTCAGCTGCGGCAACGTTTGGAGCTTGGCCAGCATCTTGGCCGACCATTCGTCGAGCTCGGCCCCATCCGCATCCTCCATCGTGTATTGGTATTGAGTGCGGCCGAGGCGGCTGTCGACCTGCAGGTCCTGAACCGACTGCAAATGCGTGGCCACGCCGGTCACCTGTGCCAGCTCCGGCTTGAGCCGAGCAATCACCTCGTCGCTGCTCGATTTGCGCTCGCTGCGCGGCTTCAGCGTAATCGACAGGCGTCCGCTGTTCACGGTCGCGTTCGTGCCGTCCGCGCCAATGAACGAGACCACGTGAGCGACGTCCGGATCCTTGCGGACCACGTCCGCGATCTGCGTCTCGAGCTGCATCATGCGCGGAAAGGAGACGTCCGCCCCGGCCTCCGTGACTCCGACGATCAAGCCCGTGTCTTGCTGTGGGAAAAATCCCTTCGGCACGATCCAGGCGACGAACAAGGTCAGCAGCAAGGTGACGATGGTCGACAGGAGCGTCGTGCGCTGATGTCGGAGCACCCATTTGAGTCCACGATCGTACAGCGCGACCAGCCCGTCGAATGCTTTCTCCGACCAGCGGTGGAACGCCCCACGCTGCGCAAGCGGCGGCTCGGGACGCAGCAAATAGGCGCACATCATCGGCGTCAGCGTCAAGGACAGCAGCGCAGAGATGCCAATGGCCACGCTGAGCGTGACCGCAAATTCGCGGAACAAGCGGCCGACGATGCCGCCCATGAACAACAGCGGAATCAGCACGGCGACCAGCGAAACCGTGAGCGATACGATCGTGAATCCGATTTGTTTGCTGCCCTTGAGCGCCGCCGCGAATGGTGACTCGCCTTCTTCGATGTAGCGGGCGATGTTTTCAATCATCACGATCGCGTCGTCGACGACGAAACCGGTCGAGATCGTCAGTGCCATCAAAGACAAATTATCCAGGCTGTAGTCGAGCAGGTACATCACGCCAAACGTGCCGACGAGCGACAAGGGCACGACTAGGCTGGGAATGGCTGTCGCGCGAACGCTGCGCAAAAACACGTAGATGACTGCTACGACCAAGCCAATCGTGAGCAGCAGTGTGAATTCCACGTCCTCCACGGAGGCGCGCACGGTCTCGGTTCGATCGCTCAGGATCTTGGTCTGTATGTTCGAAGGCAAGGACGCTTCGAGTTGCGGGAGCAGCGCCTTGACCCGATTTGCCACGTCGATCACGTTCGCGCCGGGTTGCCGTTGCACGTTCAAGATGATGGCGCGCTTTTGGTCCGCCCAGCCCGCGAGCTCGGCATTCTCGACGCCGTCTTCGACGCGCGCCACATCGCGCAGGCGGATCGCGGCACCGTTGCGGTAGGCCAAAATTACGGGCCGAAAGGCTTCGGCCTTGAACAGCTGATCGTCGGTTGCGATGGTGTAGCTCTGGCGCGGACCGTCGAGCGTGCCCTTGGGTTGGTTGACATTCGCGGCGGCGATCGCCGCGCGCACCTCTTCCAGGCTGAGGCCCGTGCCGGCCAATGATTCCGGGTCGATTTGGATACGCACGGCCGGCTTGGCCCCGCCGTTCAAGGTGACCAAGCCGACTCCCGACACTTGCGCGATCTTTTGGCCGAGGATCGAGTCTGCGTAGTCCGAGACTTGGCTGAGCGCCAAGCTGTCCGAGCTGACGCTCAAGGTGAGGATCGGCGTGTCGGCGGGGTTGCTCTTACTGTAGGAGGGCGGCGTTGGCAGGGTTTTCGGCAACAGGTTCGCGGCCGCGTTGATCGCCGCTTGCACGTCCTGCTCGGCCGCGTCGATATCGCGTTCCAAGGCAAATTGCAGGGTGATCTGCGAGCTGCTGAAGCTGCTGACGCTTGTCATCTGAGACAAAGCCGGCATCTGTCCGAATTGGCGCTCGAGCGGAGTCGTGACCGTCGCCGCCATCGTCTGTCCACTGGCGCCCGGCATGAAGGTCGAGACGACGATCGTCGGATAGTCGACCTGCGGCAGCGCAGACACGGGCAGCGCGCGGAAGGCCACGAGGCCGGCGATCAGGATGCCAATCACGAGCAGCGTCGTCGCCACCGGGCGACGCACGAAGGGCTCGGAGATATTCACGGCCGAGCGCCGGGCGCGCCGGTACCGCTCGATTGACCAACGCTCGGACGCGGCGCCACCTTGGCGCCCGGTCGCAGTTGATTCTGTCCTTCGACGACCACCTGATCGCCGGCTTGGATGCCCTTGCCGATCACCGCCCATTGATCTTGAACGGTTTCGACTTCCACCGGACGCAGGGCAGCGGTTTGGTCGGGCATCACCACGTACACGAACGTACCCTGCGGTCCGCGCTGGACCGCAGGCGCAGGCACCGATAGTGCTCCCGCGCGCGTGGCGAGCAGCAGCCGAGCACGCACGAACTCGTTGGGCCAGAGCGCCTTGTCCGGGTTGGGCACGATGCCCTTCAGTCGAATCGTGGCCGTGCTCAGGCTGACTTGGTTGTCGACGAGACTTAGCTTTCCCCGGCCGAGCAAGCGATCGCCATCACGGCTGTAGGCTTCGATTGGCAGGCCGTTGGCTATCTCGCGGTTGATTTGGGGTAGGTAGTCCTGGGGCAGGGTGAACACGATTGCCATCGGATCGAGCTGGGTCACCACCACGATCCCGTTTGGGTCAGACGGGTGCACCACGTTGCCTTGGTCGACTTGGCGGACACCGGTGACGCCGTCGACCGGCGAGCGCACCTGCGTGTAGGCGAGCTGAAGTCGAGCGTTCTCGATTTGGGCTTGGTCGGACTTGATGGTTCCAGCAAGCTGATCGGCCGTCGCGCGTTGGTCGTCGAGCTGTTCTTGTGTGGCAAGCCCCTGCTCGTGCAGGGCCTTGTAGCGCGCCAAGTTGATCTGGGCGTTCTTGGCCTGAGCTTGGTCGCGGGCCAGCGCCGCTTGCGCTTGATGAAGTTGGATGGTGAACGGACGCGGGTCGATGCGTGCCAGCAAGTCACCCTTCTTTACCGACTGCCCTTCTTGAAATAGGATCGCGGTCAGCGGTCCGTCGACCTGGGGCCGGATCGTCACGGTCACCAGGGGCACCGCGTTGCCGAGCCCATCGAGGAACACCGGAACGTCCCGATTGCTGGCGCGCGCCAGCACAACCGGGACTGGTCGAGCCAGCGCTGCGCTGTTGGCAGGCGGTGCGCTCGTCGAGGCAGCCTTCCGGCTCTGGACCAAGAAGATGGTAATGCCCAAGGCGACCACGAACGCTCCAGCCAACAGCCAACGGGTCGCCTTGGGCTGTTCGACGCGTCCGGGGGCAACTTCCGTAGTCATGCTTCGCTTTCAGGCGCTGGCCCGGTCAAATCGCTGCCAACTGAGTGCAAATGCCACTACTAGGGCGCCCGTGCCTGGCCGAACAGCCCCCTACAAATTCGGTCGCAGAAGGGTCCCAAAAGCACCGGAATTCATTCGAAATTTGTGGCATTTCGCCCCGTCCAAGCGCCTGGCGTGGGTCCGCTCCTATCGCTTTTCGCCCGCTCCGCACCCTCGGCGAGAGCCCTGGTTTTGTGTCAGTTCGTGTCGATCGAGCCCTTGGCGGTCGTCAGCAGTGCGTTTGCGCTCTTTTCACGCCGTGGCAGGGGCTGCGCAGTCTTTGCGCTGAAGCGTGTTCGACATCTAACCGCAACATGAACGGGCGGACTCTACCGCGATGTACCCCCTCACAGATGAGGGCTCCCGCCGCGCCCCTCAACGAGGCGAACTTTCAATGACGCTCCCTGCCAAAGCATCCCCATCGTCAGTGCCGAAGAACGAGCCGCTTGCCCGTTTGCTGGGTGTGAGGAAGCCGCTCGACGCGCAGGCGCGTTTTTGGGTCGGGGTGCTGGCGTTCGTCTTGCCGCTCTTGAGTTGGTGCGCGATCAGCTACGTGCCGTTCATCTGGCACCCGCAAGTTTTGGTCACGGACGCCGGTGACACCAAACTGCCGGGCGAGCACAATTACATTGCCGCTGGCGAGCGCGTGGACTTGGACGTCGTGATCTTGCGCAACCGCGAGCTCGACGCTGCACACGGCCGGCGAGTCTCGGGCGAGCGCGTGAATCCGATCTACCTGCAACCGCCGCACGCCGTCGCGCGCGCCCTGTATACCGCCTTCACCACCGCGCCAGAGCGCGAGGGCGACGCTTGGCTGCACGAGAGCTTGCTGCAGAGCTGTCAGGTGATTTTCTGGGGCTTCTTTTGGTCGGCCGTCGTCGGGCTGCCGCTCGGGGTGCTGTGCGGAACCTTCCCGTTCTTCGCCCGCTTGTTCGAACCATTCGTCGATTTCGTGCGCTACATGCCGGCACCGGTGTTTGGCGCGTTGGCGCTTACCGTGCTCGGTCTACAAGACCAGCCCAAGATCGCCATCATCTTCATCGGCACCTTCTTCCAGATGGTGCTGATCGTCTCGAATACGACGCGCTCGGTCGATGTGTCGCTGCTTCATGCCGCGCAAACGCTCGGCGCCAACAAGCGACAGTTGGTCTGGAACGTGGTCGTGCCCGGTGCCATTCCGGGCTTGTATCGCGATATGCGCATTCTGCTGGGGTGGGCCTGGACTTACTTGGTCGTGGCCGAACTGATCGGTGAGAAATCCGGTTTGAGCGCTTGGCTCTATCAACAGCAGCGCTACCGCCACTTCGACAACGTGTACGCTGCGATCGTCATCATCGGTTTGGTGGGGCTCGCCACCGATCAATTTCTGGCGCTCCTGGGCCGCTACCTCTTCCCTTGGGAGACGGGTCAAACCAAGCTCGTGCGCATGATGCGCGCCGTGCGCCGTGCACTGCCGCAACGCGCTCGGCTCGCGGGTACCTGACTGACCTCTCCGTACGAGCGGCAGAAGCTGATTCTGTGCCGCGAAAGCTACTGATTCATGTCCGACGATCGCATTCAGTTACCGAGCTACCTCGATCACCTTCCGGAAGTTGCCGAGTACTTTGCCGAGATAGACAAACGCAAAGTGGTGCTCAGCATCGAGCACCTATTCCGCGAGTTCCCGAGCCCGGATAGCCCGAGCGGGAAGCTCGTGGCTCTGTCGGATATCAACTTCAAGGTCCGCCGCAACGAGTTCATCAGTGTGATCGGACCGTCCGGCTGCGGAAAATCCACGCTGATCCGCGTAGTTGCGGGGCTCGAGGACCCGAGCGCGGGCATCGTGGCCGTGGACGGCATCCCTGTCACCGGCCCAGGCGCGGATCGCGGGATGGTGTTCCAGGGCTACACTCTCTTTCCCTGGCTTACGGTCAGGAAGAACGTGCTGTTCGGCCCGAAGATGAAGGGACTGCGCGACGACAAGGCCACCAAAGCTGCCGATGAGTGGCTGAAGCTGGTCGGCTTGAGCGATTTTGCGGATCTGTACCCGGCGCAGCTATCGGGCGGCATGAAACAGCGCGTGGCGATTGCCCGCGCCCTGGCCAACGACCCGCGCATCTTGCTGATGGATGAGCCTTTCGGCGCGCTCGACGCTCAGACTCGCGCCAGCATGCAGGCGCACCTGCTCCGAATCTGGCAGGCTGCCGGCGTGACCGTGCTGTTCATTACCCACGATCTCGACGAAGCCATCTACCTGTCCGACCGGATTGTCGTGCTAGGCGCACGTCCTGGTCGGATTCTGGAAGTGATCGACGTCCCGGTTGCGCGGCCGCGTTCGCCGGAGCAGTTCCTTTCCGGACATTTTTTGGCTACTAAAAAGCGGCTCGAGGACTTAATCCATCGCCGCGATCAGGCCTCTGACGCTGGAGAATTGATGCATGACTGACGTAGATCGACAATGGCTCGTGGACGAGCCCCTGCGCGGCGGCCAAATGTGGTCGCGCGTGCTCAAGCGCGGCCAGGTTCTGCGCCTGACGGACGTGGAAGGTGGCGGCTCCGTCGCGGCTCTGCTGTTCAACGCCGACTTTCCGCTCGAGCGTTACAACATGCCCGATACGCTGAAGGCCCAGCATGTTGCGCGCATCACCGCTGGCAACGTGCTCTATTCCGACATGGGGCGCGTGCTGTGCTCGGTCGTGGCCGACAGCTGCGGCTGGCACGACACCATCACCGGCCTGGAGAACTCGGCTGCCAGCCTGAAGAAGTACGGGCCCGGTGACTACCAAGCATTGCGTAACGATTGGCACCGAAACAGTCGCGACAACTTGCTGGTTGAACTCGCCAAGTATGGTCTCGGCAAGCGTGATTTCGGGCCCAATTTGAATTTCTTCGTGAAGGTTGCGGTCGACTCCGAGGGCAAGCTGGCTTGGGTGCCTGGCAATTCCAAGCCTTCTGCCTTCATCGAGCTCCGCGCGGAAATGAACACCCTGGTGCTGCTCTCGAACACCCCGCATCCGCTCGATCCCGCATCCGCGTACCGCGCAAAGCCCGTTCAACTCGGGGTGCGGGTTTCGGGTCCGGTCGCGGCCGACGATGCCTGCCGCACATCGTGCCCCGAGAACGAACGCGGCTTCGCACTCACTGAAGCTTATTTTCGCTGAACGGATTTTCTGCCATGGCACTCTCAGAAAGCTCATTGGATCCGAAACGAGCCATCTTCGACACCGTACTCGGGTCGGGGCTCGGCTTCAGTCACATCGTCAAGCGCGGGGAAACCTTCCGAATCGTCGATCTGGAAGGCAACCAAGCCGTCGACACTTTGTTCTACGATGCCGCCGATCCGAGCGAACGCTACAGCGCGGTGGACACGATCCGCGGTCAGGGTGGCATCTACTTGAGCAGTGGCTCACCGCTGATCTCGACCGAAGGTAGAGTCATGCTGCGGATCACGGCAGACACTTGTGGTCGACACGACACGCTCGGCGGTGCCTGCGCGGCGGAGTCGAACCAGGTCCGCTACGCGCTCGACAAGAAGTACATGCATAGCTGTCGCGACAATTTCCTGCTCGAAATCCAGGAACGGCGCCCCCAGCTGTCCATGCGAGATCTCAGCGCGAACATCAATTTTTTCATGAACGTGCCGGTCAGCCCCGAGGGCGAACTGCACTTCGACGACGGCATTTCGGCCCCCGGGCGGTACGTGGAGATGCAGGCGGAAAGCGATGTTATCGTGCTGATCTCGAATTGCCCACAGCTTAACAATCCCTGCAATGGTTACAACCCGACCCCGGTTCGGCTGCTGGTCTGGTCGGCGTAGGCAAGCGCTGCCGTCCCGCGCTGCACGTTGGCTCTAGCGCAGCCGCTCCGAGATCCTCGAAGGAGGAAAAGTCATGTTCGATAAAGTTTTGATCGCCAATCGCGGCGAGATCGCCTGTCGTGTCATTCGCACACTGAAAAGGCTAGGCGTCGGCTCGGTTGCCATCTACTCCGAGGCCGATCGAAATTCGCTGCACGTGCTGGAAGCGGACGAGAGCGTCTGCGTCGGCCCGGCAGCAGCGTCTGCCAGCTACTTGAACCGCGAAGCGATCCTCGATGCGGCGCTCAGCATGGGCGCGAAAGCGATCTTTCCGGGATACGGATTTCTGAGCGAGAACGCAGCATTCGCCGAAGCGGTGGAGGCGCATGGCATCGCCTTCGTCGGCCCGACACCGGAGCAGATGCGGCGGTTTGGGGTCAAGCACACCGCGCGCGAGCTGGTTCAGGCCTTGGGAGTGCCGCTGTTGTCGGGCACGCCGCTGTTGCCCGACGTCGATGCTGCAGTCGCCGCGGCGGAAGGCATCGGTTATCCGGTGATGCTGAAGAGCACCGCGGGCGGCGGTGGCATCGGCATGCAAGTTTGCCGGGAGGCCGCGAAAATCCGCGAGATCTTCGACTCGGTGCGCTCGCTGGCGCAAAAGAACTTTGGCGAGGGAGGGGTGTTCCTGGAGCGCTTCGTGGAGCGCGCGCGCCATATCGAGGTGCAGCTATTCGGCGATGGTCGAGGTCGCGTGGTGGCACTAGGCGAGCGTGATTGCTCGGCTCAGCGCCGGCATCAAAAGGTCGTCGAAGAAACGCCTGCACCGCGCTTGCGAGCAGAAGTGCGAAAGGCGTTGCTGGCCTCTGCGGTGCACATTGGCGCGTCGGTGAACTACCGCTCTGCCGGCACGGTCGAGTTCGTTTACGACGACGATCGCGAAGAGTTCTACTTCTTGGAGGTGAACACGCGGCTGCAGGTCGAACATGGCGTCACCGAGCTGGTCACTGGCGTCGATCTCGTGGAGTGGATGATCCGACTCGCCGCGGGCGAACCCGTGCCGCTCGACCGGCCTCCGGTGCCACGCGGCCACGCGATCGAAGTTCGGGTCTACGCCGAAGATCCTGCGCGCGGTTTCAAACCCAGCCCCGGAATCTTGACCGAAGTGTCGTTCCCGGAGGGCGTGCGCGTCGATTCATTCGTCGAACGCGGGACTGAGATCAGCGGCTTCTACGATCCCATGATCGCCAAAGTGATGGCCCTGGCGGACGACCGCGAGCAGGCGATCGAAAAGCTGACTCTGGCGCTGGCTCAGACTCGCTTGGCAGGGACCGAGACCAATCTCGCCTATTTGTCGCATATTTTAAGCACGGACGTGTTTCGCGAGGGGAAGACCACGACCGCGTTTTTAGGCACGCTCGCCTACTCGAGCGCGACGGTGGAGGTCCTGACGCCGGGTACGCTCAGCACCATTCACGACTATCCGGGGCGTCTCGGCTATTGGGACGTTGGCATCCCGCCGTCGGGACCGATCGACGATCTCGGCTTCCGACTCGCCAATCGCGTCTTGGGCAATGTACCCGGCGCGCCCGCACTCGAGCTGACCATCACTGGCCCCACCTTGCGTTTCGCAACGGATACCCTGATTGCGCTTGCTGGCGCGCGGCTGGAAGCGGAGCTCGACGGTGAGCCAGTGCCTTACTTCTGCCCTGTGCCGGTGCGTGCGGGTCAGGTACTGAAGCTCGGTAGTATCCGCGGCGCCGGCTGTCGCGCTTACCTCGCGGTGCGCCATGGCTTCGACGTGCCGGAATACTTGGGGAGCCGCTCCACGTTCACTCTGGGCGGCTTCGGCGGGCATGCAGGTCGCGCGCTACGCAAGGGCGACGTACTCCGGCTACTTCAGTCCGGCAATCTGGATGCCGAGCCGAAAGCGCTCGACGAGCACTTGCAACCTCCGCTGACCGACAGTTGGCGGATCGGCGTGCTGTACGGTCCCCACGGCGCGCCAGATTTCTTCACGCCCGCCGATATCGAGCGCTTTTTCAGCAGCGATTTCGAGGTTCACTACAATTCGGCGCGCACCGGCATCCGTTTGATCGGGCCGCAGCCCGAGTGGGCGCGCCAGGACGGCGGTGAAGCCGGGCTGCACCCGTCCAACATCCACGACAACGCTTACGCCTTCGGCACGATCGACTTCACCGGTGACATGCCGATCATCCTCGGGCCCGATGGTCCGAGCCTCGGTGGTTTCGTGTGCCCAGCGACGATCGTACGCGCGGAGTTGTGGAAGGTCGGTCAACTGCGTCCGGGCAACCGCGTGCGCTTCGTGCCGATCGCGCGCGCTGCGGCGGAGCTCGCGCTCTCCGAGCAAGAGCGCAGGATCTCCGATCGTAAAGCGCCCACGACGGCAACGCTCTCGGCCGTGCCCGCCAGTGACGCGGTGCTGCGCCGTTTGCCCGCCCGCGGGGAAGCCCCGCGCGTGGTGTATCGGCCCGCCGGCGACGAGTTCTTGCTCGTCGAATATGGCGAGGCGGTGCTCGATCTCGAGCTGCGCTTCCGGGTGCATGCCCTGATGGAATGGCTGCGCCAAGAAAAGCTGCCCGGGATCGTCGATTTGACGCCCGGGATCCGCTCGCTGCAAATCCATTTCGACAGCCAAAAGCTCGGCTTTTCGCGCCTGCTGGACGTGCTCTCGCGCGCCGAAACCGAGCTGCCTTCGGTCGACGCCATCGATGTGCCGACGCGCATCGTGCATATGCCGCTCTCTTGGGACGATCCACAGACGCGCTTGGCGATCGAAAAGTATACGCAAATCGTGCGTAAGGATGCGCCCTGGACTCCGAGCAACATCGAGTTCATTCAGCGCATCAATGGCTTGCCCGATCTGCAAGCGGTGAAAGACATCGTGTTCGGCGCGCGCTACTTGGTGCTCGGCCTGGGCGATGTGTACCTGGGGGCGCCGGTCGCCACGCCGCTCGATCCGCGCCATCGCTTGGTCACGACCAAGTACAACCCAGCGCGCACCTGGACACCGGAGAATGCCGTCGGCATCGGCGGCGCGTACATGTGCATCTACGGCATGGAGGGCCCGGGTGGCTACCAATTCGTCGGTCGCACGGTCCAGGTGTACAACCGCTTCAAGACCACCAAGCACTTTGAGGCCAAGACGCCCTGGCTGCTGCGCTTCTTCGATCAAATCCGCTTCTATCCGGTGGAAGCCAAAGAGCTCTTGGAGATGCGCGAGGCGGTGCCGCACGGTCGACTCGAACTCAAGATCGAAGAGCAGCGCTTCCGCCTGGCCGACTATCGGCGATTTTTGGCAGAAGAAGCCGATTCGATTGCATCGTTCCGGACCACGCAACGAGCCGCTTTCGCCGAAGAGCGTCAGCGCTGGGTCGACTCGGGTCAACTCAACTTCAGCGTGGAACAAGCCGAGGCAGTCGATTCCGAGAGCGGTCGCGCGGGTTGGGAAGGCGCACAGATCGTCGAGAGCGGCGTCCCCGGCAGCATCTGGAAGGTGCTCGTCGCTGCTGGCAAGCGCGTCGTCAAAGGCGAGGTCTTGGCCATCGTCGAATCGATGAAGATGGAGATCGCGATCGAGTCTCCGATCGACGGTGTGGTGATCGAGGTCGTGACAGGCGAGGGCAAGGCCATTGCGCCGGGCCAGCCTGTGGTAGTCGTCAAACCCTGAGCGAAGTTGCCACGGTGGGGCGTCGCGGCACGCTCTCCGACCGACACGGCGCTCGGCTTTTGCGGCTCATCCTGGGACGGCATGCGCGTTGCAAACTCGTGGGCCATGAACCAAGTACCCGCCAATATTGCCTCGGCCGGGCCTGCCCCGCGCGCAGAACACCACTTTTTCGAGCTCCTGCACGAGTTCGACACTGCCACCGTGATCACGCGCGGTCGGACCGGGGAGCTGCACGGCAGACCGATGGCGGTCGCTCAGGTGGACGGCGAGGGCACCCTCTGGTTCATCACCAACATCGACTCGACCAAGGTCTTGGAAATTCGTGGCGATTCACGAGCGATGATCTCGCTCCAAAGCTCCCGAACGTTCGTCACGATGAATGGACACTTCGAGCTAGTGAGCGATCGCCAGAAGGTCGACGAACTCTGGAAGGAGCCGTATCGCATCTATTTCGACGGCCAAAATGATCCCGAGCTGGTGCTGCTGCGCTTCACGCCGTTCGATGCCGAATACTGGGACAATACCGGCGCGCACGGCGTGAAGCATGCGTTCGAAGCGGCCAAGGCCTATCTGAAAGGGCAAAAAATCGACCCCGCCGAGTACGATCCGGAAGCGCACGCCAGGCTCCAGCTGTAGGCGTATGCTGTCCGGGCCTTGGCGACTCCGACTCATCACGTTCTGCTGATCCCTGGCTTTTTCGGCTTCGGCAAGTTCGGTGAGCTGAGCTACTTCAGCGGTGTACGCGAGGCGATCGAACACAGCTTCGAAAGCCTCGGTTTGGCGGTGACGGTAACCGAGGTCCCCACGCTGCCCATGTCGTCGATCCGTTGGCGCGCGGCGCGAGTCCTCGAGACGCTGGCCGCGGTGGCTAGTAAGGACGACGGCCCGATCCACCTGATCGGACACTCCACCGGCGGGCTCGACGCGCGCTTGGCCATTGCACCCACCGCGTCCCTGCCGTCGCAGGTAGTGTTCGACGCTTACGACCGAGTAAAGACCCTGGTTACGGTTTGCACGCCGCACTACGGGACTCCGGTCGCGACCTACTTCACGCGGCCCGTGGGGCGATTCCTGATCCGCACGGTCGGCAGCTACCTGATTTTCATGTTGGAACGCGGCCGAGTGCCGTTGAAGCTGATGCTGCGCATCGGCTACCTCGTCGTCCGGGCGCGCGATCCATTTCGCAAGCGCCCCGGCGCCTTCGA
This sequence comes from Polyangiaceae bacterium, assembly GCA_035273265.1. Lineage (GTDB taxonomy): Bacteria > Myxococcota_A > Polyangia > Polyangiales > Polyangiaceae > PMG-095. The sequence continues at coordinate 14,244 of DATEPG010000063.1, forward strand.
CGAGTTGTACGACAAGCTGCTGAGCGATCTATCGGAGCCCAGAATCCTCGAGCTTGCCACCTTCATCAAAGCCATCGTCAAGGATCAATCACTGCTCTTCCAGCTGACGCCGGCGGGCTGCGATTTGCTCAATGCGTGCACTGCCGATCCGAAGATCGCCTATGCTTCGGTCGTCGCGCGTGCCACGCCGCCCAGCTTTCGCAACGGCTGGCGTTCGCTGCGCGATCTGTATGCACAGCTGATGTTCCCGGTATACGCGTTCTTGCATCGCATCGCGCGCCGCGACGAACTGGGTGCGCCGCCGCCGACGCTGGTACAGCTCGCGCAACTCGGCCAATCCGCGTCACCCTTGCCGGTGCGCGCGGATAGCGATGGCGTGGTGCCCACGCTGTCTCAGGTTTGGGGCAAGATCTTGTATTTCGCTCAGGCCGATCACCTAGATGTCGTGGGACAATACGGCTTGTCGAGTCAGGCGGCGCGCACGGGCGATTGGATCCCGAGCTATTCGCCCTTCGGACACGAACAGTTCCTCGAGTTGTGGAGCTGCGTTGCGCGCTTCATCGCTGGCGTGGACGTGAGCGCGAACTCCCTCAAGGAGGGCAGGAAAGAATCAGCGTGACGCGATGGGGACCGGCCTGCTGCAAAGCTTCGCAGGTATCACCCATGAGTGTGATATGTCCCAAGGAGTCGAAGCCGTAGCCGTTCGGCCCGAGTTCGAGCGGGTCGCAGTCGAAGCGCACGGCGCGCGGCGGCCGGGTGAGATCGTTAACAGTAGGGACCAACTGGCAGCTCGAACCGACCCCCTTCAGCGTGAGCGAGATTTGCCCGCAACGCGTCTGCTCCGCGCCCAGGTCCGGGCACTCGGCATCAGTCGCGTCCGCCGAAGCGTTCGCAGCTTTCGAACCTTTGGGCTCACTACTCCCGCTGTTGGCGAACGAGCTATCGTTTGCAGGCGAATGACTGGCGAGCGCGGGCTCCGCTTCGGACACCCCGGCTTGGTCACCACAGGCCGCTAGCTGTATGTAGAGTGCCGCCAAACACACACAGCGTAGGAGCGACACCTTCATTCAGCCAGCCTGCCCGCAGATTCGGGGTAGCGCAACCCACGAGGGTACGCGCTTGGTAGTTCCCAGTTGAGCGAGTGAAAATTGCTGACCAGTGTGAAACAGAAGCCAGCCGCGAGCCGCCTGCCTCACATTGAGACTCGCACGTCAGCTGCCAAACGTTAAACGTGGAGCCACCGCATGAACGGAGTTCGTTCGTCCCAAGGTTTCAAAGAGGGTTTGGTTGGCGGGCGCGGGGCGACCGAGCGCGTCGCGTAGCTCCCAGCGCGTCCTCCACGCGCGCGCGCCTTTCCCCTGAGCGGTAACGGCTTCAAGCATCGGGAGACCATAGTAGCCACATGCACCTTCAAGAACTGATCGCGAACCTTGAACAACTCGAGGGCGACCAGATCATCTGCGTCAAGCGCCCCTGGACATCAGCCGCAGAGACGAAACTAGCCGCGCCGGACGCGAAGCTTTCGGTGCCCGACGAGCTGCTCCGGCCGGCTTTTGCTACTTTCTCGAAGTGCATGTCGCACGGGAAGTCGTGGGTGTCTTCGAGGACAACGTTGCGAGTCTAGACGAGACGGTCCGGCTACTGATCCACTACGCAGAGCACGATGCCTATCCTGAGTGGGGCTACGATCGATAGACCTCCCGATTGGATTCGATCCTGTCATCAGCCACGGATCGATAGGGGAGCTCGAGAGACTTCGGCGAGGGCCAAACGCGCGGCATCGTCGCCGGACCTCGGCTCGAACATCGATCAACGTTGAGATGCTTACCGTCGCGGAGAAACACTGCACGCGGAACCGCCGCTTGGTACCGACGCCTCGGGTTCTGGTTCTGGTTCGGGTTCGGGTTCGGGTTCGGGTCTAACTGGGTATCGGGGTTGGCTGGATCGGACGTGGAGAGATCAGGCTTCGGGAGGTCGGGCGCGGAAGGCTTAGAAGGCGCCACCGCTCGGCTGCGGCGCGGCTTCCTGCCCAACGCAAAGCGCTGCTTCGAAAGCTCCCGCTCGTACGCCTCGAGCCCGCGCTTGAGCAAGGTCATCAGATCGCCGCTCGGCAGCCGATGCCCCGCGAGCCCACGCACGCGCTCGAGCAACTCGCGAAACTCGCCATCCGCCGTGAAATGCACGCCATAGCGATCCGCGGATAGCGGTTCCAAGCGCCTTGGCTTCTGCCACTCCACCGGTTCCGGCCCAGACCCCACCTGCCGACGCCGACGCCGACGCCGACGCCGACGCTGACGCTGACGCTGACGCTGACGCCGCCACCGGCCCGCTCGGCGGAGACTCGAGGGATGTTTGCTCGAGCTCCACCGACGACTGGGGCGGCAAGTTCTCCGTCGCCATCTTCTTCGAAGCACTCTCGACGTTGAGAGTGAGCCCACCTTGGGCCGGCAAGCGACGCACCAAATCACGCACATCAGGTCTCGGAAAGCGCGCCGCGAGCAACTGTTCCACCTTCCGCGCACTCATCCGCTGACAGCGCTCGAACAGCTCCCCCGAGTTCTCGCGGGTCAAATGCTTTCTCAGCAAACTCAGCGCCGAAGCATGCAATGCGCCGCTCGCCACCAGGCCGAACACCTGCGGATGATTGCGACACACGCGCGCCGCCGCGATGTGCCGACCCGCCGTCGACTCACACAACCCGAGCGCCTCGACGCAATACTCGAACAGCGACGAAAACCCGAGATCGAGAAAGATCTGTCGCTCATCGAGCTCCGCCAAGTAGGCTAAAAACTCAGCCGTGATCTGGTTGCGCCGCCCCACAACGCGCGCCAGCCCCGCCAAGAGTTCATCGTCCGTCAACGACCTCAAACGATATCCGTGTGGCCCCATTCCTCTCGTGTATCACGCCTTTTTTCGAGCTCGTAAAACGCTAATAGTCCTCGTTTTAGCTCGAAAAGCTGTTGCGCCCCGACGACCACCAGGATCGTTCGACCATGCGCAAACCAGGCCTTTCCGCGCGCAAATCTTCGCGCCCCTCAAGCTCTCTTACAACTGACCCCCAGATTTTCCGTCAAGCCCAATCGACCGCTGCAGGCTCGAACCCCAAAAAAACGCGGACGATTTCGTGGAGTTCGCAGAGCCACGTTGCGCCGTCGCACCCACGCCCCCACGAACGCGGACTCCACGAAATCGTACGCACACGGAGCCGCCCACCCCCTCACCAGTCACTCAAACATTCCCTCGGCGACGGCCCCAGAACCACCTGCCGCCCGACGCTGCACTCGGTGTGCCCGCGTCGTCGACAATCTCTCGTTGCAGCTCGTGGTCCGGGGCTCTCGGCTCGAAGCGCGGAGCCTCCACTCTCAACGTAGAGAGTGGCAGCTCCCTCCGCCGTTGGCGCACCGCGCTGGCCCTTCGGCCAGCGCTTGGGCAGCCGGGCGCCCGCAGCGCGGAGCGCGAGGACGCCCGCCGTACCGCGACGTCCCCGTGCGGGGCATCCTATTCTGGATTCTTAGCGCAAACCGCGTGGGGAACTTGCGGGAACGCTGTTGGCACGGCATCGGAAGTCGCGAGCAGCTCGGTCACGTCCAGCGCGTTCGCCGCGAAGAACTCGTCGTACTGGCGAATCTTGCTCTTGACCCGACCCGTTACAGGGTCGAGAGCGCTCGGGTCGTAGGGCGGAGTCACGAGTTTTTCGTCCAACGCGTAGAGCGTGAAAGAGTACTCGTCCGTCGCGCGGGGCACGGCGCCATCGCTGCAGTAGGTGGCCCAGGACGGGCAGGGGCCAAAGTAGGCGGTGGGGCCGCCGGGACCGCCGCTGAGCTGTTCGGCGGAGTTGCCCAAGGGGAACTGCTCGTTTGGCAGCGCCGCGGGCAGCGTGCGCGTGTTGTGAGGAATGTTCCAGATCGCCCAGTGGTAGCCCAAGTTCTTGTTGGGTGGCGTGGGCAACTGATTTCGGTTTTCGATCAGGGTCAGATCTCGAAACACGAGCGCGTAGCTCCGTGTTCCTTTGGGGCCCTTGCTGAAGTTGAGCTCGGGAGAGGTTCCCTCGGCGAACGTCTTGCCTTCGCAGGTGGACGCGGTCGGGAGCGGAGCACCACTCTCGAAGGACGGACTCCAGATCTCGAAGTCCTTGTGCTTGCCGCACTGCTTACCGTGGTCCTTTCCTTTGACGAATTGGGAGGCTTCACCAGCCTCAGCTTCGCCTTCGGTTTCAGCGCTGCAGCCGGCTAGCAGCCAAGCGGTGCTAACCACGGTGACGAGGAGCGACGCGGTACGCAGGCATTTCATGAGTACTCTCCAGTTGAGTGGGAATATCGAGTCGAGACGCCAACTCCCACTATCGAGACTAGGCATGACTGTCCAGGAGCATGTTTATTTTGGCGGCTCGAGCTTCCCAGTGTCCGGCCGGGCGTGGGCTCTGGTCCCGCCCGCCCACCGCGCAGAGTTCTGGAAATCGGCCGAGTTTTCGCTTTTTGCCCGCGCCCGGCACTTCTCATGCTAGTTCGCCCGCCGTGATCCGGCTCGATTCAGTCACCAAACAGCATGGTCGTCGCGTTTTGTTCATGGACGCTTCGTGCGCCGTATTCAAGGGCGACAAAGTCGGCCTGGTCGGGCCCAACGGGTCCGGCAAGTCGACCATCTTCCGCTTGATCGTCAAGGAAGAGGCGCCGGACAACGGCCAGGTCGCCATCGATCGCGGCACGACCATCGGCTACTTCAGCCAAGACGTGGGCGAGATGAGCGGGCAAAGCGTGGTCGCCGCCACGCTCGACGGCGCGGGCCCCGTGTCGTCCGTGGCCGCGCGCTTGCGCGAATTGGAGCTGAAGCTCGCTGACCCCGCGCTGATCGACCAGATGGAAACCTTGATCGAAGAGTTCGGGGAAGTGCAGGGGCGCTTCGAAGAACTCGGCGGTTACGCCTTGGACGCCAAGGCCCGCGAGATCTTGGCCGGTCTCGGCTTTGCCCAAGAAACGATGGACGCCGACGTAGGCACGCTGTCTGGCGGTTGGAAGATGCGTGTGGCGCTTGCCCGCATCTTGCTCATGCGCCCGGACGCGATGCTGCTCGACGAACCGACCAACCATTTGGATCTGGAATCTATCCTGTGGCTCGAAAGCTTTCTGAAATCGTTCGAAGGCGCGCTGATCATGACCTCGCACGATCGCGAGTTCATGAACCGCATCGTGACCAAGATCGTGGAGATCGAAGCTGGCGAGCTGACCAGCTTTACCGGCGACTACGAGTTCTACCAGCGCCAGCGCGCGATGCTGGATTTGCAGGCAGAGAGCGCGTTCGAAAGGCAGCAGGCGATGCTGGCCAAAGAAGAGGCGTTCATCGCCCGCTTCAAGGCACGCGCCAGCCACGCCGCGCAGGTGCAGTCGCGCGTGAAAAAGATCGACAAGATCGAGCGCGTCGAGCCGCCGCGTCGGCGCGAGAAGCTGAGCTTCGACTTCCAGAAGGCGCCACGCTCGGGAGACGACGTGGCCAGCCTGGACGCGGTGAAGAAGGCCTACGGCAAGCGCGTCATCTACACTGGTCTCGATCTATTGATTCGGCGGAGCGAGCGCTGGTGCGTGATGGGCGTGAACGGCGCAGGCAAATCGACGCTGTTGAAGCTGATCGCGGGCGCGACCGAAGCCGACACGGGGCGGGTGACCGTCGGCAACAGCGTCAAGATGGGCTACTTCGCCCAGCACTCGATGGAAGTGCTCAAGCCCGACGATACGGTGTGGGACACCTTGGTCGGCAAGTTCCCGCACGCTTCGATCGGCTCGCTGCGTACGCTGGGCGGCGTGTTCGGCTTCTCTGGGGATGACATCGAAAAGCCCTGCCGGATCTTGTCCGGTGGTGAAAAAGCGCGCCTCGTTCTGGCTCAAATGCTGTACGACCCGCCGAATTTTCTCGTGCTCGACGAGCCGACGAATCACTTGGATATCGGCACCAAAGAGATGCTGATCGAGGCGCTCGCCGGCTACGAAGGCACGATGCTGTTCGTGTCCCACGATCGCCACTTCCTCAAGGCACTCTCCAACCGCGTGCTCGAGGTCAGCCCGGACGGCGTGCGCAAATACGGTGGCGGCTACTCGGAATACGTCAACGAAACCGGCCAAGAAGCTCCGGGCGTTCACACCTAGTCGCCGATAGGGGGCGATCGCGATCCAGCAGCGCACCTCGTAGCGCGCTAGGTGGTCGCCCCGTTGAGGCTACTGGCAAGCGCGGTTCAGCCGTCGACGAGCGCTTCGGCTTCGATCTCGACCAACATCGCCGGATCGACGAGCCGGCTCACTTCCACCATCGTGGTGGCGGGGCGAACGTCGTGGAAGAACTCACCGTGGGCGCGGCCCACTTTCTCCCAATCATCGATGTTGGTCACGTAGATGCGGGTGCGCACGACGTGCTCGATGCGTCCGCCGGCTCGCTCGAGCGCCCAGGCAATGTTCTTCAGCGCTCGGGCGGCCTGCAGGCCCGCGTCGCCCGGTGCTGCGATCGTGCCGTCTTCATTGGTCGCGGTCGTGCCCGACACATGAATCGTATTGCCCACGCGCACGGCGCGCGAATAGCCGACCACGGGCTCGTACTTCGTGCCGCTCGAAATGTACCTGCGATTCATGCGCGCGAGTGTAACCGGAGTTTCGGTTTCGCTACGGGCGATTCCCCGGGCGGTTTGCCCAAAAATTGCCGCGGATGCTTGAAAAAGACCGCATCCCCGGAGCCGCACTCCAAGTCTCGGCGACATTTGGCCGCTTGCTTGGTAGCCCGCCCAATGTCCGTCGTCGCATCTGGTATCGCGCGACAAAATCAGACACTCGGATCTTCTATCGAGCGACGGGTAGACCGTCCTCGGTCGGGCGTTCGCGCACGAGCGTCCAGAGTAGTACCGCGCCGAGCACGTCGAGCAGTGGCAGCGCGACGAAAAACGGATCGTAGCCATAGGTCGAGACCAGTTTCCCGAGCAGCAGCGTGAAGATCATCGTCCCTAGATTGCCGCAAGTCCCGGCCATCCCCGTGACTGTCGAAACTTCGTTCTGACGGAACAAGTCGGTCGACATCGTGATTACGGTCACCGAAAGGGTTTGGTGCGCAAAACCTCCTAGGCATAATAGCCCCACTGCGAGATATGGGCTTTTGACGGTGCCGACGAATGCGACCGGCAGCATCAGCACGACGCCCACCGTGAACGCCGTGCGACGCGCATTGACCAGGGATAAGCTCGTATGACGCTGCACGGCCGCCGCGATCGCGCCGCCCGACAGACTGCCGACATCTGCCGCAAGGAATGGCATCCAGGCGAAGATCGCGAGCTCTCTCAGATCGAAGTGATGCGCGGCCACGAAATACGACGGCACCCAGAAGGACAATGTTCCCCAGGTCGGGTCGGCGAGCAGGCGCGGTAGGCCAATGCCCCAGAAGTTGCGCTGCCGGAGCAGGGCGAGGATCGAAAGCGGCGCGCTGCCGCTCTGCAGGTGGCGCTCCTTGCCTGCGGAGACATAGCTGCGTTCGCTTTGGCTCAGCAAAGCGTGCCGATCCGGGTCGTTGTACAGCGCGAGCCACAGCAGCGCCCAGGCGATGCCGATTCCGCCCGTGACGACGAAAGCGGCCTGCCAGTGATAGGCGTAGATCGCCCATGCCACGAGCGGAGGAGCCACTACCGAGCCAAAAGAAGCCCCCACATTGTAGACACCACTTGCTAGGCCCCGCTCGCGCGATGGAAACCAGGCGGAGATGGTTTTCATCACCGCCGGGTTGGCCGACCCTTCCGCAAACCCCATCAGCGCGCGTAGCGTTGCCAGGCCGAGCCATCCACTGACCGCGCCGTGGGCCATGTTGACGACGGACCAGGCGATGGCGAACAGCGCGAAGCCCACACGCAAGCCAAGCCACTCGAGCACATAGCCGCAAATGGGCTGCAAAATCAGGCCCACCTGAAAGCAGGTGAGGATGAGCGCATACTGCTGATCGGTGAGTCCGATCTCGGCCGAGAGCGTGGGCTTCGCGATGGCCAGTGAGTTCCGAGCCAGAAAATTCACGAGCCCGCCCAGCATGAGTAGGACGATGATCCACCAGCGAAGCGCTTTGATCCGAGGCATACGAGTAGTCCGGCAGCCTATGCGAAACGGCGTTGGAGGCGGGAATTCTCGACTAAATTTCGGCGGGTTGACGGGGGGCTGCCGCGTCGCGTGAAGATCGTGTTCTACTGCGCACCCTCGTGTCTCAACCGTTTCGTCCGGAGCGTCCGACCCTTGCGCCGCGCTGGCGCTTCGTCCGCGGTCGTGAGCGGCCGCGGGGCGTGGTCTGGTTTGGTGCGACCTCGTTTTGGGGCCACTTGCGCCACTTCGCCTCCGTGGCGATCGCCACCGAGAACGTCGATTCCCGTGACTGGATGACGGCCGACGACCCGCTCGAGCTGAAGGCTCGCGTGGCAGAGGTGCTGGGCTCGAACTCGTCCCAGGAGTGCTTGGTCGATGCGCTGGAGCGAGATCTCTGGCTCGACTTCGTGGCAGACACGGGCGACGACGTGGCGGTCAGTCGAGCGGTCGCGCAGCTGATCTTCGCGGACTACGAGTTGCCGGATCCCGATGTCGAGGGCTCCTTCCTGTGCGCGCCGCGCGGCGAGATCCTGCTCTTCGGTGGCGACACGGCGTATCCCGTTGCGACCGCTCAAGAGATCACCAACCGCGTGATCGTGCCGTTCAATCAGATCCTGGCAACGATGCCGCCGGGGCCGCCGCGCGTGTTGCTCGGGATCCCGGGCAACCACGATTGGTATGATGGGCTAGACGGCTTTGCGCGCATGTTTCGCCGCAATCCGGACGACGAAGAAGGCGTTGCCCGTCCGAGCGTGGTTGGGATCTCGCAGCGCATGATCGAGCGCTACGCGGAGTGGGCGCGTCAATTCGTGCGCGGCGGAACGATCGAGAAGCCCAAGGCGTTGGCGCTGACCGGCTATCAACCCGTGCAGAGCGCCAGCTACTTTGCTTTGCCGCTCACGCACCGCTTGCACTTGTCCGCGGTGGACCGACAACTGAGCACGCTCGACTGGCGTCAGGTACGCTACTTCGATGCTTGGCGTGCGCGTTCGCCGGCCGTCAGCCAACTGGTCTTGCTACCGGACCCGCTGTTTGCTTTCGGTGCGCCCAGTCGCACGGGCACGGCCATGGTCGAAGCTTTGAATCTCGATCTGGAGAGCAAGCCGCACTTTTTGCTCTCGGGCGACGTGCATCACTACGAGCGAATGCATCATGGGGCGGCCCTGCACCTGACGGCCGGCGGCGGCGGAGCTTTCTTGCATCCAGCACCCCTCCGGCGCGGGCAACGCTTGAGCGCCGAGCTCGAGTGGCCCACGGTTTTACAGAGCCGCTTGCTCTTGCTGCAAGTGCCGTGGAAGATCATGCGCGGCAACTCGGGATTTTTGCCGCACCTCGTGCTGGCCGTGTTGTTCTTGCCAGCGATGAATATTGGCCTGCATCAGTACCAAAAGCTCGGCTTCATCTTGTCCGCGCCGATCCTGATCACGGTGCTCACGACCATCATCTATTCGCTGATCGGTGACGTGCGAAAGGGCGGCTTCGTGGTCTTCGGGCTGTCGCTCGGCGCGGGCTTGGCGACGGCGACCATCCCGATATTTGCGTCCTTCGTGTTCGTGCGCCTGGCGCTCAGCGCACACGTCACCTTGCCCATCTGGCTGATCGCCACGCTGACCTTCGGCGTGGCAGTCTTTTACGGCGCGTTCGTATTCGGTGCGTTCTTGGCGCTCTTGACCTTGCTCGGGCTGGAAGAAACGCAGGCCTTCACTGCGCTCGATCATCCCGGGTTCAAGCACTTCCTGCGCCTGCGCGTGCGCAGAGATGGCTCCGCCGTCGACTTTTGGTGCTTGGGCTTGACCGATCCGCTGGCGCCCGACGCCAAGCCCGAGTTGGTCGACGTCGGGAGTTTCAAGCTCGACGGCTGATCAGCGCGCCTTGGCCTTCTTGCTGCGAGCCTGCTTGTCGCGCATCAAGGGTGCCAGCACTTCTGCCGGGATCGATTCGCCGTCGGCCCAGCACACGATGGCCGGCTCCCAGGCCTCCTTCCAGAGCGCGCTCAGGCGGTCTCGTAAGAAGGCCGCATACAAGCCGTCCAAATTTTTGCCCAGGCGATCGACGAGCGTCATGCGTTCTTGGAACGCATCGTCCGTATCCTTGGTCAGCACCGCGGGGATCTTGCCGCTGCCGATCGCGTAGCGCTGGGCGACCAGCACGCAGGAAAAGTCGCGCTCCTCGTTGCGGATCGCGATCCGGGCTTGGACCGGGAACTTCTGCGCGCGCACGGCTTCGCGGGCCTCCGGGCTCCCCGACGGAGCCGCGCCGCGCACGGTCACCCGTTCGTTGGGGTCGATGTCCGACTGCAGGGTGATCTGATTGTCGAGCCAGACTTCGAAGCTGCCCAGCTCGGGCAACACGATCGGTTTGTCCACGAGCTCGGCGCGCAGCCACAGCCAGAGCAGGAACTCGGAACCGAGGAAGCGTGTGCTTTCCACGCGCTCCAGTAAGTCTTCCTCGCCGTCTGCCGTTTCACTCGCTTCCGGCTCGGGCTCCGCCTTGCTGGCCTTGCCGAGCCGCTTCCTGCCGCTGGAGAAGCTGAGCGGTTCGATCTGCTTCAGCGCGCGCTCGAGCTCGCGAGGTAGCTCCGCGCGCGTGGCTGCCGCGTGCGGGCTGTCCTCCATCAGGGCAATGCCGAAGGTTTTTTCGAACAGCGCGGCAAAATCCAAGATCATGCGCTTCGAGTGGCCGAAGAACAGCACGACTCCATTGTCGAGGTGCCAGCACAGGTCGATCGCCTTCGAGGTCGGGATGACCTTCTTGCGCAGGCGCATCACCACACGGGTTTTGATCTCGAGCTTCTCGTTCCGCCCGAGCTTGGTCTTTTTGCCCTTTGCCAGCTGGCGCTGCTCTTCGTCACTGATCTGCGACTTGAGCAGTGCGCCGGGGATGCGATAGCGGTCGACGCGAAAGCCGAGCAGCACGAAATTGTCGTGGAACATCTTGCCGGCGTCGATTTCCAAATCGAAGGGCCGCTCCATGACGCACCAGCCGGTGGCCTCGAGGGCTTCGTCTTCGGGCTTGAGTGGCTCGAACACGCGCAGCTTGGCGGCCTCCAGGAATTTGCGGCGCAGGTCCTTGGGCAGCGCGCCTTGCGTAAATAGTCGAGTAAATGTCAGCGTTCCGCCGCGGGCTCCCAAAGAAATGGTCCTTTCGTTTCGGGGCCGCGGGCTTAGCACCGTGGCAGGCGTGCGTCGCGCGGATCGACGCGCTCGGGCCAGGCGGAGGCCCGCCGAAACTGGTCCTCGGCAGCCGCGGCCGCCCTTTCTGCTGACGAGCGGGCCGATTTGATCGCATTCTCGCGCTCGCGTGAGCAAGAACAAGAAGCGCACCAGCGCCGCGGTCGTGTGTCCCTTCTGCGGGGAGGCCGACGAGCTGTATGTCGACCTCGGGGGCGGCGAGCACCAAACCTACACCGAGGACTGCGCGGTTTGCTGCCGGCCGCGCGTGGTGCACGTCTCCCCGGGCGATTTCCCGGGGGAGGTATCGGTCTGGTTGGAGCGCGAGGAATAGCCTGCGGCGGTCGCCCGAGAAGAGCTAGAAGGGCCGAATGGCTCTGACCGCGACGATCTACCATTTTCAAATCACGCTCTCGGACGTCGACCGCGGCGTCTACGAGGCGCTCGATTTGCGAGTGGCGCGTCACCCGTCCGAGACCATGCGTTACTTGGTGACGCGCACGCTGGCCTACTGCCTGAGTTACGAGGATGGCATCGCCTTCAGCAAAGCAGGCTTGTCCTCTGCCGAGGAAGCGCCGCTCTCCGTGCGCGATGCGACGGGCGTGCTCCGCGCTTGGATCGACGTGGGCTCGCCTTCGGCCGAGCGCCTGCACAAGGCCAGCAAAGCCGCAGGCAGGGTCGCGCTGTTCACTCACGTCGAGCTGGCGCTTTTGCTGCGCGAGGCCAGCGCGCGCCCCATTCATCGCGTCGAGCGGATCGAAGTATACCGCTTCGACGCGGAGTTCCTGGACGCGCTCGACCGGAAGCTGGACAAGAACAGCAAGTTCGAAGTCGTGCGCACGGACGGGCAGCTGTACGTGACGATCGGCGGCGAGACCTTGAACGGTACGCTCACGCAATGCTCGCTCGTCCCGAGCGCGTGACCGCCACGTCAGTGCGGCTCGAGCGCCACGCTCGGATTTCCACCGGGCCGCGCTCGGCGGCTGCAGGACGAACTAGAACGCGCGGCCCGATCGAGGTCTGGCTTTCGTCCTCAGCCCGGGCGGGATGGCGCGGGGGCAGCGCGCGGATTCGGCCTCCAGACCGGCGGGGCTGCCGCAGGCTGTGGTGATAGGCCCCGAAATTCCCCAACTTTGCCCGTCCCAGAGCGAGAAGGACGCATGCTCGCCGGACTAGTGCTACGAGCGGCCGCAATATGGCTACGGTTGACTTCGCCGAACTGCTCGGCCCCGCGCTTGGCGCTGCAATTTCCGAAAAAGGTTTCACAGAGCTCACCACCGTTCAGAAGGCGGTGCTCGACCCGGCACTGGCAGGTCGAGACCTGCGGGTGACCTCTCAGACTGGCTCCGGTAAAACGGTGGCGATCGGCCTGGTGATTCGCGAGCTCGCGGGTCAGCCCAGCAAGGCCAAAGACAAGCTGGCCCATCCCCGTGCCCTGGTGATCGTGCCGACGCGCGAGCTCGCCAAACAGGTGGTGCAAGAGCTGACATGGTTGTACGCGCCGCTGAACGCCAAGGTCGCCTCGGTCACCGGCGGCGCGGTTTATCGTGACGAGCACCGAGCGCTGGCCGCGGGTCCGTCGGTCGTCGTCGGTACGCCCGGGCGCATGCTCGACCATCTGAATCGTGGCTCGATCGATCCGAGTGAGGTTGCCGCGGTGGTGCTCGACGAAGCGGATCGCATGCTCGATCTCGGCTTCCGCGAGGAGCTCGAGGCAATTCTGGGTAAGACGCCCAAGGAGCGCTCGACCCACCTCGTGTCTGCGACCTTCCCCCGTGAGGTCGAGGCGCTGGCCAATAGCGTGCAGCGCAACCCGGCACGCGTGGAAGGCACGCGCTTGGGCGTCGCCAACGTGGACATCGATCACGTCATGCACGTGCTCGAACCACGCCAGCGTCTGGACGCGGTGATCAATCTGCTGCTCGCCAGCCCGGAAGCTCAGACCTTGATCTTCGCCCGCACGCGCGCGGACGTGGGCGACGTCGCGGAGCGCTTGGCCGAGAACGGCTTTGCCGTCACCGCGCTTTCCGGTGAGATGGATCAACGCGAACGTGACCGCGCGCTCACCTCATTTCGCCGGGCAGATCACCGGGTGTTGGTGGCGACGGACGTGGCTGCGCGCGGCATCGACGTGCAAGACATCACGCTCGTCATTCATCTCGATCCGCCGACCGACGCCGATAGCTACACGCACCGCAGCGGGCGCACGGGCCGCGCCGGACGCAAGGGCCGCAGCGTACTTTTGGTTTCGCCGGCCGCCGTGGGTAAGACCACGATGCTGCTCAAGCGAGTCAAGGTCGTGGCGCGTACCGAGCAGGTGCCGAGCGCGGAGCAGATCCGGGCGACCGCGGACCAAAAGTTCTTCGACATCTTGACGCGTGAAGACGAAGCCGAAGCAGAAGTTTCGGCACGGCAGCAGGCGCTCGCGGAGCGGCTCTCCGCGCGTGACGACAGCGCGCGCACGATCTCGCGCTTGCTGGCCATGGCTCGCTTTTCCGGGCCGACCGAACCGCGCGAGATCCGGCGCTCCGAGCGCGGTCCAGAGCGCAAAGCTTCACCGCGCGAGCGCGAGCGGGAACCCCGCAGCCCGGCAGCGCGTGCCCCGAACCGCGATCGCGGCGAGTATCCGACGCGCGAACGACCGGACGCGGCTCGCGCTTCCACTCCGTATCGCGGCGCGCAGCGCGAGGGCGGCGACTGGGTCTCCTTTCGCATCACCTGGGGCGGCGACGATGGGGCCGATGCGCGCAAGCTTTTGGCGATGGCCTGCCGCTGGGGTGAGATCCGCGGTTCGGACGTCGGGGCCATCGAAATCGAGCGGGACTATTCGCGTCTGAGCGTGAAGGCCTCGGTCGCGGCGACCTTCGCGGAAGCCACTAGCAAGCCGGATTCGCGCAATCCGCGCGTCAGCATCCAGCCGGATAGCTCGAACAAGGGCTTCGCGCCGCGCACGATGCCGCCGCCCCGCGAAGCTTTCAAAGGCCGCGACGCACCCAGGTCGCGCGCTAGCGACTCAGAGGCGGACTCGCTGCCGCGCCAAGCGGAACGG
>DATEPG010000064.1:0-19728 GCA_035273265.1 Polyangiaceae bacterium
TACTTTTCGGTGCGAAGCACGCGGAGCTCTGCCACTGTATCTTCGGGAAATTTGTCGTTGTCACCGTGGATCGGCGTTTCCTCTGCGCCAGCCTCCTCGGGGGAATTGATCAGCATCCGGCGTGTGGTCATTTTGGAAGCGGTGGCCAAGCTCGCGCGCCAGCTGTCCCCCTTGCGGATGACGAACAGCCGGCTGCCCTGGAGCAGGCCATCTTCACTGCCCTTGTCCAAGAAAGCGATCTGATCCCGCGCGATGTACACATTCGGGTAAATGCTGGTCAGGACACGCGCGGCCACCTTCGCGCTGGTCTTCAGCGGAGGCACGACGTCGAAGCGACGACCGACCGGGCCGACCAGGGCGCCGCGTTCGACGACATCCACCGATTCTGTGAGCATGGCGCGCACCATGCGCGTATCCGGATTGAAATCGATCACCTTGACCGTGCCACGAATGGCGACGATTTCGCCCGGTGGTCTGCGCGCGCCCGCGACCTTCTGAGGTTGGCGCACGGAGTTGAACACGGTCAGCTCCTGACCTTTGACGACCTTCACGCCCGGTCGCAAGATCAAGACCACGTGATTGCCCTCGGCGAGCATCATTTGCTCCTCGTCGGAGCCGACCAGCTCACCCCAAACGTCTCGCTTCGGATCGCCGATGTAGCCCTGATCGCGAAGAAAGACCGTGCCAGGAACGACCTGCGCGCGGCGATTGGTCAATAACCCGCCGCTGCCAATGGTGCTGGACTTTCGCGCGAGCGAAAACGCTTGTTGACCGCTGCCCGTCGCGTTGGTCAGCCGCAGCTGATCGCCGGGATAAATCCAATGAGGATTGGCGATCTGCGGGTTGTAACTCCAGACCTTCGGCCAGGCCCAGGGGTTCTGATAGTAGCGATTGCAGAGATCCCAAAGCGTGTCGCCGCGTCGGACCAAATGCATGTCCGGCACTGGTTCCAACGCCACTTGCGCATCGTCCGGCAGGATAGCATTCGTGCCCAGCGAACCTGCCGTGCTGGCGCCGGTACCAACCGACGGTCCGTTCGTCACCACCGTGCTACGCGTGGCGGCGCGCTTGCTACTCTCACCAGGATTGGTTGCAGACCAAATCTGGGTCGAGCCGTCGTTTTGCGGGGCGATCACCACGGCACCGCCGCTATCGGCGGGCAGCGCCGGCGTGGCCGTGTCCGGGCCGAAGCCTTGCGCTCGGGCCAACTCCGCGCTCAGTGTCAGCGCGCACAATGCGGCAAATAGCAAGCCTCGCGGCATGATCGGGATCCTCACCGCTTACGCTTCGAGTTGTCGGAACTTGAGCCAACGTCGGTACGAGAGCCATGCACGCGAATCATTGGTCGAGGGGATTGGTCAGCCGCGGAGTCTTCGGGGCGCAGCGCCGCAGTTGGCGAGCCCGACGATTCGCGAGCATCATCGCCCGGTTCGAGCTTGACGACCATCAGCGGCGCGGGCCGGTTCGAAGCCGAGTCGTCGACCGGGCGAGCCGGCGGTGCGGATTCCTTTCGCATCTCCAGTGCTCCGAGCCGCTGCTCCAGTCGGTCGCTGTGGCTTTGCACCTTGATCAGATCGGCCTGGAGACTGGCTAGCCGCTTGCTGAGCTCGTCGTGGCCGCCGCCGCAGGCGCCCAGTAAGCCCAGTGAGCAGGCGGCGGCCAACAGCCGAAACCAGCCGAAACGGAGAGGGAGGGAACGCATCGCGAAGGATCGTAGGGCGTACCTCGGCGGCGGGCCAAAAGACCGGCCTTCCAGGCTTCTCGGGGCTCCTCCAGCTTTGTAATTTTCCTTGCGAATCCAATTATTTACACCCCTTTACTGGACGCAGGTCCGATCGCCCCCTAAGGTGCCGGGGTGGGGTTCCGCCGCACCCGTCGCAATCCGAACCGTCCCAGGCCGAAGCTCGACCTGCGGAAGACTTTGTTCGTTCTGCCCAACCTCATCACCCTGGGCAGTGTATTTTGCGGCTTCAACGCAATTCGGCTGGTGGCCAAAGAAACGCCCACCGAGCACGACGTGTACCGCGCAGCTGTATTGCTGATTTTCGCGATGCTGTTCGACATGATGGACGGTCGAGTGGCGCGCATGACCAAGACGCAGAGCGCGTTCGGGCTGCAGCTCGATTCACTGGCTGACATCATCTCCTTCGGCCTCGCGCCGGCTCTACTCGTCTACAAGTGGGTACTTCATCGCGAGCCGATTCCGGGCATCCTGACCGCGTTCATGTTCGTTTCCTGCGCGGCCATTCGGCTCGCGCGCTTCAACGTGCTGAGCTCGAGCCCCAGCGGAGCGCCAACCAAGCCGGGCAAATACATCCTGGGGCTGCCCAGCCCGCCGGCTGCCGGGATCTTGATTTCGTTGATGGTTGCCAATCACGGCGTAGGCGGGGCGCTCGGAGCGGAGCGCTACACACTCTTGCTGTTTTGCGTGACCGTGGCCTTGGGCTTGCTGATGGTCTCGAACGTGCGCTTCCGCTCGTTCAAGGAGCTCAAGCTCAACACCGCGACGCTGTTGTTCGTGTTCTTCACCGTCGGCTCCAGCGTGTTCGTTTGGCAGCGCTTCAAGCCGCAGTTCGTGCTGGTCTGGTTGCTCAGCGTGTACGTATTCATCGCGCTGGTCGAGACGCTACGCGTGCTCTCGCGACGCCTGCGCGGTCTGGACGAACGCGCCTCCGTGCCGCCGCCCGTGCCGCACTGATCACGTCAGTTCAATCGTCCTAACGCCGAGTCCGGCAATTGGCGAGGCGCGTGATCGTACCGCGTACCTACGCGGTCGCGCCTAGGCATTTTCAGCGTGTCCCGTTGAAACATCTGCCATCATGCGCCGATGGTCGAAATCCTCATTGGAATTCCGTTTGGGTTCCTGCTCTGGTTCTTCGTACGCTACGGCGTGTTGGGGTTTTATACGATCGGCCCCAACGAGCGCGCGGTGATCAGCACCTTTGGGCGTGCGCAGCGCACGGGGATGAGCACCTTGGAAGATCCGATGGTGGAAACCTTGCGCCCGGACGAGCGCGAGCGCTACGCCTACCCGCAAGTGCGGGTGGTCGGCCCGGGCTTTTACTGGAAGCTGCCTTGGCAAACCGCGCACAAGGTTTCGATCGCGACCAACACCGTTTCGATTGCCTATGATCCGGAGGACCCAGCCGCCAACAACGGGGGTCAAATCTTGGACGCGGTGACGAAAGATCAGCTCAACACGGGGCTGAACGGGCAGCTCCGCTTCACGGTTTCGGAACGCAACCTGTACGCCTACATCTTCGGCGTGAAGCGACCAGTCGCGCACATCATGGGCTATTTCGTGTCGGTGCTGCGTGATCGCATCGCGAATTTCGAGGCGCCCGACTCGCAGCTCGCACTCGGAGCAGCGGAAGCGGGCGGCGAAGTGGGCGCCGGGGTTCAGGGCATCTCGATCAACGACTTGCGTAAGAACCTGCGCGACCTGAATGACCACATGGCCGAAGATTGCGCATCGGCCGCGGCCCGCTACGGCATCAGCTTGGACGCGGCATTGATTACCGGCATCGACCCGCCGCTCGACGTCGACTCGGCGCTGGCCGCGATCAACACGGCGCACAATCATGTCTCGAGTGAGATCAGCCTGGCGCAAGCCGCTGCCGATCAAAAGATCGTGCAATCGCGACGCGCCGTCGAGATCGAAACCTTGAATGCGCAGGCAGAAGTCGAACCACTGCTCACTCTCACCGCGCAGCTCCAGCAGCTGCGCGTCACCGGCGTCGGGGCAATCGCCGCCTATGTTCGCAACGCCAAGCTCGGGCTCCGGCGGCGCACCCGCCAATTGGTGCTCACTGCCGACGGGGAGGCACGCTGATGCTATTTCTGACCACCGTAGGCGTAACCTTCGTGAGCTGCTTCGTCGGGGTGCCGATCTTCCTTCTGCTGGTGCGGCTCTTGGGCGTGTACGTCGTCGTCCAGGAACGGCAGTGCGTGGTGTTCGAGCTGTTCGGCAAAGTCCGGCTGATCGAAAACCAACCCGGCATTCATTGGCCGTGGCTGAAGATGGGCCCGTTTGCGCCGTTGGTCTCGTTCTTCGGCAAGAAGCGAGTGGTGGATCTGCGGCTCGACCAAACCTATCTGCGCAGCCAGCCCGTCAACTCCGAAGAAGGCGCCCCGATGGGGATCGGTGTGTGGTGCGAAATGTTCGTGAGCGATCCGCTCGCGTATTTGTACAAGAATTGGGATCCGGTCGGATCGCTGCGCGCGAACGTGTCGAACGCGACCGTACGTTGCCTGAGCAACATGAAGCTGTCCGAAATGCTAGAGACGCGCCACGCCATGAGCCAAATGGTGCGCGAAGAGGTATCCCTCAAATCACGTGAGTGGGGCTACATGCTGGGCAGCACCTACATCCGCAAGGTGCATTTTCGCGATCTCGGCATGATTCAGCAGATCGAGCAAAAGGTCGTGAACCGGCTACGTCAGGTAACGGCCGCCATTCAACAAGACGGCACCAACCGCGTGAACGTGATCCGCTCCACCGCAGAGCGCCAAGCCGCCGTCGCCTTCGCGCAAGCTGCAGCGACTCGGCCGCAGATCGTGGGCGCAGCGCTCGCTGAAATCGCCAAAGATCCCGTGATTGCCACGGCTCTGTTCGAGCTGCTCGAGACACAGA
The DNA here is from genome assembly GCA_035273265.1 of Polyangiaceae bacterium. GTDB lineage: Bacteria > Myxococcota_A > Polyangia > Polyangiales > Polyangiaceae > PMG-095. The sequence continues at coordinate 4,634 of DATEPG010000064.1, forward strand.
ATATGCTGCTGAGCCCGAATTTAGAGCTCAGCATCGTGCCCGAGGGCACGCAATTCGTAGCAGCGATACCAGGCGCGAGCGGCCACCCGGGACGCTGATCGCAGGCCGCGCGTGTGAGAGGGCTCAGGCGCGCGGGCCGGCGAGTCTCTTCTTCAACTCGCCACTTTCGACGAGCGGCACGAGATCCTGAAAACCGCCGATCAGCACGCCATCGATGAAGATCATCGGGAAGGTGGGCCAGCCCGTCCACATCTTCAACGCCAGGCGTTTCCGCCACGCGCTCAGGTAGCTCCCGATACCGAGGTATTCGTACGGAATGCCCTGGCTGTCCAGTAGACGACGCGCGCGCTTGGGAAAGGGGTTCTGTGCCATACCCACCACGACTACTCGGTGGGCGGCGATCAGCGATTTGACCTGAGCGACTTGCTCCTTCCGGTAGCTGGCGATTTTTTCGCCAATGCTGGGGTGGACCTTGGCCGCCGGGAAAATATCGCGCATCGGGATGACTAGCATCGGTTATCGAGCTTACGTAGCGGGCGCCCAACAGGTTTCTCGCGCTGATGGCTGATCACGGGACGAGCTCGGCGCTGCCAGCAGGGCCAGCCGACCTGCGGCCCAGCCGCGCTGCTGGGCATTTTCCGACGCTTTCTGGGCTTACGCCGTTGCTATCGCGCCGCGCGGAACAGCCAGCAGCCGGCACCAGCCAAGCCATGCTAGACCGCCTTCGCTTTGTCACTACTGGAAGTAGCTAATCTGAGCTTTGGGTTTAGCAGCGAGCGCCTATTTCAAGGGGTAACGTTTCGCTTGGAGCTAGGCCAGCGTGCGGGGCTGGTAGCTCCCAATGGCGCCGGCAAGAGCACGCTGCTGCGCGTGATCGCCGGCGAACTCGATGCCGACGAAGGCACGGTCACGCGCAAGAAGGACGCGGCGCTCGGCTATTACCGGCAGGGTCACGAGACGCGCGTCGAGGGCAGCGTGATGGACAACTTGCTCGCCGGCTTCGGGGACTTGCTCAAGATCCGGCACGAGCTCACGCACGCCCAAGAGGCGGCGGCGAGCGGCGATGCGGCGGCGTTGGATCGGCTGTCTGCCGCGATGGACCGCTATCAGCATGCGGGCGCGGATCAACTCGAGCGGCGCGTGGAGATGATCGCGATCCGTCTGGGATTCACGGCGAGTGATTTGGAACGCGACGTGCGCACGTTGTCCGGTGGCGAGCGCGGCCGGCTTTCGCTGGGCGTCGTCCTTGCTAGTGAACCGGAAGTATTGTTCCTGGACGAGCCTACGAATCATCTGGATTTGGAGACGATCGAGTGGCTTGCGAACTATTTACTCGGTTGGCGGGGCGCAGTGCTGGTCGTTTCACACGATCGAGCATTTTTGGACGCGGTGTGTCCAATCACGATGGAGCTCGGACGAACGACGTTCCGCAGCTATCCCCTGCCCTACACTCGCTACCACGAGGAACGCGCCGAAGACCTGGAGCGGGAGCGCCGCTTGGCCGAGGAACAGTCGACGTTCATCAGTAAGACCGAAGATTTCATTCGCAAGAATATCGCAGGCTCGAACACCAAGCAGGCGCAATCCCGGCGGCGGATGCTGGACAAGCTGGAGCGCCTGGAGCGACCGGAAGACGTCTGGGCGCGCGCTGAGCGAATGCGCTTTCGTTTCGCGGAGACGCCACGCAGCGGCGACATCGTGCTCGACGTGAAAGGCGCTGCCGGTGTGCGTGGCGAGCTCGAGCTGTTCAACGGCTTCGACCTGCTACTGCGGCGCGGAGACCGCTTGGGCATCGTGGGGCCGAACGGTTGCGGCAAATCGACGTTGCTCAAGTTGCTTGCCGGCAACGGCGAGCCGAGCGACAGGGGCGAGATCAAGCGCGGCACCAACTTGTACGAGGGCTATTTCGATCAGCACCTCGGTTCACTCGATCCCAAGAAGACGGCGGTCGAAGAGATTCGCAGCGTTCGCGGCGACCTCAATGTCGACGGCGCCCGTGAGTACTTGGCGCGTTTCCGTTTTTACGGGGACGACCCGCTACGACGCGTGTCGAGCTTTTCGGGCGGTGAGAGCACGCGCTTGGCGCTGGCCAAGTTGCTCTTGGAACCGCGCAATTTGTTGTTCCTCGACGAACCGACCAACCACTTGGACATCCCGGCGGCCGAAATTCTGGAGGAGGCATTGGTCGGCTTCGAAGGCACCGTGGTCCTGATTTCGCACGATCGCCGGTTCCTGGAGACCGTCACCACGCGCACCGCCAGCTTCGGACCGGGCGGAATCGACCTGTACGACGGCGGTTTCAAGGACTATGCAGAGGCCAAGCTGCGCAAGCTCGCGGCCGCGCAGGCTGCCTCTGCCGCCGCTGCCGACGCCGCTGTTAACGCCCGCGGCGGCGGCGGGCGGGGCAAGCCCAAACGAGACAAGCTGCCCGGGCGATGATAACTTTGCCCAGAATGAGTCGCTCAATCACGCATGCCTTGGGCTTGCTGCTCGCGCTCGGCGTGGCGCTCGGCGGGTGTCGAAAACAAGCCACCCCCGCCCCGAGCGATGAGACCGGCGCAGTGCCGAAGCCCACTGAACTGCCGCCGCTCGAGCTCAAGGAAGACACGAGCAACCTGCTTCTGACCTGGATCGACGACAAGGGAGACTTCCACGTCGTGCAGAAGCCAGCGGACGTGCCGAAAGAAGGCCGCGATCAAGTGCGCGTGGTGGTGACCACGCGCGAAGAAGGCACCGGCAAGCTGGTTTATGTCTCGAATCTGAATGAAGTGACACCGACGGGCGCGTACCGCGTGAAAACGATGACGCGTGCGGCGTGGGACGAGCTCGGCGCAGGCAAGCGCAAGGCACGCCTCGAGGCACTCGCGCCCAGCGCAGTGCCCGCGCCAGCGGAGTCCTCGGCACCAGGCACTCAGCCCGATTCCGCGGGCGCGCCCAAGAAGGCGCAGGCTAGTGGGATCTCGGCCACCATCTACGGCGCTTCTTGGTGCAAGCCGTGCCACGACACCGCTAAGTACTTGAAACAACGCGGCGTCACCGTGGTGGACAAAGACATCGACGAGAACCCAGTGGCCGCGGCAGAAATGCGTCAAAAGCTCGAGCGCGCCGGGCGCTCGGGCTCGAGTATCCCGGTGATCGACCTGATGGGGCAGATCTTGGTCGGCTTCAGTCCAATGGCGCTGGATCAGGCCATCGCTGCCGCCCGCGGCGCAAAACCACTGTGAAATCATTCACTTCCGCCAACCAGCGGCGGCTGATGTCGGCTTGACCAACATTTGTCCAGGACTAGCGCTAAGCTCGGCTGGTGGAGCGCCAAAACAACGCGAATGAAGCGCCCCAGGGCTATTCCATCCGCGTCGCCTCGCGCTTGACCGGCGTATCATCGGACACGCTGCGCATGTGGGAGCGTCGTTATGGGTTTCCCAAGCCCGAACGCAACGACTCGCATGTCCGCGTTTACACGGACGGGGACATCGAGCGTCTGGTGCTCATCTCGCGTGCTTTGAAGGCTGGCTACCGTTCCGGAGAGGTGATTCACCGCGGCGCGGAGGAATTGCGCGGCTTGCTCGCGACCTCGGCGCGTGCCGAGGTCGACAACGATCGGCGCACGCCCACGATCGAATCGCTGCTGAGCCTGCTGGTTCAGGACGACGCCGACGGCTTGCGCGACGAGCTGCGCCGAAGCGTGGCGCTACTCGGGCCCAAGCAATTCTTGACGGACGTGGCGGCTCCGTTGCTCGAACAGGTCGGTATCGCTTGGGCGGCGGGGCGGCTCGCAGTGCGTCACGAGCACCTGATATCGGAAGTGCTGTCCACCAAACTACGTTCGCTACTCTCCGCGTACGACGATCGCTCCTCGAGCCCGATCGTACTGCTCGCGACGCTATCGGATGAACAGCATGGGCTCGGCCTGGACATGGTCGCCTTGTACCTGGCTCTGGAAGGAGCGACACCGCGGCTCCTTGGCGTGAACACACCTCCCGACCAAATCGCAGAGGCCGCCATCGCTTTGTCTGCCGACGTGGTGGGCGTCTCGATCTCGGAGGCAGCGGATCTTCCGCTGACTGAAGCCCACTTGCGGCGCGTCGTGAGCTCGTTGCCGAATCGGATCGAACTGTGGGTCGGCGGAAAAAACGCGCGCAAGCTGAACTCACGAAGCCCCCGCATCCGGCAAGTCATCACTTGGCAGGATGTGGACGAGGCCGTCGCGCGCCTACGCGAAGTGGACAGAAAAGCCTAAGCGCTCCCCCGCCCGCGCCGCCCGTCTTGTCTGCAATCCGGGCCCGTTCCTCGTCCGGGCAAGCGCGGCCGCCGTGAAGAAAACCCGCGCGGCCGCGTTGCTCGCTCGGTCGATCCTCGCGGCCAGCGCGCCCTTTTCCTCGGAGGCCCCCCTAGCCGATCCCAAAGCGATTGCCGCTGTGAATTTATGCGTGGCAGGCTGCCTGCCGCATGAATCTGACGCAGGTGAGTCGCACCCTTTCCGAGCGCGTCTCGGAGCTCTCGTTTCGAGCACCGGTGGCATACGTGTACAATCCGCTCGAGTACGCGCGGGCGCCGCACGAAGCGTACCTGAAACGGTACGGCAAAGGCCCCAAGCGTGCGCTCCTGCTGGGCATGAATCCGGGGCCGTTCGGGATGGCGCAGACCGGCGTGCCGTTCGGCGACGTGAGTATGGTTCGAAACTTTTTAGGCGTGTCGGGTGTGGTGAGCAAGCCCGCGCGTGAACACCCCAAGCGCACGATCAGTGGCTTCGAGTGCACGCGCTCCGAAGTCAGCGGCACGAGGCTTTGGGGATTTGCGCAGAGTCACTTCAAGACCGCTGCGCGCTTCTGTGATGACTTCTTCGTGGTCAACTATTGCCCGCTGGTGTTCATGGACGAGGGCGGCAAGAACCTGACCCCTGACAAGCTGCCCAAGGCCGAGCAACAGCCGCTGTTTTTGGCCTGCGACGGTGCACTTCGGGATATCGTAGGCGCGTTGAAACCGCGCTTCGTGATCGGCGTCGGCGCCTTTGCGCTGGCCCGCGCGCAGCGCGCCCTGCCGGATTTTAGCGGCAAGATCGGCATGATCCTGCATCCGAGCCCCGCGAGTCCGAAGGCCAACCGTGGCTGGGCGGCGATCGCCGAGCAAGAATTGCGCGATCTCGGCGCGCTCTGAAGGTCCGAGCGGACGCTCTGAAGTTCGTGGTTTGCGACGGTCGACCTTCAGCACTAGGCTGCGCCCCGAACAATGCTGTTTTTGCCTAGTTTCACTTGGGACGTCGACCCCGTCTTCTGGCGCATTCCGCGCGGCGGGGTGGCCGGGACGATCGCAGCCATCGGGCTCTTGATGGTGCTCTATGGACTCGCCAAGAAGGAGCGTGAGCAGCTCATCACCGGCGCGTTCTTCGCCGGCGCCGGTCTCTTGATCTTTCACTTCATGGGCCCGATGGTCGAGCTCCGCTACTACAGCATGCTGTTCGTGGTGGTCTTCCTCGGCGGGCACGCGCTGCTCAATTGGCAGATCAAACGCGGCGGAGGCGGCCCAGAAGTCGCTGGCGATTTCATCGTTTACGGCGTGTTGGGTGTGCTCGTTGGCGCCCGCATCGGGCACGTGCTGTTCTACGACCTGGACAAGGCGCTCGAAGATCCGATTTGGGTCCTGAAGATTTGGACCGGAGGGCTCGCGAGCCACGGCGCGGTGGCGGGTCTGATCATCGCCATGTACCTGTTTACGAAGAGCCGTGGCATCCCGTTCCTCGAGGGCTCGGATCGCTTCTCCTTCTCCGCAGCGCTCGGCGCGACCGTGGTGCGCATCGGCAACTTGTTCAACTCCGAGATCGTGGGTCGCGTGGTGCCGGATCAGAGCTGGGGCATGCGCTTCCCGCGCAATCCCCCGGATCACGGGCTCGTCCCGCTGCCGCTTCGGTATCCGAGTCAGATCTACGAGATCAGCCTCGGAGTCGCGGTGTTCGTCGGCCTTTTGATCGCCGATCGTCTGATGGGCAAAGAGAAGCGTCCGCGCGGTGCGATGATCGCCTGGTTCTTCGCGCTCTACTTCAGCGGCCGATTGATCACCGAGTTCTATAAAGAGATCGAGGCACTCCCGGCCGACGCCACGGTCAGCATGGGCCAGTACTTGAGCATCCTGCCCGCCTTGCTCGGTTGGTACGGCGTGTACTGGACCATGAAGCGCAAGGAGCCGTCCGGCTGGGGTGAAGCCTTGCCCGCACACGACGACGCGGAGGACGAGGACGAGGCGGATGAGTCTGCCGACGAGGACGAGGACGACGACGAGGACGACAACGACAACGAACCGGTGCCGACCAAGAAGTCGGTCGCGGTCGACCCGGACGTGGATGCCGAGTTCGAGGCTGGCAAGCTGAAGAAGAGCCGCGAAAAGTCGACAGAGTAGGCTGAGCGTCGAGCATGCTCCGCGCATCCTGCGGAGCACGCTCGAGTTGCGGAACGATCAGCCCAGCGTGGCCTTGATCGTAATTTCGGGGACGCCGCCCAATGCCCGAGTGATCGGGCAGTTTTGCTTGGAGAAGGCGACCTTTTCGTCGAACAGCGCCTGCGAAGCACCGGGCACGAGCGCGTTCGTCTCGAGCTCGATCTTGGTGATCGCGGGCCCTCCGCCGAGCTCGCCCAACGTGACCTTCGCGCTGGTCTCGATGCTGGTCGGCGGGTGACCGGCGGCCGTGAGTTGCGCGGCCAAGAACATCGAGAAGCAGCCGGCGTTGGCGGCGCCAATCAGCTCTTCTGGGGTGGTACCGGTGCGCGCACCCTCGAAGCGGGAGAGGAAGGTGAACGGGGCGTCGAAATAGCCGGTGTCGCCCTTCATCGTGCCCGCGCCCTCCTTGAGGGTGCCTGTCCACTTGGCTGAAGCTTTAGAGATGGCCATTGATTTGCTCGCTCCTATTTGAAAACTCGCCGCGGAGGCCCGCGTGCGCCCTGTCGAAGAGACAACGGGTCGCCCGCGTGGGCGGCCCCGAATGGGCCACTAGAAGTAGTTCCGTCTCAGCGGTCGGTCAATGCGGCGCAGACCATCGGTCGCGGGCTGCTCAGGTCCAGCCGCGGACGGCCCGGATCGAAAATCGCCTTGTCTCGCGGAGAGAGCTGGGGGTGGCGCTTGAGCGAGCGCGCCAATGCGTCACGAAAGGTGCCGCTAGTGTCGATCTGGATGCGCTCCGGAGGCAACGAAAGCGACTGAAACAAGGCGTCCCCGCCGGTCGCCAGGTAGTCGCTGGTGGCGACCAGTAAGGTTTCGCGATCCAACACGGCCTTGCCGTTGTCTCGCGTGAGCTTCAACTCGACGCCGGATTTTCCGCAGCGTGCGCTGACTCGCATGCCGCTCAGTGAGACCAAGCCGTGCGAGTCGTGTTGAAGGTGCGTCAAGAGCACGGTCTTCAGTTCGGCGCCGCTCATGCGAATACGCGCTACTAGGTTGTCGAAAGGCATGGCTTCGAACAACTGACCGTAGCTCAGTTGACCAGCGGGCAAGTCCGCGCGCAGGCTGCCGCCATTCAAGATGGCCACGTCCGCGCCAGCAACGGCTTCGCGCAACAGATCGGCAAACAAGTTGCCCAGCGCCGATTCGATGCCGTGGTCGCACGACATCGCTTCGCTCACCGTGCAGCCGATCGGCGCTTCCCGAAAGTGCTCGGCTTGGGCGAGCGCGGGCTCGATGGCCTGCGCCACGTCCAGATCTTCGCGGGTTGGCTGCCCTTCGTAGTCCGTGAGCGTGCACGGGCCGCCTTCGGTCAGTTTGGGGCACAGCTCATGCGGAGGAAATATTTTTCGATCGAGCACCCGGTGCGTCGCGCCGTCCAGGAGTAGATCGATGCGCGAGAAGGCGCGCCCGCGCGCGTAGGCTTCGACGATCGGAATGCCGTTCACCAGCTGCGCCACCCCGGCATGCGTGTGGCCCGCGAAGATGGCGTCGACGCTGCCGGCCGGCAGTGCCCGCGCCACGTCGAAAATTTCGGCGTCAGGCTTGCAGCTGCTGAGATTGGCGGGCTCGCTGAAGTCCTTGCAGTCGGCACCGGCGTGAGCAACGCCGATCACCAGTTCCGCGCCCAGGCTGCGCAGGCTGCGAGCTTCCTCTGCCAACGCGGGAGCCAGTGGTTCGACGTCCAGCCCCGCGAACGAAGCGTTCATGACGATGCTCGGAGTTTCGTGCGTCAACAGACCGACGAAGCCGACACGCACACCGCCCACGTCGAGGAGCACCGAGCGTCGGAGCTTTTCCCACGGCGGCGAGCTGTGGCTGCCGCGTGTGACCAAGTTGGCCGACAGGATGGGAAAGGACGCTTCGCGGATGCGCGCGCGGATCGCGCCCTGCGGATCGGTTCCGCCAGCCACCGGTCCGAAGTCGAACTCGTGATTACCGAGCGTTGCCACGGTCATGCCCAGGATGCGGTAGGCCGCAATCACCGAGGCGCCTTCGGTCAGGTTGGACTCGAGGGTGCCCTGGAACATGTCGCCCGCGTCGACCAGCGCAACGGCGCCGCCATCTTTCGCGCGCGCGCGACGTACGTTGCTCGCGTAACCGGCAAAGGCAGGCAACGCGCGCAGCCGACCGTGCAGATCATTGAGCCCGAGAAAGCTCAACACGAATGGCGCAGCCGAGGAAGCGCCTGATCGTTCGCGCGCGGCGCTGCTGATTGGCTGCTGGACAGGAGCTGGACGAGCTGGCGAGCGCGGAGGCTCGGCGCACGCCGCACACAACAGGCATGAAATCCCGGTCAGAATGGAGCGAGACAACGGCATTCGATCCAAGCTTGACCCGCGCGGGGCTAGCTTTGTTCCAGGAGCCCGCGCAGGCGCGCAGGAGCGATTCGGAAGTCACGCTTGCAATACTCGCAGGCGATCTCCAAGACCTCGTTGGTCTCCAGCAGATGCTCGAGGTCGTCACGGCTGAGGCTCGCGAGCGCCGAGACCACGCGCAGCTCATCACACCAGCATTCGAAGCGAACCGGGCTTTCTTCCAAGCGCGTGAACGGCATCCCATACAAGAGCTCGTCCAACAGCCAGCTGGGCGTGAAGCTGCTGTCGCCCAGTTGGGCGTCGATCGACTCGAAATCCCGTAGTCTCTCGGTCATCACCATTAGCGGGCCGCGCCCGACCTCCGGCAACAATTGAACGATGTAGCCGCCTGCGCTGCGCACGCCATCTCCGTCGATCAAGGTTCCTACCGCGAGCATGGAAATGACCTGCTCGGAGGTCTGCATGTAAGACATGAAGGAATGTGAGATCCCGCCATCCTTGGGGACCTCGACCACGCCTTGATTGATGCGGCCGCTGCCCAGGGTACGCATCAGCTGCAGCACGGCGCCCTGGCCGAGCTCGATTTCTCGTGCGCCGCCCTTGAGCTGAACCAGGCCTCGAGTTTGGCCGGAGGGGTGTGAATCCGCGATCAGGCTACCGCTACCGCTCGAGCCCTTGATGATCCCTTGCACCCGCAAGTTGGGGGCCATCGTTTCCCGAAACAGGATGGATCCGGTCAACAAGTCCCCGAAGTGGCGTGCGGTCTGCCCGGTTACCCCCTGGGCTTCGATGGCGCCGCGGACGGTTTGGGTCGTGCGCGCGGTGATGACGCGGAAAGCGCCATCGTCGGTAATGGCGCGGAGTACGGTGTCGGGCGGCTCGCTCACCCCCCAAATCTAATGCCTCGAGCGCGATCTGCACAGCCCCGAGTTTCGGCGCTCGTCCGGAGCGTGACTTCGGGTGAATGTTCCGCGCTATAAAGTCGGCATGAGCCCCAGCGAAGCCGAACGCGCCACGTTGCTGGTATCTTGCCCCGATCGGCGCGGCATCGTCGCGGCCCTGGCGCAGGTTCTGTACGGCCACGGTGCCAACATCTTCGATTCCGACCAACACACCGACCCCCTGGCAGCGCAGTTTTTCCAGCGCCTACATTTCGACCTCACGGACTTGCAGACCGACCGCGGGACGCTCGAACGCGCCATCGCCGAAGTCGCCGAACGTTTCGGAATGCGCTTCGAGTTGCGCTACCGGGCACGCCAAAAGCGCGTGGCACTGTTCGTTTCGCGCTACGATCACTGCCTTTACGATCTTTTGCTCCGTCACCGAAGCGGGGAACTGAGATGTGAGCTGCCGTTGATCGTCAGCAATCACCCGGATCTTTCGCGCGTGGCCGAACAATTTGGAGTCGACTTTCAGCTGATTCCGGTAACCGCCGAGACCAAGCCCCATGCCGAAGGCGCCCAGCTCGACCTACTGCATGAGCGAAAAATCGATCTGCTGGTGCTGGCGCGGTACATGCAGATCTTGAGCGGCTCGTTCGTGGCGAGTTTCCCCGGCAAGATCATCAATATCCACCACTCATTCTTGCCCGCCTTCGTAGGCGGAAAGCCGTATCACCAGGCCTACCAGCGAGGCGTCAAGCTGATCGGTGCCACTGCCCACTACGCCAGCGCAGTGCTGGACGAAGGGCCGATCATCGAGCAAGACGTGGTGCGCTGTTCACACCGCGACTCGATCGACGACCTGGTACGGAAGGGTCGCGATTTGGAGAAAGTCGTCTTGGCGCGCGCCGTTCGCCTGCACTTGGAAGACCGCGTGCTGGAATACGGTAACAAGACCGTGGTCTTCGACTGACACCGGAAGGCTCGGCCCCGAATCTCGACCGGCATCTCCAGTCAGTCAGGGACGGGCCCTCGGGCCCTCCGAGGCTCTGCGCCCGCTTTCCTCCCGCCCCATCTTCTTCCCACGACGGCAGCCAGCCGCGTTCTCTTCCGGCACGGGGGCCGGCGCCCGCTTGCCCCCGCCGGCCACTCGGATAGACTCCGCGCTCGCTCGGGGCGCGGTTCCCAAGACCGCTGAGAAGCACCCGTAGAACCTGATCCGGTTTGCACCGGCGTAGGGAAGCGCGCTGAAAAATTCGGCGTTCGTCCCGTCGCCCAACGAGGAACAAACGAATGTCGACGAGAAGCCTACCGCTGCGTGGCGCCGCAAACCCCTCCAGTCATCGGGACGGAACCAATCCCGGTTCGTTCGCGAACGCGCCCAACCTCGGTGGAGCACTGACGTTCTCGTCGCCTGACACGCCTGGCATGCCGCCGCCGAGCGACAAGACCGCGTGGGACTTCTTACCGCCAGGTTGGCGTCGGGAGGGCGACCGCGCGATCGCTCCCGCGGGTTTCGTGCCCATCACTCAACTCGAGCATGCGCGGCTCGGTACGGTGACGCCGGAGATGAGTCGCGTCGCCCAGCGCGAGCCGCACCTGACGCCAGAGCAGGTCCGCGCCGAGGTCGCTTCGGGGCGCATGATTATCCCGGCCAACACCCAGCATTTGCGGCACGCGCTGGAGCCGATGTGTATCGGCCGCGCCAGCAAGACCAAGATCAACGCCAACATGGGCGCCTCGCCGGTGTCTTCCAGCACGGACGAAGAGGTCGAGAAGCTGAAGTGGGCCGAGCGCTGGGGCGCAGACACGGTGATGGACCTTTCGACCGGCGGAAATCTCGATGAATGCCGGCAGGCGATCATCAACAACTCGCGCGTGCCAATCGGAACCGTGCCGATCTATTCGATGATCATCGGGCGCAAGATCGAAGATCTGAGCGTCGAGCTGATCATGGATAGCCTCCGCTATCAGGCCAAGCAGGGCGTCGACTATTTCACGATCCATGCGGGCGTGCTCCGGGAGCACTTGTCCTTCGTGCAGCGCCGGTTGATTGGCATCGTGAGCCGCGGCGGCTCCTTGCTCGCCAAATGGATGCTCGTGCACGGCCAACAAAACCCGATGTACACGCACTTCGACGAGATCTGCGAGATCATGCGCGAGTACGACGTTTCGTTTTCACTCGGGGATGGCTTACGCCCCGGGGGGTTGGCCGACGCCAGTGACGATGCCCAGCTGCGCGAACTGGAGACGCTCGGCGAGTTGACCGAGCGTGCTTGGCGGAAGGGCGTGCAGGTCATGATCGAAGGTCCGGGCCACGTGCCGTTCGATCAAATCGAATACAACATGAAGCTCGAGCGCAGCCTGTGTCACGGCGCGCCGTTCTACGTGCTGGGTCCGCTGGTAACGGACGTGTTCCCCGGCTACGATCACATCACCTCCTGTATCGGCGCGACCGCGGCCGCGTATCACGGCGCGAGCATGCTCTGCTACGTGACGCCCAAGGAGCACGTTGGCTTGCCCAAGAAGGACGACGTCAAACAAGGTTGCATCGCCTACAAGATCGCTGCACACGCCGCTGACGTGGCGCTCGGTATCCCCGGTTCGCGTGACTGGGACGACTCGCTGACCAAGGCGCGCGCCGCTTTGAACTGGGAGAAGCACTTCGAGCTCGCGTTCGACGGCGACACCGCGCGCGCCTTCCATGATGAAGATCTGGACGTGGACACGGATTTCTGTGCCATGTGCGGGCACGATTGGTGCTCCGTGCGCATCTCCAAGGAGATCGTGGAATTTGCCAGCGGCAAGGCCGACGGCTTCGAGCGCGACAAGGTCGCACAGTCGGCGGCCCTGACGCCAGAGCAACGCGAAATCCTCGAAAAGCGCGGCGTGCTCAGCCCGGAGGAGATCCACCGCCTGGCCTCGAAGACGCGTAAAGCGGTCGGAGCGGAGAGCAGCAAAGGCTCGTGCCATTCGGACTACGTGGAGCCGCAAACGGCCCAGCAAATTCAGGAACAGCGCCTCGTCCAGCTGCGCACCAAGCCAGAGGTATCGGCCGCGGAATAGCGTCGTCATGACCGACGCAGCCGATCGTCACGTGTTCCACATCACCGAGCGCGGCGCCTTCTCCGCCGCGCTCGAATCCGGCGCCTACGAGACCGAGAGCCTACACGCCGAGGGCTTCATTCATTGCTCGACGCGAGCGCAAGTCTTGCGTTCGGCCGCACGCTTCTTCGGTGGCAGACCGGGGCTCGTCCTGTTGTGCATCGACGCCGTGCGTTTGGCGGCCATATTGCGCTACGAAGCCGCCGACGGCGAACCGTTCCCGCATTGCTATGGCCCGATCCCGCTAGAAGCCATCCCGGCGGTGATCGATTTTCCGTGTCGCCCCGATGGTAGCTTCGAACTGCCGCTCGAGCTGGCGCTGCTTACGGACTGACGACAGCTCGACGCCGAAGGCTAGGACGTGACGCGCCGTGCCGCGCGACCATCAAAAATTCATGACCGCTGTACGGGCCGCCTTCGGCGTACTTGGATCCTCGTATAGGAGTGGGTAGTCATTGCGGCCCGCGACCGGCTGATTGTCCAGCCAAGTGTGGTCGTCCGACACGCCCCACAGGGTGACGCTGCTGATGCTCGCCTTATTTTTTCGGTATACGGAGAACAACGAGGCAAAGCGCTCGGCCTGAGCGGCCGCCAGCGAGGCCGTATACGGCACTTCGGGCGAGGCGACGAAGCTGCCGGTCCGGTAGTCGTCGTACACGGTCACGTCGAGTTCGCTGATCTTGATCTCGTAGCCTGCAGCGATGAACCTATCGAACGCGCTCTGTAAGTCACTCGCGCTGGGCCAAGTCATGCTCTCGTGGCTCTGGAAACCGATGCCGTCGATCTCGATGCCGCGGCTCTCGAGCCACGCAAACATGGTGAGGATCTTGTCGACCTTCACGGTCACCGTGTAATCGTTGTAGTAGAGCTTGCCCGCTGCGCTGCCGGGCTCGATGGCCTCGAGCGCGTCGTGAGCGTACTGAAAGGCCCAGTAAATGTACTCTTCGCTGCCGAAGAGCTCGTACCACTTCGATTGCTCGGGGCCGTCACGATACACTTTGTCGGGATCGTCGCTGATCGCCTCGTTCACCACGTCCCAGTTGTCGACCACGTCCTTGTAACGGTTGACCACGGCTTCGATGTGGGCCTTGAGCCGGGACTTGAGCAGCGAAAGGCTATCGGGATCGCCCGCGGTGATCCCCTCGAACATCCAAGCCGGGGCTTGGCGATGCCAAAGCAGTGCGTGCCCGGTCAGCTTCATGCCACGACCGCGCGCGAAATCCGCGATGCGGTCGGCCTCTGCCCAATCATAGCTGTCCTCCGCCGGGTGGATTTCTTGGGCCTTCATCGCGTTTTCGCAGGTGAGGCGATTGAAATCGCGGCGGAGTGCGTCCGCTGCGTGGTCCAAATGCCAGGCGCTGACCGCCGCGCCGATCGGAAAGTAGTCCGCGTATTGCTGCGCGACCGAGCCTTCGATGCTTGCGGTTTCGGTCGGCGGTTGGGCTACGGAGCCGCCGTCGCAAGCGCTCAACCAAACGGCACTGACCAGCAGCGCTAGCCGTGAGAAGCTGATATTGAAAGAGGCGAAGCGGGAGTGGGCCATGTTGGAAACCGGAACTAGTTCCAGTTTTCTGCCACAGCCTCCGGCAAACGCAAGCGCGCCCCTAATCGCTGGCCAAGAAGACGTCGCCGGCGTTCGAGTAGTAGAGCCGGTCGCACTCGGCGTTCGGAACGGCGCGGGTCCGCTGGTCGAGGTCGACCGCGGTATACAAGGGAGCGTCCGGGCGATCGCGAAAGCGCGCCATTTGCTTGCCGCTGCCTTCCTCGAAATAGAACAACGTGCGTGAGTCACTGGATAGCGAGCTGGGTAGGACGCGAGCGGCGCTGGTTCCGTCGAACAGATCGCGACTGATGCTCTCGGGCATCGCCCAAGCGTTGCCGGTCCAGACTGACTCGTAAACCACGGACACGCCCTCGAAGCCAGTCGGCTTGGGCGTGAAGGCGGCGAAGACGAAGGTCTTGCCGTCAGGTGCCAAAACCGGCGCCGCGTAGCGCTGCATGGTTTGGAGCGCGCGCTGATTGATGCCAATGAACGCCGTGTCGTCTGGGGTGGCTCCAAACGAATCGCTACGGGAGCTGCGAGTGAAAGCGGCAAAGCTGCTTTGCTCGCCCGTCGTGAGCAACACCATCGTTTTGCCGTCAGCGCTGAGAGCGACGCCTGCATCGACGCCGTAGCCATCCGCAATGGTGATCTCGACTGCCGCGGCAAACGCCGCGCTGGCCAGCTCGCGATGGGCGAGCATCGCCTGACCATCCCGCAAAAACACGATGTCTAGCTGATCGGCCGTGATCGCCAAGAGCTGCTCGTTCGCCGCCGTCGAAATACCGTCGAGCGGAGCAACGCTCGCCCAAGTTGCGGTTT
>DATEPG010000065.1:0-9132 GCA_035273265.1 Polyangiaceae bacterium
TGCCGCTGAGAAGCAGGCTGCGAAGGAGAGCGCTGCGGCTGACAAGCAACGCGCTGCCGCTGAGAAGCAGGCTGCGAAGGAGAGCGCTGCGGCTGACAAACAACGCAAGATCGCCGAGAAGCAGGCGGCGAAGGCCAGCGCTGCCACGGAGAAGCAAGCCCGGAAAGAACTTGCCGCTGCGGAAAAGCAGCGCAAGGCCGCGGAGAAACAGCAAGCCAAGGCAGCGCAGAAGGCAGAGGCCGAGGCCACGACCGCCGCAGAGCGACAACGCGTGGCCGAGGCGGCCGCCAGTCCCGAAGAGTTCTTGAAGAAGCTGGGCGAGGCCCGTTCGAACTCGAACCAGCTGGTCGCACTGTCTGATCTCGGAAAAATCGTAGAAGATCCGCTCAAGAAGCCGTTCATGGCTCATTGGACGGCGGCGCTGGAGGCTGGCTCTTTGCCGGCGGGTGTTGGCTCGCTTGCGGTCGGAGCAGGCAAGACCAGCGCGCGCAAATTGTTTCTATTGAGTGATGTCGTGCCCAAGGTGGCGACGGTGCCCGGAAATTGAGCGAAAGCGGGATCGCGGCGAGACTCAGCGCTGATCCGACCGATGCGAGCGCGTGCTGCAGCGAAATAGTACTGTGTTCAGCCAGTACTATCTCGTCGGCGCGCGCTGCGCCTCGCGTACCGCGTCGTCAGGCCGTCAGGCCTCGGTTCGCAAGGCCATGATCGGGGACAGCCCTAGAGATCGAATCTACCCGCGGCCTCGGGCTGGTAAACGATGCGTTCCACCTGCGTGCGACGGATGCCGCGCGGGGTTTCCCAAGCGACCTGAGCACCTTCGCGCCTACCGAGCAGCGCAAGCCCCATGGGGGCCAAGACCGACACGCGACCGACCTCGATGCTGGCCATCGACGGGAACACGAGCGTCAGACAACGGCTGAAACCGGTCTCCAGATCTCGGACCTGAACCTCGGAGTTCATGGTGACTACGCTGGCCGGAATGGCTTCTGGTTTCATTACGATCGCGCGATCGAGCTCTTGATCCAGGACGGGCAGTATCGACGGCGGAGCCGCTTGCCGACTCAAGCGTTCGACGAGCACCTCGAGGCGAGACACATCGAAATCAGTGAGGGTAGGTGGGGTGACGGAAAGCATGCTTCGATCTCCTGAGATTATCGATCACGGCTGATCGAGAGGACTACGGTGTGTGCCGGCAGAGGCCCCGCACAGCCGCGTAGAGCGGACGACAGACACGCAGCGACATCGCCCTCATGGGCAATGTCGCTCACGAGCGTGTGGCGGTTCTCATGGAAAACGCTCGCGCCGACGTCGAACGCACGCAATGCGGCAGGACGCGACAGCTGACGGAGCGAGTAGCCATGAGCCCTAGGTCTGACACATCAGGGCAACCTGCGCCAGGTGCCGGCTATTCCCGGCACGCCCCGCTTCAGCCTCCGGGCCGCGGGCGGCGTCCTAAGAGCGCGCGGCTTCAAACAGGGGTTCGCGCGGCGAGCATGCGAGCTAGGGCGCGGGCCAGCGTGATTTGGCTGAGCGGTTTGGGGACGAAGGAGCGCAGGGGGGAAGCGCTGAAGCTGGCGTTGGGAGTCCGATTGCCGCTGACTAGGACTACGGGAAGCTCGGGTTGTTGTTCGGCGAGCAAGGCTGCGAGACGTTCGCCGTCGAGGCCGGCCATGGAGATGTCTGAGACCACGCAGGCGATGTCGCCCGCGGCTTTGAGCACGGACAGAGCTTCGTTGCCGTCCGCGACCGCGATCACTTCGTAGCCGTCGGAGATCAGCCAGCGGGTGAGGCTGCGGCGGACGAGTTGGTCGTCTTCGACGAGCAGGAGCCGGCGTTGGCGTGAGGGGCCACCGGAGGGTGGGGGGCGATCGGAGGGCTGCGCGGTGAAGGTCAGTCCTGGTGGCGGCGTTGGGGCTCGGTGGGTAAAGCGGACTTCGAAGCGTGAACCTTTGCCGAGGGTGCTGATGACGTCGATCGTTGCGCCGTAGCGAGTGACGAGTTCGCGCACCGTTGCGAGGCCAAGGCCGGTGCCTGTCGATTTGGTAGTGAAGAAGGGTTCGAAGATTCGCACGCGGGTAGCGTCGTCCATGCCGATGCCGGTGTCTTCGCTGACCAGTGATACGGCGTTGTCTCGGACGCGTACCGCGATGGTGATGGTGCCGCCGTCGGGCATGGCATCTTTGGCGTTGACCGCCAAATTGAGGACGATCTGTTGTAGGCCGGCGGCAGAGGCGTTGACCATGGCGGGCTGGGGAGCGTCCACTTCCAGGCGCACGCTCGAGCCGAGTAGGCGAGGCAGCATGCGTGCCAGGCCTTTGACGACTAGGCTGACGTCGATGGGTTCCTCGCCGGTGACTGGTGCGCGTCCGAGGGACAGAAGTTGCCCGGTCATGAGTGTGGCGCGTGAGGTCGCTTCGTCCAAGTCGTCGAGCAGGCTGGCAACACCGGGGCGTTGCGCTTCACCCTCGATGCGTAGGAGCTCCGACACGTTGCACATCACGGTCAGTAGGTTGTTGAAGTCGTGCGCAATGCCGCTGGTCAGGTTGCCGACCAATTCCATCTTTTGGCCTTGAATCGAGCGGCGCAGGGCTTCGTCGCGTTCGCGCGCGGATTGCTCGGCTCGCGCGTGCATGCGCTGCAGCGAATCGAGCGAGCTGCGCAGCAGTACGGCGGTGAGCAGTACGGTGACGGTTACCGCTCCCCAGGCGTTGATCGGGCTGTACGGCCCGAGGGGCTTGGGCAGCATGCCGCGTAGCTCGAGCATGGCGACGATCGCACACCAAGCCGAGGTCCCGACGGCCATGATCACGGCGGCGCGTCCGCCGACGACGCTGCCGAGCAAGAGCACGCAGACGGTGAAGCAGCCCGCATTCTGGCCTTGCAAGCCGCCGAACAAGACGGTCACGACCGCGATCAGCAGCCAAAAAAACAGGCCCATCACCCAGCCTGCCGTGCGTAAGCGCCCGCGCCGCAAAAAGAGCCCGACTCCCAATAGCCAGGTCAGCACGATACCGTAGAACAGCACGGTGACTTTTGGGTCGTTGCGTGGCTCGAGCAATGCCGAGCTCAGGCCAATACAGGTCAGGCCGATCATCACGGCGAGCATCCGGTAGAGCCGACGCGCGCGAAGCGTGTCCTCTTCGTCCGGCAAACTTGGGAGCCTAAACCACGACCACATGTATGTACGGAGCCCGCCGCTTACATTTGAATACTACGGCCGCGCGCCTGAACAGGAATAGCCCCTCTTTGTCAGGCGTGTCCCGCCGAGTGAGGCGCGATCCGCCAGGTTCGCACGTAATTGGCGAAGCCGTTGCCGCTGCCCGGCGCGTGCCGTATGGTCACCTGAAATGCCAGGCGATGAGATCCCGTGGGACCTTCCGCAAGTGGGGGATGAACTCGCGGGCCAGTACGAGATCCTCGGTCTGATTGCCACGGGTGGCACTGGGATTTTGCTGCGGGCTCGGCAGAAATCGCTCAAGCGACCGGTGGTGGTCAAATTCATGATCCAGGTCACCCAGGAGCCCACCTCGGCCGAGCGTTTTCTGCGTGAGACGCGAGCAGCTGGTCGCATCAGCGAACCGCACGTCGCCAATATCCTCGATTGCGGTTTTGCAGCCCAGGGAGCCGGCGAAAGGGATTGGGTGCGAGCGGAGACCGGCATCCCCTTCATCGTGATGGAGTACATGCGCGGGCTCGATTTGGCCGCGATGATGGCAGAACGCAATGCGCCGCTCGAGATCCCGGAGACGCTCAGCTACATGCGCGAGGCGTGTATCGGAGTGGCAGCGATCCACCGGCAAGGCACGGTGCTGCGCGATCTGAAGCCGGCAAATCTGTTTCTGTGCGCGACAGATAGCGGGCGCAACGTGATCAAGGTGACGGACTTCGGCATCTCGAAGAGCGCTGCGACCGATCGAGGCGCGTCGGAGCCTCGCCTCTCCACCAAGGATGGTTCGCTCGGCTCGGTTGCATACATGTCTCCTGAACAGATCAGCCAACCGACGACCGTCGGCTTTGCCAGCGATATCTGGTCGCTGGGTGTGATCTGCTACGAGCTGCTCACCCGCTCGCTGCCGTTCGAAGGCGAAAACGTCCCGGCGATCCTGGGGCAGATTTTGACCCAATCGCCGCGGCCCCTGCGCGAGCGGCGTCACAACGTGCCGAACGATCTGGTGCGCTTGGTCGCCCGATGTTTGCAGCGAAGCCCAGTCGATCGCTATTCGAGCGTCGAGGAGCTGGCCCAAGCCTTCGAGCAGGTGCACGGTCGGCATTCGCTGGTTCCAATCATGTTGAAGGGGCCGGAACCCGATACGGATCATCAAATCCCGCGGCCGGGCGACTGGGTGTTGCGCTTCCTCACTGGCAAATACGCGGACAGCGAGCGCGGCCTCCGCTTGGGCCAGACGCTGGAAATTGGCCGCAACTCGGACTTGGATCTGGTGTTGGTCGAAGAGATGGTGTCGCGCCTGCATGCGCGCCTCACCGTGTCCCAGAGCGGTGTCGTTCTCGAAAATTTATCTTCTACGAATGGTACTTTCGTCAACGGTTTCCAAGTTCGAGACAAGACCACGCTGAAGGAGAACGACCGGGTCTTGATTGGTACCTCGATCATGAAGCTGACCAAAAACACCGGTTTGCACACGGGCAAACTGGGCTAGACTCCGGCGGGTTGGTAGCACGGCGGCATCGCAAAACCCGAGCGGCGGGAGGTGAAGCGCAATGATCAAGCTGTACAAGGGATCGAAGGGCGCGCTGCGTCTCTATCACGAGGCCTGGTCTGCGGACGTTACGATCACCGAGCACTGGGGCAAGCTCGGGGAACGGGGTGACACCCGCGATCACGCCCTGTCCGAGGCCGAAGTCGACGATCCGGACGACGCCCTTGAGGCGGTCTTGGCCTCAGCGCGCGCTTCCGGCTTCGCCGAACTCGACGACGAAGAGCTGCAGCTGCTGCTGATCGAGTATCGCATCCAGGGCATGGGGAGCGCGGCTGATCTGAGCAAGCGCCGAGCGCTCGAAGACCGCATGAACGAGGTGCTCGGTTGGCTGGGCCTCGGTCAATGTGACGGCGGCAACATCGGCTGGGGCACCATGGAGGTGTGTTGCAGCGTGGTCGACTTCGCGCTCGCCCGCTCGATGATCGAAGCCGATCTCGCAGGCTCCGCTTTCGGCGATTACAGCCGCATTTTCGCGCAGCGCCACCGCGCGAGCTGAGGTTTGGCATGTCAGAGACGCATCAACCCGCGGCAGGCGCTGCTCGAACTGCGGCGTCCGAGCTGGGATCGCTGGCTTGGATCGAGAAGCTCGTCTCTATCGATACGGTCAGTCGCAATCCGAACCTGGGCTTGATCGAGACCGTACGCGATGAGCTGCGCCGGACGGGAGTCGAGGCTACGCTCACCACGGATCCATCGGGCAAGTGGGCCAACCTGTTCGCGACCGTGCCCGCGCACGACGGCACGACGCAAGGGGGCATCGTGCTGTCTGGTCACACCGACGTGGTGCCGGTCGATGGGCAAAACTGGCAGAGCGATCCGTTTCAGCCCATCGTTCGCGATGGCCGTTTGTACGGCCGTGGCACGTGCGACATGAAGGGCTTCATCGGCACGGCTTTGAGCCTGCTGCCGAAAATGCAAAAAGCCAAGCTTCTGCGCCCGATCCACTTCGCGCTCTCGTTCGACGAAGAAATCGGCTGCGCCGGCGCGCCGCTGATGATCGCCGATCTCGAGCGGCGTGGCGTCGCGCTGGACGGTTGCATCGTCGGGGAACCGACCGGTATGCATCCGGTGGTCGCTCACAAGGGGATCAATGCGTACACCTGTCGGCTGCGTGGCTTCGCGGCGCATTCGTCGCTGACGCCGCACGGGCTGAACGCAATCGAGTATGCCGCGCGCTTGATCTGCTTCATTCGCGACCTGGCCGATGAGCTCCGCACGCAAGGCCCGTTCGACGAGCTCTACGACGTACCGTTCAGCACGGCGCAAACCAGTACGATCCAGGGCGGCAACGCGATTAATACCGTGCCGGTCGATTGCAGCTTCGTCTTCGAATTCCGCAACTTGCCGACACTCGAGCCCGAGACCGTCTTGTTGCGCATCGAAAGCTACGCGCGCGAAACCTTGCTCCCCAAGATGCAGAGGGAACACGCCAACGCAGCGATCGAGTTCTCCAAGATCGCGACCGCGCCCGGACTGGACGCCTCTGAGGAAGCTGCGATTACCCAGCTCGTGCGCGCTCTTACCCAAGACCAGCAGAAGCGCAAAGTCGCCTATGGTACCGAGGCTGGCTTGTTCGCTCGTGCCGGCGTACCCAGCATCGTGTGTGGCCCCGGAAGTATCGAGCAAGCGCACAAGGTCGACGAGTACGTGACGCTCGAACAGTTGCTCGCTTGCGAATCTTTCTTGGGCAAGCTCATTCAGAGCCTGTCCGTCGATGCATGATCCGCGAAACTCGTGCGGCGAAGGCGTGCGACCGCTGCACCGACATGGTGGGGACAGTGTGGGATGGTGCGCATGCTCGGCGCCCCGCGCAATTTCGCTGCGGCTTGCTGACTGGGAAGTGCTGGGTCAGGGTACCTTGGCTTAGAGCAGGTATTTCCCATTGATTCGACTCTTCGAGAAGGCGCTGATGTTCAAGATCCATCCATTCCTGGCCCCCACGGCGGCGATCGCGCTCGCCTGTGTCGCGTGCGGCGCCAGCTTTACCGCGAACGGGGAAATTGGCGGTTCCGGAGGTTCGGGCGAAGCGAATGGCGGCAGCAGCAGCGCGGGCAACTCCAGCGACGGCGATGCCGGAGACGCGGAGATCGCAGGGGCGAGCTCAGCCGGCGCGGGTGGTACGGGCGCGGGCGGATGGGGCTCGGGTCGCGGTGGTCGGGGCAATGGTGGTTGGGGCAATGGTGGTTGGGGCAATGGTGGTTGGCGCGCGGGCACGGCAGGAGGCTCGACGGTCGCAGATTGCGACAGGCTCAGGCAGGAGTACGAAGCTGCACTCGAAAAAGCGCGCCTTTGCGACAAGGGCTCGACGGATCAGTGCACTCCTAGTTCCCTTGCTCAGCCCGTCGGCGGCTGTGGTTGTCCGGTGCTGGTCAACGCCAAGAGTGAGCACACCGCCGCCGCCATGAAGGCGTACCAATCCTATCAAAATGCCAAGTGCGACTACGCGATGTGTGACGCCTTTTGCGCGCCACCAGTGACCGCTAGCTGCGCGCCACAGAGCATGGGCCCGGGCAGCTCGTACGTTTGCACGACTGCCATCGCCGCTCAAAATTAGATTGGCTAGGGCTCGGTCTGATTTCCCTGCCGCTGTTGCTCTGCATACTGCCGGCCGCTTGCCTGGTATGAAAGTGCGGTTCGGCGAGTGGTGGCCAAGGTGTAGAATTTCGGGCTAGGCTCCCAAAGGGTATGGCTCGTCGTCCGTCCGGTCGTTCACTGTCCTTTCAGATTGCAGCGATCATCATGGCAGTGGCCGTCATGCTGTACGCCACGTTTCGAGGCGGCTCCAGCGAGGGCGAGGCGATGGCAGCGCCCGCCGCGCGCGCTCCTCGCCCGCCGCCCGCGCCTAGCGCGGCCAGTGCGCCGCCCATGGAAGTAGCCCCCGTTACCGAGGTCAAGGCCAAGCCAGCCGCTGAACTCGACGGAGGAGCGCCGGAGCCACTCGACTTGGCGATCGCACCGGATGGCGGGGTACCGATTCATCCGGGCGCTACCGAATACAAGAGCCCGTTCGCGGCGCCGCATGTGGCGCAGCCGGTCAAAGTCAAAGTTGGCATTTTGCTCAACAGTGTCGATGACTACGACATAAAAACTGGCCGCTACACCGCCGATTTTTTCTTGAGCCTGACGAGTGAAGTTCCGATGCCCACCATCCGGCTCTCGTTTCCGAATGGGAAACTGGAGACAGACGAGATCCTGGCGGAAAAGCCGACCTTCAAGCTATATCGGCTGAGTGGCGACTTTAAATCTCCACCCAACCTGCGCAAGTATCCGTTCGATTCGCAGGAGCTCAAGATCATGATCGAGGACGACTTCCGCGGCGTCGATCAACTGCGCTTCGTCGTCGACAAAGAACGCACGCAGCTAGCGCGCGGCTTTCGTGCGCTCGGCTGGCAAGTTGCGTACCTCGAAGCGCGCTCCACGAGTCAGTCTTACCCCGATCGCTTCGAGAACGACGATCTGATTTACGGTCGCTACGCGTTCACGATCTCGCTCGATCGCTACGCGACGAGCGCCGCGTTTACCGTATTCGTGCCGGCGTTCGTAATCGTACTGATTGCCTTGCTCGGCATGTGGGTCCCGCCTGGCGAAATGGAGGTACGTTCCAACGCCGGGGCGCCGATGTTGGCTGCCGCGGTTCTGTTCCACTTTGCGCTAATGCAAGAGCTGCCTGCGACTAGCTATCTGACGCGAGCCGACAAGCTGATGCTGGGCGTCTACGTCTCGCTCGCACTCGGGATGCTATCTACGTGGTGGATGTTTTTGGTCGAAGAACGCCACATGGATAAGGTATTCGTGATTGCCCGCATTGCCGTGCCAATCCTGACCGTGATCGTGATGGCAGCGGCCTGTCTCGTTTGAAGGGTTCGAGATGGCGAATACTCAGGGTATGACATCGTTACGGAGCAAGCCGCGCATGCAACTCAAGAGGTCGATCGCTGGGTGTCTGCTCGGGCTACTCGCGCTTCCGGGGCTGTCGGCCTGTCGGGCGAAGGTGCAGCGCTACGACACCAAGGTGGAAATCCTTTCGACGCGCACGATGGGTGGTCAACAGGGAAAAACCGCGCCCTCGTTAATCGAATTCGAGATGCGCTTCGTCGACTGCCCAGGCGAGGTCAAGCGCGTGGTCCGCGGAGACAAGGCGCTGGCGGCCTGCGCGAGCGGGCTGAAGAAAGGCGAGACAGTCGCAGCAGGCATCGACTTTTCCTACGATCGAGATCGGGAGAATTACCGGGGCGATCTGGTGAAGCTCGGCCCCTGCGACGTGAAGCTCGATCCGAAGGAAGACGCAAACTATGAGACCGTTCAGGTTTGCCGCGATCTCAAGGCCAGCGGCGTCGTCGTCGGGGTGCATTGCGATAAAAAGCGCGAGGGCGAGCTGATTGAAAAGTGCCCCTGGCTCCGCCGCATCTAG
>DATEPG010000066.1:0-26775 GCA_035273265.1 Polyangiaceae bacterium
CTCAGCCGCTGCGGGCACCGCTGGTGCGGGCTGCGCCGCTGGTGCGGGCTGCGCCGCTGGTGCGGGCTGCGCCGCTGGTGCGGGCTGCGCCGCTGGTGCGGGCTGCGCCGCTGGCGGAATAGCAGCGGTCTGGGCTGCCGCCGTGCCGGACAGGGCCGACACAAGAACGATCCAAGGAGCGAGCTGCCTCGACTTGAGCATGCGCTTTTCCATGCGCGGCTACTTCGGTGAAGCCGTGGACAAATAAGGTGATTGTGCGAACGCCTGGTCGATACTCTGGACCGCGTCGCGCGAGTTGAGGCCGACACCGTATACGCCCGAGAACCAAATCCCGAGCACGTTGATCGGGCCGTTGCCGCCTGCGCCGGCTTCGCCACCGTCCGGGTTCGCGTTGGCTTGCGTGAGATCGACGATGTGCGTGGCGAGCAGATCCGAACGCCAAACGTCGGTGCCGCAACCACCGTAGTAAGGGTAGTAGGGATAGCTGGGGTATCCCCAATAGCCCGTATCCCACCACGAGTAGCACCAGGTCGCACTCGAGACGATCGCGAGGTAGTCGAGCTCGACCGCGAGTTCGGCGTCGTCCTTTGCGACCGCCTGGTAGCCACGCGCAAGCAGGTTGCGCTCGGTGGCCTCGAGCAGGGGCTGAGCCTTTTCAGCATCGACGGTGTCGGCCGTGCCGTCATCGTTGAGGGTGCGGATCTCAGGCCGCAAGTAGAAGGTGCGGAACGCTGTAAAATCGACTCGCGGCGCGTACTTGGTCAGCACTAGGGACTGATTGAGTAGGTCCTCGGTTGGCGGTGGCGCCCCGCAGCCAGAGGCCAACAGCAGAACAACCGCACTCAGCGTAAGCCATACCCGTTGCATATTGCTTCCCTCGACTGGAGGCCCCGTATAACGGGCGGGTCGGAACCTGTCAATGGCTCGAGGCGGCGGTCAGGGCTCGAGGGATTGGTGTATGGTGGCAGGCGATGGCATCTTGAGTAGCATGAAGACTTCCGTATCGCTTATTGGGTTCGTTCTGCTTTGCTGTTCGCTGGCCGTGGCCTGTCAACCGTCAATGAAGAAGGTGAGCACCGCGGGCGAAAACGGCATGCGTCACGGCTCACCGCCGCTTTGCTTCGATTATCGAGGGGAAGCGCAGGCTACGGAGCAGGCGGGGGTCAGCAACATCTGGGCGTACCTCAACAACACCTGCAGCTTCCCCGTCGAGTGCGCCATCACCAACGATGCGACCGAGCAGGAAAGCCGCATTTCGGTCAATGCCTACCGGCAACTGCGTTTTCTGCTGGCCTCCCGCGCGCCTGCCAAGCGCGTTCGCTTGCAGCTCGATTGCAGTTGGAATCCCTGACTCTATTGGCTGCCTTTCTTCAAAAAGCCTCGCCTAGCCCGAAGTGGAAAGCCATCGGTACGCCCAAGAAGGTATCGGGATCGCCTTCACCTGCTGGTAGGCGCGGCTTTCCGACCTGTTGCATGTAAGGGACCCGCAAGCCGAGGTCGAGCCGGACGGCACCGATCGGCGTCCGCAGGCGGAAGCCGCTGCCTGCGGAGAGATGCGGGAAGTTCAAACGAAAGCTGGCCGACTCCCGCGTTACGTCGCTCGCGTCGACGAAGAAGACGACACCGCTCAGCTTCGAGAGCGAGACCCGTAGTTCGAGCGACATTTCCCAAAGTGTCAGCCCTCCGAGCGGACGCTCGCACTCAGGGGGAGGATTGGCCACGGTGCAGTTGATGTTCGAAGGCGCGAGGAAGCCGAGCACGCCGTGCGGGCCGACTTCGTTCAGCGCGTAGCCGCGATTGGAGGTGGCTCCGCCCGAATAGAAGCCCCGAAACAGCAAGATCTGCTGGTCTCGGGTCAGAGCGCTTTGGTCCGCGGTGGAGGTCTCGTTCGCCAGCGAGTCGCCGTAGCAGCCCCGGGATGGCGAATCCCGGCAGCGATCCGGAAACAATAGACCGACCCCGCCGCGCCAGCCGAGCGTCCAATCGGCGCCGAGCTTACCGTACAGTCTTGCTTCTGGTCGCACGCGCAGGTCCTTCGCGTCGCCAAAGAACGTGCCGGCCAGCTGAGTGGCGAGTTGGAAGTAGGCGCCGGCGCGCGGCTCGATCGGATCGTCGCGCAGATCCAGATCGACCACCAGCTCAGGGTAGAGCACGACCACGGTGTCTAAACCGTCTGGCTTCGCCCCCAGATACATGAACGGATAGCGCGCCTCGAAGTTGTAGCTTGCCCGAGCGCGCAGGCCACTGTGCCCAAAAAAGGGGCGCTCGGCGCCGAGCGCGTCTTTCAGCTCGCGAAATCCGATGATGTTGTCACCCGGATTGTACTCGGAGTAGAGCACGGGATAGACGTTGAACTCGCTGCGCGCGTAGCCGGTCGTGCGAGGATCCAGGATCGCGGGTTGCTCGAATTGCAGCGCGATCTCCAGCTCTGGCAGGGCCCGCACGGGAGTGCCCGCGGTCGACAACGGGTAAAATGACAAGCCGGGGGTGACGTCCAGCGAGAGCCGGCGCAGGCCGCCCAGAAAATTGCGGCTCTCCCAACCAGCGCGGACGGCGGCTCGCCCGCGCACGTTGTCCAGTTCGATGGCCGCGCCGATGTGTACGGCCTTGGTTCCGCCTTCGCCCACCACGACCTGCACAGGCACCCGCGGATCTTCCGGATGATCGAGGATTGCCTTCACCTCGACGCTCGAAAACACCCCCAGGTCGAACACGCGCCGGCGTGCGCGTTCCAGAAGACGGCGCGAAAATCGCATACCCGGATCGAGGGCGAGCTTGCCGTAGACCACGCGCCGGTCAAATGACTTCAAGCCCTCGATCAGCACTTCCCCGATCACGGCTTCAGGCCCCGGAATCACGTGATATTCGAGCGTCGCGCTCTTGCGAGCGACGGACACGGTCGCACGTTCCTCGACGCGCGCGAAGGCAAACCCGCTATTGGCCAGCGCGCCTTCCAGGGCGCGGGCGTCCTCGTGAAAATGAGCTTCGTCGAGGGGATCGCCGACTTGGAGCTGAAGCGCGTCCCTGGCCTTCGCTAGGACGTTCTTCGATACGCCAGCGAGCCCGCGCAGCTCGACGCGGGTGATTCGTACCGGCAAGCCCGGATCGACGACAATCTCGACACTAACTCGGTCTGTTTCGTTGATCAGCACGCGCGCGGCACGAGTCGTCGCATCGTAATGACCATGCGCCCGATAGAAACGCTGAATGCGGGCCAGATCCTTGGCCAGCATGTTGGGATCGTAGGAAGCATCCGGGTGCGTGGCGATCCCACGACGAAGGTCCGCCTCTGCGCCGGTCGTGTCGCCCTGGATATCGACCGCGGTAACGATCTGAGCCCCCGGGGGAGCGGCGTGCCCGCAGCTGAAGCAGGAAAGCGCGAGCAATAAGCAGACGAGGCGGCCTACGAGCCGGTGGCCAAACAGGTCTGTCAAGGTGCCCTTCAAGCAACGCGAGCGAGCTTGCGAGGGCGAGATGCGCGTGTCAAGCTCCGCAAATCTTGCGTTCGGCGGCGTGGGTGAAGACACTCCCGGTCACGCTTCGCCGGTTGTTTCGACGCGTTGCCGTCGTTGCAAGCCTGGTCGCGGTCAGCGCGTTGGTCGTCTCGATCGCCGCACTCGCCTACCTGCGCACGGCCTCCGGGCGCGGCCTTTTGGCGGCAAAGCTGAGCGCCTGGGTGAGTCGTGAGCTGGTTGCCGAGCTTCGCATCGAACGCATCGAGGTGCTGGCCAACGACCGACTCGTGATCTCGGGAGCGACGCTGTTCGACACGAAAGGACGCGCCGTCGTGCGTGTGCGCGGTGTGAGCGCGCGGCTCGATCTCTTCACGCTTTTGGCGAACGTCGTTGTCGATTCCACCGTTCGCGTCGAGCTCTCGGAGGTGCACGTCGAGCGGGCAGAGATCGGCTTGTACCGCACCGAAACGGGTGGAGTTTCGCTGAGCCAGGCGTTGGAGATCCGCCGGGTCCCGGATCAGGTCCCGAATGCGAGCAAGGCCCCGGCGGAAGTCAGCGTTCACCTGCCACGAATCGCGATCGATTGCCTTTCCGCGCGCACGGACTCGAGCGGATTGACGCAGGCGACGGCCGAGCTCCACGCGCTGACCCTGAGCTTCGCCTGGTCCCCGAAGCTGCTCTCCTTCGGCTTTGGTAGCGATGACGTGCGAGTCTTGCGCGCGTCGCCACTCGATGCGAAAGCGCGACTGCACGGCCAAATTCGTGTACCGGGCGCAACCACGGCGACATTGGACGGCAGTCTCGGGGCCTTGCCGATCCAGGCAACGTTGCGCGTAACTGGAGAGGACCTGGTGCTCAGCGCCAGCGCGCAGTCGCTCACTCCAGATGCCATGCGCGCGCTCGTTCCGGGATGGTTCGTGCATGAGCCGTTGAGCGCCCGAGTCGCGCTGTCCGGCCCTCTGCGGGCCATGCAGGTAGAGGTTGAGGCGCAAGCTGGCGCCAGTCGGCTGAATGCTTCGGGCACGCTGGCGCTGAGCCCGAAGCTGCAGGGCGAGCTTTCAGTCGCGGGCCGCGAGCTCGACGCGCGACTCGTCGCACCCGAGCTCGCGCGCACGGCACTCGGCGTCGATGCCAAACTCCGGTTCTCGTTCGATCCGGCGATCCACGTCGATCTGAGCGCGGGCTGGGCCAAAGGGGAGCTTTACGGGACTCCGTTGCCAGCCGCCAGCATTCACGCCGTGTATGCAGCGAACCGCATCGACGGTACGCTGACGAGCATGGAACCGGCGCTGCCCATCAGCGCGGATTTCACGGTCTCGCCGCAGGGAGCGTTGGGATTCCATGCTCGCGCGCAAAATCTCGATTTGGCGGCGCTCTCACCGTATGGGCTAAGCGCGCTGGGGCAGGCTGATTTGGACGCCAGCGGTGAACTCTCGGAAGGGAAGCTCGCCGCGCAGTTCGAGGCACGTATCGGCGGCTTGCACGTCGCGCCAGTGCGAACGCAGACGGCTCTCGTGCGCGGCAAGTTACAAGGCGCCGTTGCGCGACCCGAGCAGCTCGGCGTCGAGGTCCAAGCCCACGGCTCGCAGCTCGTGCTGGGCGGCGTGGCGTTGCCGGCTTGGTCGCTCGAGTCGAAAGGCTCGCTGGAGCGGCAGCTCCTTGCGGCCTCGGCTGGGCCAAAATCCAAGCCGACGCTCCAAGCATCCACCACACTCACGCTGCAGCAAGGCGTGCTTCTCGGTGAGACTCGGCTCGCCGCCCAGCTCAACGGTGTCAAGCACGCGCTCGCGGTGAAGTCCGCGCGTTTCGCGGACAGAGTCATCGACGTGCGCGGATTAGAGTGGCAAATCGGCACCGGCTCGCTGGTGGGCTCGGCGCTGATCAGCGAAGCACGCAAGCAAGCCGATCTCGAGCTGCGCGGGCTGGAGGCCGAAGCCGTCCTCAAGACGCTGGGCGTCGACTCGAGTGCTTTTCGCGGACGCGTAGCGGCCAGCTTTCACTTCCAGGAAGATGGCCGCGCTCGGCACGGATCGTTGAAAGCGAGCCTGAACGATGGCGCGCTGCCTGCGCTCGGCGCCGTGCACGCGGAGCTCGATGCGAGCTTGGCCGGCACCGAGCTTGAAGGGCAGGGCAGTCTGGTTGCGGCTCAACTCGGGCAAGCCAAACTATCGGCTCGCGGCACGCTCGCGAAGGAACCGATCCGGCTGCACTCCTTGAGCAAGGTTCTGGGAGAGCTGCGCCTCGACATTGGCGACGTCGAACTTGCAGAAGTTCGCCGACGCTGGTTTCCCGGCGCGCCCGTCGCCCTGTCCGGTACGGTCGAAGGGAGTGTGCGCCTAGCCAAACAGGAGACCCGCACCCCGGCGACCGTGAGCTACGAGCTCAAGACTCGCGATCTTGGGCTGCGCAGCGATCGCTCGGACGAGGAGGGCGTGCTCGGCCACGCGGAACTCGTCAGCCATGGCCAAATCGGCGCGACCGAGACGAAGCTCGAGGTCGAGCTGAAGGACGCGGCCGGCACCTGGATCAGCGCGCAAGCCGAGCAGCGCATCGGCTGGACTGACCTGGTACGCCTGCTCGATTCGCCCTCGCCCTCGCCGCTGTTGGATGCGCCGCTGCAAGCCGTCATTAGCACCCGTCCTCGTTCGCTCGAACTGCTCGGCGCCGTGCTTCCGCGGGCGTTCCGCGGGGATCTCGCGGCAAACTTCCGCGTGACCGGTACAGCCCGGCGTCCTGAGATAGAGGGCGCAGTGAGCGCGACCCGTCTCGGGACTGCCGACCCCGACCCCAGCGGCAAGCTGGCGTTGACTTTCGGCTATTCGGCAGAGCGAGAGCAATACTCATTCGCTGCGCACTACGCGGAACGAAAGCGGGCCAAGCTCGAATTCACCGGCGGCGGACACTGGGGCTGGTTCGATCGCGGGTTCGGGCGCGCTTGGTCGACACGAGGCGAGGGCCGAATCGAACAGATCCAGATTGGTCCGCTCGCTGAGCTGCTGGGCGTGCGGCTGTCGGGCGTCGCCGCGGGCCAAGCCGCAATCCGCGCTTCAGCGAGTGAGTTCGAAGCAACCGGTGAAGTTGCTCTCAGTGGGCTTGCGCTCGATCGTCAACCGCTCGGGCGCGGAACCGCGCGGCTGCGCG
The DNA here is from genome assembly GCA_035273265.1 of Polyangiaceae bacterium. GTDB lineage: Bacteria > Myxococcota_A > Polyangia > Polyangiales > Polyangiaceae > PMG-095. Next base: position 6,597 of record DATEPG010000066.1, read on the forward strand.
TGCACCAGGGCTTGGCCGAGGCGCAGCTGAGCCTCGCGGGAAAGGACGCGACCCTCGATCTCTCGGGTGAGATTGGTTTGTGTTGGAAGGGTGGCCCGTGCATCGATACGCAGCGTGGCGGGAGCGTGGACGCGAAGGTTCGCAACTACCAACTCGCCAGCCTCGCTCCGCTCCTTCGATCAGTGGCCAGCGATGTTCGAGGCCCGGTCAATGGTTTCTTCACACTCGGCTGGGGTCCGACCGATGCAGCCGGCAAACGCAAAACCCAACTGCGCGCGGATGCGCTCGTCACGGGCGGCAGCGTGACGCTCGCTGCGGGCGCGGGCTCGATTCAATGTGTGGAGCTGCGTGCGCGTGATCAGGGCGAGGAAACGCTGCAGCTGGAGCTCACCGGCTGCGGGCGCTCGAAGAAGCCCAATCTTTGGGCCACGGTCGACGTGCGCTGGAACGGGCCTCTGCCCGAGCGCATAGACGCGGAGCTGTACGCGGATCACTTCCCCGTGTCGCATGAAGGCGTGGTGCTTGGAACCGCCACTGTCGACAAGAAGAAGACGCGCCCAATCCAGCTGAAACTGGACCTTTCGGGCACCAAGCGCGCCGTCGAGGCCAGCATCCCGGGTCTCGACTTCGAACTACCCACGAAGGACGACACGAGTCTCGTGGACTTGACCGAGGACGCGTCGATCCACGTTACTGATGAGAAAACACCGCCGGCTTTGGCCGCTGGTGCCGACAAAGGCGACCCCTGGTCGGTGTCCGTCCGACTCGGTCATGCGGTCAATGTCAAGCAACCGGGGCTGCGTGTCCCCCTCACGGGCAGCGTGACGCAAAGCCCTGATGGCTTGCTCGACGGCAGTATCGTCTTTCCCGAGGGCGGCGTCGTTTCGCAGCTCGGGCAGGTGTTCAGATTGAAACGCGGCAGCGTCCGCTTCGACCACCAGGCCGTGAAAGACGGTGTCTTGAACGTCGAGGCTGCGACGCGCACGGCCGACGGCGTCGTCGTCGATTTGTACGTGAGCGGAACCATCGAAAAACCGGTGATTCGGCTACGGAGCGATCCGCCGCGCAGCGAAAGCGACATCGTGGCATTACTGCTCGGCCTCCAGAGCAGCAACACCGTCAGCAGTAGCGGGCAGCAAGGCGCAGACCTGCGGGGTAGCGCAACGGCGCTCGCGATGAACCAATTGCTGCGTGGCTCTGCGTTGGCGGGCTTGCAATTTGGCGCAGGTCAAACGCATGCGGGGGATTCCGTGAGCACCGTTTCGATGCGCTCGTGGTGGGACTCGGTTTGGTTCGAAGGCCGAACCGTGCGCAGCACGACTCAGCGCGCTGCCAATAGTGGAGTCCAGTCGAGTGGCGTGATCGATTGGCGTTTCGCCCGCGGTTTCAGCCTGCGGACACAACTCGGGAACATCTCGGGCTTGGAGCTGCGCTGGTCGCATCGCTACTGACGCCGGCCTCGATCTGGGTTAGACCCCGATCGGGATGACGTTTTCGCTGGCCGCGCGGTATATGACCGAGCTCTCGACGTGAACTGTGGATCGGCTTACCCCGAGCTTTCCAGTGCTGTGTCGGTTTTGGACTAGCACGCTGCTTCTGCTTTTGGCGCTTTGCAGTGTCGCGCGCCACGCTGCCGCCGGGGGCGAACTCGGCTCCAACGGAGCGACGATCGAGACCAGCAACTATGCCCTCGATCTCTTTCATGGCCCCGTCTTCGCCGGCACGCGCGTCACCGGACTCAGCGGCGCCTACGTCGCCATTGCCGAGGACGTAGACGGCGATCTGCAAAATCCCGCAGCGCCCGCGGTGCGTCCTTTCTTCTCGAATACGCAGTTCGACTATTGGCTCGGTTTCGGAATCACCTTTCCAGCCACGTTGTCGGGCGTCGATTTCTTCAACAGCGGTAGCAAGACCAACCTGACCAACACGCCTGACGCGTTCGTCTTCTTCACCCCAGCGGTGAACCTCCAGTGGGGTGAGTTCGGGCTCGGCCTCACCCTGGAAATGCAGCAATACGAGCTCTCGGGCCCGCCGCCTGGCGGATCCAGTCGTGTCACGATCCCGACGACGCATTTGCAGCTCGCGCGCGGGATCGATCACAATCAATTGGTCGTTGGCGTAGGCGCTCGGCTCGTTTCGATGTCGGTGTCCGGGCCGAATGCAGGCTCGGCGTTTAGTTCGGGTGGCGTCGGTCTCGAATTCGGTGCGGTCTACAAGCCGGAAAACGTACCTCTCCGTCTGGGGCTCGCGGTCCGCACTCCAGTCCAGACGCAAGCCAGCTATCGCGACGGCCTCTTGCCGGACGCCAACGGCGACCTGGTCGTTCAGACCCAGAGCGGCCCGGCTTACTTGCCGAAGATCGTGGCAGTGCCCTGGGATTTCAACTTCGGATTTGCGGTTCAACTGGGTAAAAGGCCGCTGAACCCGCCCTGGCGGATGCTCTCCGAGTTTACCGAGCGGCAGACGCTCGAGCATCGCTTGCGAGAGCTCGACCGTGAGGAGGAAAAGCAGAGCGTCCTCCGCAGTTCTCGCTCAGCAGCTGAGCGAGAACGCCTCGTGCAGACCTTGAACAGCGAGCAAGCGGCTGACGATCGGCGCTTTGCCGACCAACAGCTGAGCGTGCAGCGCAGCTTGGAGCGCGAGCATCTGGCGATGAATCGCTTCTATCTCCAGTTCAGCGGGTCGATGCTGGTCTCTGGTTCGGTCGACGCTGCGGTCGGCATCGAAAGCCTGCTCACCCAAAAGGTGAACCGTTCGGGTCAGCGCGTGGTCTCCTCTCCGCGAGTGGGAGTCGAGTGCGGAATCGTACCCGAGTGGGTCAAGCTCCGTGCGGGCAGCTATCTCGAGCCAACTCGCTTCGAGACGAGCGACATGCGCGTGCACGGGACGGCTGGTATCGACATCAAATTGTTTCGTTGGAGCGTGTTCGGCGCGTGGCCGGACGACTACATGTGGCGCCTCGGTTTGGCCGGTGACGCCTCGACGCGCTACTACACTTTCGGCGTCAGCTTTGGTGGCTGGTATCCACGGCAAAGCGGGCAGCCGGAGACGATGCGCGCGGAAGCGCCGCTGTCGCATTGAACCCCAAGGATCCTCGATGAAATCGCTCCGCATGGCCTGGCTTTCGGCGCTCATTTGGGCGACGCCGGCGCTCGCTCGGGCACAAGCCAGCAGCGACAGTGGTGCTGCGATCGCAGCGGATGGCACGGACGTCGCTCCTGCACCAGCCGCGCCGTCGCCGAGCGTACCTTCGCCTTCGCCTTCGCCTCGCGAATGGCTCAGGATCGTCTACGAGCAGGTCGCAGACTCGGTCGTGCTGATCGAAACCGAGTTCGGCGCAGGGAGTGGATTTTTCTTTCACGATCCACGCCTTCTCGCGACTGCGCTGCACGTGGTAGACGACGCCGAGACGATCGTCGTCCAAACCAGTGACGGTCGTCGCCAAAAGGGTCAAGTCGTCGCTTATTCGCGCAAGCACGACTTGGCCTTGGTGCAGCTCGAGCACGCCGTGGCCGGCGCGCGGGCACTCGAGCCAGTGAGTGGATTGGTCGATATTGGCCAACCAGTGCTGGTGATCGGTCATCCGTTTTCCGGCTTGGACGCGCAAGTGCACGAGCTACGTGGGCTCTTGAACTGGAGCATGACTCAAGGAGTCGTGAGCGCGATAGCAAGCTCCTGGCTGCAGACCGATGCCGCGATCAATCCGGGCAACTCGGGCGGTCCGGTGGTCAACGAACGCGGTCAGGTCCTAGGAGTCGTCAGCGCGACGCTGAGCCACGCCCAAGGCATCAGCGTCGCCGCTCGCGTGGGCAGGTTGACGGAGCTTTTGCCATTGCTGGGCACGCAGGCGCCGCCTCGCCATCGCTGGCGGTTCGATGGCACGGAACTCGGGTTCGTCGTGCAGGGGGGAGGTGACGTCATCGAAGGCGTCTCGCTCGGCGCAGGCATGCGCTTGCTGAAGCGCTTCCCAGTGCGGCTGCGTCTGGGCCTGCTCGCCGGAAGCGTCGAGCCGAGGCGAACGGACGTCGTGGCGACGCGCCTCGTGCGCGGCCTGGCCGAGCTGAGCGGGGGATACGCGCTGTCGCTCGGCGCGGTCGAGCTCTCCGCCTACTTGGGAGGCGCGCTTTTCTACGATCACGAACGCGATTCGTCGCTCAGAATCGATGGCGATGGCCAGTGTGCGACTCCACCGTGCCTAGTGCAGGGCAAGGTCATCAGCTCGAGCCAGGGCCTCTTTCGGCTATTGCCGATGGCCGGCGCGTCTTTGAACTTCGGTCGATTGCGACTCGACTACGCTTATCAAGTGGCAATCGAGCAGTCGATCGAGTCCCAGCATCGGGTACTCGTGGCCTTCACCTTTTGACCGAGGCGACCGAAGCGGCCGAGGACATCCCGTGTACAAACGAGAACCGAACTGGTACGGTGTTTTGCGATGAATAAAGCGCGTTTTTGGCCCGCGGTCGGACTGTCACTTCTGCTCGCTGCTTCGGGCTGCGCGAGCGGGACGAACGCTTCGGGCGCCGCCTCGCCGGGGTCCATGAGCTCCAGTGACGCTCAGGAGTTCGTTGCCGAGGTGCAACGGCAGCGTGGCTTACCCGCGCATCCGCCGGTCAGCAGCATCGACGAGCTGCTGGAGGTACTGGCGAGCGATCAGGTCGAGCGCTTTCGGGACGCCGAAAAGCTAGTCGCTGGCAAGCCGGGTGTCGACGCGCTGACTCTGCACGCTTCGCTCGAACTCGCCTGGAGTGATGACTTTACCACGCTGGCTCTGGTCCTGGACGAACTCGGCAAGCGCGCCGACGTGGAAGTGACGCGCCTGAATACGCGGCGTGAATCGGCTGGAACGCTCAGCGACGCAGAAGCCAAAGAGCTCGAGCAAAACGAAAAGAACGCAAAGTTTGCTGCCAAAGCCAAGCAGGCCTTGGCGGTGCTCGCGCAGGACCACCTGCGAGCGGCGGGGCTAGTCGTCGCCGAAGCGCGCCGGCAGTTTCCGAAGGATCCCATGACCTACCGCGTGGTCGCGTATCACGCATTGCTCTCCGGTGAATGGCTGGAGTTCGATGCCGCCATCGGTTGGCTCAAAGACAGCGAAGCGAAGGACGCCGGCTTGACTTACTTGCGTGCGCTCGAGTCGCTGAGCCGCTTCGCCGTGCGCAAGGACGCCGCGGTGCTGCTCAGGAACGCCTTGCAGCTCAACCCCAAGATGGCTCGCGCGCAGGCCAAGCTGATGCTGGTCGAAGACGGCATCGACGCGAGGTATGCCGAGTTCGAAAAACTCAAGCTGGTTTCCCCGCAGCACCCGATCGTGTGGCTCGCCGGCCCGTCCCTCACCAGTGACTACGAACTATCCGCGTCGTTCCGAAAAGCCCGCGCGGCTCGCCAAACAGCTGCCGTCGAGGCACCCGCGGCTCCGTCTCCCGCGGCTCCGTCTCCCGCGGCTCCCGCGGCTGCCGTGCCCGCTCACTGAGCAGCAGCGCGGCGCTAGGCCGCGGCGACGGCTCGCAGTGTGCTGGCCAACTCGCGCATCGATTGATAGCGAGCGCTGCGAGCCTTCGACAAGCACCGCAGCAGGATCGTCTCGACGCCCTCGGGGAGGGCGTCTTGAAGGTGCGCACGCAAGGGCAGCGGCGGGCGCGTCAGCGCCGCCGAGAACAGCGCAAGGTCGTTGGTTCCGGCAAATGGTAGGCGGCCGGCGATCAACTGGTAGAGCAAGACGCCCATCGACCAGATATCACTGCGCGCGTCGACCTCGCTCGAGGCGAGCATCTGTTCCGGTGACATATAGGCCGGCGTGCCGATTGGGAATTGCACATCGGTCAGGCCCGAGCTCCGCTTGTTCGTGGGGTCGCCCGCGGCGATGCCAAAGTCGAGCACTTTGATCACGGGGGACGGCTGCGAACCGCGTGCCAGGAACACGTTCGAGGGCTTCAAGTCGCGATGCACGATGCCGAGCTCGTGCGCTTCCGCAACGCCATCACAAGCGTCCGCGCCCCAGGCGAAGGCCTGGCGAAACGGCACGCGCCCGAACTTGACCAGCACGCTGTCGAGGTCCATGCCCTCGAGATACTCGAGCACTAGATAGGGCAAATCACCCAGAGCGAGGTCGAGGTTGCCCACGTCGAGTAGCTTTCCCACATGGGGCGTGGTGAGCGACATGAGCACTCGTGCTTCGCGCGCAAAGCGTTCGAGCACGGCCTCTTGAGTGCGCCACTGCGGTAGCAGCACTTTGAGCGCGACTTGCTGACCCGCCGCGTCGTGCGCCTCGAATACCGCGCCGACGGCGCCGCGCCCGATTTCGCGTCCCAGCGTCCAACGCTCGCCCACGATGCTACCGGTGCCGAGCATCAGGCTCGGCGGTCGATTCGAGTTGGTGACCCGATCCAGATCGCGACGCAAGCGCAGCTCCCGCGCAACTTGTGCCGCCAGGCGCTGGAGTGACGCCACTTGGCGCGCGCTGATGGGGCGCGGCGATCGATCGGCTACGGAAAGCGCACCGACCGACGAGCCCTCGTCGATCAACAACGGAACGCCGGCATAGAAGCGAATGTGTGGTTCGCCGGTCACCAGCGGGTTGTCGACGAAACGTTCATCGCACAAGGTGTCTTCGATCACCATCGGTTGGCGGTGGTTGATGCAGTGACCGCAAAAGGAAAGATCGCGCGCCGTCCCCGTTTGTTCGACGCCCACTCGAGCCTTGAACCACTGGCGATCGGCGTCCACCAAAGTAATCAGGGCGATCTCGGTGCCGCACAGCTCAGCCGCCAGGCGCGCCACGTCGTCGAATGCCTCCTCTGAGGGCGTGTGCATGATGCGACACGCTTTCAACAGGGCGAGTCGGCTCTCCTCGTCCGCCGGAATAGGGGCTTCCAACATGACCCTCATAGAATAGCACGTGAGGCTCCGTTCTTGATAGCCCTCCCCCTGCTGCGCCCGCATGACGTGTTTACGCCGGCCTTTCCGCCGATCGAGCTGAGCAATGCGTATGCGAGCCGAAAGGCGCCCGAGGAAGACTTTCAACAGGCTCTGGACCGCTGCCAAGTCCCCGTTGTCTTCGGTGCCTTTGGCGTCGGCAAGACATCGATGGCACGTCACGTGATTCGCACCCGGCTCGGCCTGGTGGAGCAAGAGCGGCTGCAGATCTTGAAGGAAGGGGCGCCCGATGACGGCACGCCCGCGCTAAACTACGTGAGCTTCGCTGATCCCGGAATGAAGGCATTCCTCCGGCTAAGAGCGACGGCTGAGCGCGACGGTGTTCTCTGATCCCTCACGCTAGGCCACGCCCGTTCAATTCAGGGTGAGCCACAGCTTGATCATTTCGCCGCGGCAACGTTGCGGCGATTCGAGCCGTTTGCCGGCAAAGGTTCGCGAGTCGGCATTTTGGGCTTAAGCTTGCGCCGTTTTGAAGGACTTCCCGCCGGAGAGCACGAAACAAACCACCCGGGCTGCGGTGGGCCTCCCGGATAGTGAGCCGGTGACGTTCCTGGTCAAAGCGCTGGAATGTGAAAATCCATTCGCAGCTACCTCGAGACACATCCTTCGCGCGAACGAAGAAGTCGAGATCGGTCGGGGTGAATCGGCCTTTCGAAGGCTGCGCGGGCCCTCGGGGCCGCAGCTCGAACTGCGCGTTCCGGATCGGACGATGTCGGCGCGGCACGCGCGCTTGTTGCGAGTCGGGGCGAACTGGATCGTCAGAGACCTCGGCTCGACGAACGGCACTTTACTCGACGGCCGGCGCATCGAGCATGCAGTGCTCCGCGACGGTCAGCTGATCGAGATCGGCGCGACCTTGCTGCTGTTCCGCGAGACGACCGCGACCGCGCCACTGTTGGATCGTACGCTTGCGCTGGCCGATGCTGGAGCGCTCTCGACGCTCAGCCCTCTGCTCGATCTGGCGATGGCCCGCGTCGAGCGCATCGCTCATTCGAAGCTCTCCGTGCTGGTGTTGGGCGAGACGGGTACGGGAAAAGAGGGCATTGCCCGCGCCGTCCACCAGGGCTCCAAGCGGGCAGGGCCATTCGTTGCCGTGAACGCCGCAGCCATCCCCGCGCCGCTGCTCGAGGCGCACTTGTTTGGTCACGTCAAAGGCGCGTTTTCGGGCGCGGTGAAGGACGAAGTGGGCTTCGTGCGCGGCGCTCACGAAGGTACCTTGTTCTTGGACGAGATCGCCGATCTGCCAGCGAGTTCACAGGCGGCTCTCTTGCGCGTGCTGCAGAACGGAGAAGTGACGCCTGTCGGTAGTACTCGTAGCGTGCAAGTCGACGTACGGATTGTGGCGGCTACTCATCGCAACTTGACCGGGTTGATGGCAGAGGGCCTGTTTCGCCGCGACCTGTACGCGCGACTCGCGGGCTTCACTCACACCATGCCGCTCCTCGCTCAACGGCGAGAAGATCTGGGCATGCTGATCGGCACGTTGCTCGCGCGACACGCGGGCGGAACTTCCCCGACGCTACGACCAGAGGCGGCGCGTGCTTTGTTCGCCTACTCGTTCCCGCTGAACGTGCGCGAATTGGAACAAGCGTTGGCCGCCGCGCTCGTGCTCTCCGCTGGCGAGCCCATTACTCTGCACCACCTGCCGCAAGCAATTCAAGGAACCGCCGTCGCTTCACCTGCTTTGCGCTCCGCGGCGAGCAGTGCGCCCGAACCGCGCTCGGAGGACGACGATCGCAGTTACCGCGCGCTCGTCCAGGCGCTGCAAGAGTCTCGCGGAAATGTCAGCGAAACGGCTCGACGCATGGGCAAAGCGCGCCAGCAAATCCAACGCTGGTTGCGGCGCTTCGAGCTCGAACCCGAGTCGTTTCGCGGCGAAGACGAATGATACCCCGCGCGGCGTTGCATGCCACGGTTGCACCCCCCGAGCGTTGCACCCCTCTCGAAGGTAGTACGCGGATAATTCCAGCGATTTATCGGTCTTTTCTTTGGCACACCGCTTGCTGATGGGCGTCAACCACCGAGGAGGACCCGATGAAGCAAACCCATGCCGTGACTGCATCACTCGTCGTTAGCTTGAGCGCGCTGCTCGCGTGTGGCGCCGCGCCGGAGGGAGCCGGCGAGCCGACGAGTGCCGATCTGGGAGGCAGCGAGCAGGCGCTGATTCTTGGCAACGCGACGCTCTCGACGTCGAGCAAGGGGGCGCTCTTCAAACCGCCGGGCGGGATCATCGTCAAGCAGCCGCCCATCATTTACTTGCCGCCGCCGACCGCCGATTTGGTGCTGGATGGCGTGATGCGCTACTACGGCGGCGGTACACCCACGCTTGGGCTCCAAATCAACGTGACCAACATCGGGGATTCGCCCGCCACCGGCCCTGGCGGTACGGTCTCGATCAACGGTACTGCGTTGACGGGCGCGCTGTACCAATACAACGGGGGACGGCGACGCTTCCCAACACCGTGAACCCGGGACAGCGGGGCTACATCAAGCTCGAGGTCCCCGCGGCTTTGATGGCGCCGTGTACGCCCTACACGGTCAAGATCGACCTGGGCCACATGATGCAAAGCGGCGATCCAACCGTGTTTAACAATGACACGTCGATCGTCACCACGGTCTGCCCACTGCTCTGGACGGGTACCATTGGCGCTGCTCAACTCGGTCACCAGCCCGATCCGGCGGTTCTCGGCAAGAAGCTCGGAGATATCGTCGGGAGCTTCGTTTCTGGACGACCTGACGGCGCGCTCTGCTCTTCGTGTCACCACTCGGGCGCCAGCTACCCGTATCACCCCAATGTGCCGGCGGGAGGCGCGCAGACCATCGATCCGTTCCTGAACATCAGCGGCAACGAGAGCTGGGCTTGCTCCAGCAACACTTGGGCCGCTCAATTCATTTACCTGCCGGTGGCCACGTATCCCCACACTGAGGTGCTCAAGGAGGTCGTAGCCAAGTGGCGCGCCGACGGCGCATTGCGGTGAGAAGGCTTTGGCGCGCGAAGCGGGGCCTCCGGCGGCGCGGTGAACGCAACGCGATCGCCCGCAAGACGCCAGCAGCGCGCGACGAGCTCGGCGTCTGATGGAGCGCTTTGCGCCACGCCACTTCCCAACTTCGGGAGATCGGCGTAAACGGCGTTTCAACTCAAACCCCCCAAGGGTTTCGAAAAAAAGTGGTCGGGGCGGGCGGATTCGAACCGCCGACCCCTTGACCCCCAGTCAAGTGCGCTAACCAGGCTGCGCTACGCCCCGGACCGCCCTTCGCATCGTTTCCGACCGGAGGGCTCGCGGAACGTAGTCGTTTCGGTGCTGATTGCAACAGCAAAGGCACGCCAGGCGTCGTTTGATTTCGCGTTGATGCGAGCGGCCCGCAGCAGCGCTCGGGTTGTCCAATCCACTCGCGAAATAGCCCGTTCCTCCCAGCACATCATCAAATCGAGCTGAGAATGATATTGACTTTCGTTTTCAATTAAGCACCATGAAGGGTCTCAGCTTGGAGCCGGCTGATGCCGGTAGACGAAGGAAACGGCGGATCTCGATGGCTCGAAAAGTTGGCGCTTGTTTGGCGTCGCGGCGACGATGATGGGCTGCGGTTCGGACGATGAGTTGACCCAGGGCGTCGGCGGTTCGAATGGCAGCGGCGATGCCGCCGACGCTGCAGCTTCGGTCTGAGCGTGAAGAGCCTGCTGAACAAACTGTGTCTCTCCGACCGTTCGCCGAATGGCATCTTTACCGCCGGCTTTCGTCAAGTTTTTGCGACGTTCACATGGCCGTCGGACGACTGATCCGCGCGCTCGATCGCCCGCTCGACGCCGCGTCGTGCGCGCTGTTTCGGCTGATGTTCGGCGCGTTGCTGTTGGTCTCCACGCTGCGCTTCCTGGCTCACGGCTGGATCGAAGAGTATTATCGGTCGCCGCAGCTGTTCTTTCACTATTGGGGCTTTGCTTGGGTCCGGCCCTGGCCTGGATTCGGGATGTATCTGCACTATGCGGCGCTGTGCCTGGCTTCGGCACTCGTGCTGCTGGGCGTGGGCTACCGGGTTGGCTGTGTGCTCTTCACGCTCGGCGTCGGCTACGCACACTTTTGTGACAAGGCCACCTACCTCAATCACTACTATTTAATCACGCTACTTTCAGGTCTGTGCGCTTGCTTGCCCTTGGATCGAAAATGGTCGTTACGCGTGCGTCGCAAGCCGAGCGATGAGCGAGGGCAGGTGAGGGCTTGGGCGCTGTACCTGCTACGCTTCCAGATCGCGGTGGTTTACCTGTTCGGTGGCATCGGCAAGCTCAACGGAGACTGGCTGATTTTCGGCCAGCCGCTACACATCTGGCTCGCTGCAAAAGCCGATATGCCGCTGCTCGGCGGCATCCTTGGGCAGAGCGGGGCGGCACTCCCGTTCAGTTGGGCGGGCGCGCTGTTCGATTTGAGCATCGTCCCGCTGCTGTCGTGGCGGAAGACTCGCGCGCCTGCCTACGTGGTCCTGGTCGTGTTCCATGTTCTCACCGCGCTGCTGTTTCAGATCGGGATGTTCCCCTGGCTCATGATCCTGTCGGCCCCGTTGTTCTTCGAACCGTCATGGCCCCTGGACTTGGTCCGCCGCTTGGGTGGCGCCGCCAGCCAGATTAGCAGCGCGAGCGCGCCCGGAATCGCCGGTGGGCCGCTCGCTCCAAAAGCGCGCCTGCTCGCCGCCGCCTACGCGCTCGTTCAAGTCTGTTTACCGCTGCGCAGCGCGCTCTATCCGGGCAACACGCTCTGGACCGAAGAAGGCTTTCGCTTCGCCTGGAGAGTCATGCTGGTCGAAAAGGCGGGCAGCCTGGAATTCAGAGTCGTCGATGACCAAGCACGCCGTTACTACGTCGCGGCCAGTGACTATTTGACGCCTTTTCAAGCTCGCATGGCATCGACTCAGCCGGACATGATTCTCGAACTCGCGCAGGCGATCGCCCGGGACTTTCGCGGCCGCGGTCACGCCGGGGTCCGGGTGTACGCGGATTGCGAAGTGTCTTTCAATGGCCGCCTGCGGCGACGCCTGATCGATCCCAGCGTCGACTTGGCCGAACAGCGAGACTCATTGGCCCCCAAGCGCTGGATCCTGCCCGCGCCCAGCGAGGCCCCCCTCTTCTGAGAACCGAGTCAGGGCGGCGGCGGTAAGATCGAGGCGCGGGCGCGCGGTTCGCTGATCCCGGCCAAGGTTTCGAGCAGCTGCGCCACGCTGCCGGGTGCTTGTTGCATGCGCGGTTGCAAGTAACGCGCGATGTCGCCGAGCGAAATCATGCCCACGAGTACCCCTTCCGCGCCGACCACGGGCACGCGACGGATCTGACCTTGGCGCATCGCGTCCTCTACGACGCCCAACGGATCATCCGGCGAACAGACGGTGAGGGAGCGGGACATGGCGCTCGCGACGCTGCTTTCTGCCAGGGGTACGCCCTGGGTGAGGGCAGCCATGCAGATGTCACGATCGGTGATCACGGCACGCACGACGCGCCCCGAATCCACCACCGGTAAACAGCCGCAGTCTTTTTCCCACATGATTTGCGCCGCGCGGTGCAGAGTGTCCGTGGGGCTGCAGGTGTACACGCGCACGCGCATGATGTCGTGTACGGGGGCCTTGCTCGGTCCGCCCTCTTGGCTGCGCACCGAGAAATCCCGAAACGCTTTGACGACTTCGACCGCGAGCTCTCCGGCGGCCTCGAAGGCGCCTTCACCTTGCTGCTCGAGCGAGCGTTCCAGGCCCAACAGCTTCGGCTCCACGCTCTCCCATTGAGCGCGGACCTCGAGCCCAGCGAGGTGCAGCCGCACGCGCAGCTCGTCGCGCAGTTGCGAAAGTTCGGCCAGCACCGAGCCGGAGGAATTGCGTTTGGGAAATCTCGAGTTCATGGTCCGGTCCCTTTCGAACACATTGACGCTAACCCTCCGCTCAGGTGTTCGGGGGGAAATTCTGCCGCCCCGGTGAACGATCGGAGTAGCCACCGGCGAAGCGCGCGATGCGCGGTTGGCTGACCGCCGCCAGCGTATGTGCCACGGCCGTCCACGTCATGCCATCGGCGCCGTCGGGGTTGCGACTGACGAGGTATGCGAAGTCTCCGAGCGTGACGATGCCGACCAAGCGCCCTTGGTCGTCGACGACCGGTACTCGGCGGATTTTGTTCTGCTGCATGATGGCTTGCACGGTGACGGGGGTGTCACGGGGGGAGCAGGTCTTGACGTCGCGAGCCATCGCGCTCGACACGCGCGAGTCGTGCAGCGGCGCTCCTTGTAGCTGGGCGGCCATGCAAATGTCCCGGTCGGTAACGATCCCCACCAGGCGGCCATCCGCCTCGACGACGGGGACCGCCCCACAGTCGTTCTCCCACATGATCTGCGCGGCTGTGCCCAGGGTGTCGTCGGGCGCAATGCTGCGCACGTTCCGAGTCATGATTTCGTCGATTCTCATCGGGCGTCCTGGCGGGTGACGGTTTCCGGGCCGACCCCTCTGGGAGTCGGAAAGCGCCGCGGAATGGAAGCGAGTGTAATGCCAGGCGCGCGCGCGGTATACTGGGACCGTGGACTTTCGGCAGTACGCTGCCCAATCAGACGATCGCCTCGAGCTTCTCACCGGTGCTCTGCTCATCGCGCGCGATGCCTACCCGGGCCTCGACTTCGATGCCCAGGAGGAGAAGCTCGACGAGTTGGCGGCGCCGCTGCGGCGTCGACACATCGACGAGCTACCGGCAGCGCTCCAGGCCCGGGCCCTCGGTGATCACTTGTTCATCAGGAACGGCTTTCGAGGCAACGCCGAGAACTATTACGACACCCGAAATTCTTTCTTGAACGAAGTGCTGGAGCGCAAGACCGGGATCCCGATCTCGCTTTCGGTGCTGTTCGTGGAGGTGGCGCGCCGAGCGGGCGTGCGCGCTCGGGGCGTCGGTTTCCCGGGTCACTTCCTGGCGCGCGTGGACGACGGCGAGGGCAGCGTGATCGTCGATCCATTCTCTGGTGGAGCAACGCTCAGTCGTCGCGACCTGACCGAACTCCTGAAGCGTGTCGCCGGCAAGATGAAGTTTCAAGAAGGCATGCTCGAACCGACCCCGAACCGACACATCGTGGCTCGGATGCTGATGAACCTGCGCGGGGTCTACGCGGCTCAGGCCGATTATCCACGGCTTTTGCTGGTACTCGATCGACTGATCGATTTGATGCCCGACGTGACCGACGAGCTCCGGGATCACGGCTACTTGTGCGCCAAGCTGGGCGCGCCGCGTGCGGCCATCGAGCACCTGCAGCGCTACTTGGGTGTGTTGCCGAACGCCGGGGACGTGGTCGAAGTGCGAAAATTCTTGGCCAAGCTCGAGCAAGAATCGGCGCGCGGCAACTAGTGAACCTGAGGCTGCCCGCCGCTCCGCACGTTGCACTGATATTCGCCGAGTAAGACGTAGGCGCGCGCGCATTCGATATCGACGCTGGCGCCGTTCTTGCTCTTCCCCTTCTCGACCAACGCGGTTTGGTAGCCGAAGGTCTGCTTGAACGCGGAGCGCTGCTCATTCAAAGTTTTGACGATGCAAGGCGCGTTGCCGCAGGCAGTTTTCTCTGCCAGCGCCTTCACTTCGGTGTTGTCGCCGTAGGTGTTGTTCAGTCCGAGCGCGGTTGCCCCGAGACACAAGATGGCGAACAGCGGACGGACGAGTGAGCGCGCTTCCACGTTTCAACCTGCCATTTCTAGCTCGTAAAAGGGCGGCGGCTTGTCCTTCGCCCACCACAGGCCTGCGCCCACGCTGATCAAATGCTTGGCCAAAATGCCACGGTAGTACGAACCATTGCGCACGAAGATGTCCGCGTCTGTGCGAGTTTTGTCGCAACGATCGCGCAGATCTCCGCGCGTCGTCACTTCGACGTAGACCAAGCCGCGGGACATGGCTGCGATGTTCGCCACGGCGGGCGCCACGTCCGGATCGGGCAAGTACTGCAGGACGCCTTGGCAAATGATCAGGTCGTGCTTTTTGCGGTCGCGCCAGCGAGCGATATCGCGCTGTTGAAACCCGTGCTTCTTGCACATGGCCAGGCTGACCTCGGTCCCCGTGTAGGCCACGGCCTTGTCATGCTTCTCGAACCAATGTTTCCAGAGGCCAACGCCGGCTCCGATGTCCAAAACGCTTTTCAGCTCGAGCCGATTCCAACGCGCGAATCCGACCACGAAACTGGCCAAGTTTGCGTGCTCTTCTGGGCTAACCACGCGAGTCTGAGGTGATTCGTAGAAGCGGTGGTAGTACGCCTCGTCGAACCGACGGAACCGATCCATGGTCGTCAGTCTAACTCGAAGGGTCCCGGCGATAGCGATGCCCTTGCCGAGGCTCCAGCCTCGAGCGGCTGGTCGCATGGATTGTAACGCATTGATTATTAAGGAAAATAATCATACTTGCGTGGTTGCGAATATCTGCAAATATGAGGCCGTTCGATGACTCAGGTGGCCCCACTCGATGCGCGCTGGCAGCTCTATCGGCTGTTGAGCGACCCTTTTCGGCTGCGCCTGCTGGCGCTCGCCGCGGAGGAAGAGCTGGCCCTGGGAGAGCTCGCAGACCTGCTCGGTGAATCACAGCCCAACCTCTCGAGGCACGCGGCACCGCTGCGTCAGGCCGGCTTGCTCGCGGAACGCCGTCAGGGAACGCGCACGCTGGTTCGTTTGGACGCCGCTGCGAAAAACGACCCGGTAGTGTGTGACGCTCTCGCCGCCGGCCGCACGCTCTGTGAAAAGGACGGCAGCCTCGCGCGAATCGTCACCATCGTGCGCGCGCGCGATCAAAAAACGCGCGAGTTCTTCGCACGTCCGCCGCGCGCGGACGAACCGTTGGTGCTCGCGCCCGAGCTGCCGGTGTACATCGCCGCGCTCGCTTCGTTGCTCGATGCACACGCGTTGGCCGTCGATGCCGGTACCGGCGACGGTGCGCTCTTGGATGTGCTCGCGCCCGCATTCGACCGTGTGGTTGCGCTCGACCGTAGCGTGGCGCAGCTGGCTCGCGCGGAGCGTCGAGTGCAAGCGCGTGGCTACCACAACGTGGAGCTATACTCGGCCGAGATCGGCGACAAAATAGTGCGCGCGGCGGTGGGCGAGGGAGCAGACGTAGTGGTCGCCGCGCGGGTGTTGCACCACGCCCCGCTGCCGCGTGAGACGCTCGAGTCCTTGGCTGCGCTGCTGCGGCCAGGGGGGCATCTGTTACTACTGGACTACGCAAGGCATGCGGATGAGGCGCTGCGCGACGCGCAAGCAGACGTTTGGATGGGGTTCGACCCGCGTGAACTGGAAGATTTTGCGCGCGACGCCGGGCTAGAAGGCGTGCGCGCTCGCGATCTGCCGCGCGGCCTTTTCCAAAACGGTGTAGACGGGCATCTCGCTTGGCTCTTGCTGTCCGGCAAGCGCCCCGCTGAAAAAAAGAGTCACTCCCGGTAAGTGCCGGGGTTTGAGACAAGCACAAGAGGAGACGATGGTCATGGAGAGCGTTCAAGAAACTGGTACGGCCGAGCGCCGTAAGCAGAGCGGAGTCACCACCCAAGAAGGCAAGAGCTATCGCGTTGCCGACATCGGCCTCGCCGATTGGGGCCGCAAAGAAATCTCGATCGCCGAGACCGAGATGCCGGGCCTGATGGCATTGCGCGAAGAATTCGGCGCGAAGAAGCCGCTCAAAGGTGCGCGCATCGCTGGTTGTCTGCACATGACGATCCAAACCGCCGTGCTGATCGAGACGCTCACGCACCTCGGTGCCGAGGTCACCTGGACGTCGTGCAACATCTACTCGACCCAAGATCAAGCAGCCGCTGCCATCGCCAAGACCGGCGTGCCAGTGTTCGCGTGGAAGGGCGAGACCGAAGCCGAGTACGATTGGTGCCTGGCCAAGCAGATCTTTGCCTTCGAAGGCGGCAAAGGTCCGAACATGATCTTGGACGACGGCGGTGACCTCACCATCTGGCTGCACCAGAAGCACCCGGAGCTCTTCAACGGTCCGGACGCGATCCGCGGCCTCAGTGAAGAGACCACCACCGGCGTGCATCGCCTGTACGAGATGTTCAAAAAGAACGAACTCAAGTGCCCGGCGATCAACGTCAACGACTCGGTGACCAAGAGCAAGTTCGACAACCTGTACGGTTGCCGTGAGTCCTTGACGGACGGCATCAAGCGCGCGACGGACGTGATGTTCGCCGGTAAAGTGTGCGTGGTTGCCGGCTACGGTGACGTAGGCAAGGGCTGCGCGCAGGCCATGAAGGGTCTCGGCGCCCGCGTGCTGATCACGGAGATCGACCCGATCTGCGCGCTGCAAGCCGCCATGGAAGGCTACCAAGTGGTGACGATGGATGAAGCGGCGCCCCAGGCCGACATCATCGTGACTGCGACTGGTTGCTGTGACGTGGTGAAGAGCAACCACCTCTTGGCGATGAAGAACGAAGCCATCTTGTGCAACATCGGTCACTTCGACAGTGAGATCGACGTCGCCTGGTTGGAAGGCAACAAGGACATCCGCGAAGAGAACATCAAGCCGCAGGTCGACCACTTCATCTTCCCGGACGGCAAGAAGCTGATCTTGCTCGCGCGCGGTCGGCTGGTGAATCTCGGTTGTGCCACCGGCCACCCGAGCTTCGTGATGAGCTCGAGCTTCACCAATCAGGTGCTCGCTCAGCTCGCGCTGTTCGGCGAGAAGTTCCCGGTCGGCGTGCACATCCTGCCCAAGAAGCTGGACGAGAAGGTGGCGCGCCTGCACCTCGGCAAGTTGGGCGTGAAGCTCGAGCGCCTATCGGGCAAGCAGGCCGAATACCTCGGTGTGTCGGTCGAAGGTCCGTACAAGCCCGAGCTGTACCGCTACTGAACCTGAAGCACGAGGCATCGAGCCCCGACGCTTTCGCTGAAATGCGCTGAAAACCGCGCGGTCTCTCGCAGGATCGCGCGGTTTTTTTCGTGTCACGCTGAAGCGGTGTAGGCTTTCCGCTGATGACCCCCGGCGAAAAGAACATCGTAAAGTGTCTGGTAGCGGTGGCCTGGGCCGACGGCAAAGTCGCAGCCCCCGAGTCTGGAGTCATCGAGGGGCTTCTGTGTGGCTTCGATGCCAGCACCGAAGAAGAACGAGAATTACTCGACTACGCCAAGCACAAGCGCACGCTCAGCGCCGACGCCCCGTTCAAGGACCTTTCCCGAGAAGAGCGTGAGCTGCTGCTGGCGAATGCTGCGCTGCTGACGCACGCCGACGGCGATCAGAGCGACTCGGAAAAGGAGCTCCTGAGCAAGCTCGTGGCGCTGCTCGAGTTCGACGAACAGGCTGCCGGTCAGATTCTGAATTCGGTGCAAGATGGCGCGCTGAATCTGGGGTCACGAGCGCTCGAGCCCGACGAAACGACTTAGTGCATGTCCCTGAATTGCTTGGGCACCCGTAGACGTGCCCATGCCCGTGCCCGTGCCCGAAAGAGGCAAACGGGCGCGGCGGATGGCCGATAGGACAGAATGGATCTCGACCATGAGCGGTTGGATGTGTACCACCTGGCGTTAGATTTTCTGGTTCTCGCGAGCGAGATCATCGAAAGTTTGCTGCGCGGCCGAAGCCATCTTTCGGACCAGTTTGGGAGGGCGTCGGTCGATCGTGCTGAACCTCGCCGAGGGAGCTGGCAAGCACTCGAAGCCAGAGACGGTACTATCTGACGGCGCGCGGCTCGGCGACGGAGACAGCCGCTCTGTTGGACGTTTGCTGTCGGCTCGAGTTACTCGAAGAGAGCGGACACCGGACCGGCAAAGCCATGATTGTTCGCATCGTGTCGATGCCGATCAAGTTGGCCCAGAGCTGTGAGGATTGAGTCAGAGGCGCAGCCAAAGCAGCGCACACCCGACGGCGACCACTGCAACGTAGTTGCGGAGGGTCTTCTCGTAACGGGTAGCGAAACGGCGAGACTGTTCGAGTAGGCTGAACGTACATTCGATCTCGGAGCGCGCCTGGTAGAGTTCCTTGTCCAACGGAAGCTTCTGGGCTCGGCTGCCGTTCGAGGGGATGATGGCCTCACAGCTTTGGTCATTCAGACATGCGCGAAACATGTCCGAATCGTAGGCTTTGTCCGCCAAGAGTCGGCGCGACATCGCCCGCTGAATCAGCCCCCTCGCGGGTCGACTGTCGTGCCTTTGCCCCTCGGTGATCTCAAATACAAGCGGCAGACCCAGAGCGTCTACAACGAGGTGAATCTTGGTGGAGAGCCCGCCGCGTGAACGACCGATGCCGTGCTCGCCGGCCCCCCTTTTATTGGAGTCGAATCATCGACTCACCTCTGGAGCACACGCACCATCCAATGGAAAGCCAAATTTCCTGCTTTCCGGGCACGGGCACGGGCACGGGCACGGGCACGGGCACGTTTACGGGAGGACCTGAATTAGGGACCTAGTGGCGCGAATGGCTATGGGCAGCTACATGCTGGCGGGCGGCAACACGGACTGACCGACACCGAGCCCCGAGACTCCGCCGGAAATGATGAACGTCATCAGCTCCGCGCTGTTCACGTTCAAGGCTTCCACCTGTTCACGCGGCACGAGCGCCAGGTAGCCGGCGAAGTTGTAGGACTGCGGAAAGTACACGGCGACGTGCATCGGCATATCCAGTGCGGCGAGTCCCTCGCGCGTAATGAAGCCGAGCGTCTTCAGGCCGCCGCCGTTCATGTGATTCAAGGTGACCGCGACCGGGCGATTGAAGCTTTTCTTGTCGCCTACGAAAGCGTTGATCAAATCCTTGATCGACGTGTAGATGAGCTTGACCAGCGGCAGGCGTTGCAGCGCACGATCGGTGGCTTCGACTACGCCGCGCCC
Source organism: Polyangiaceae bacterium (assembly GCA_035273265.1). GTDB lineage: Bacteria > Myxococcota_A > Polyangia > Polyangiales > Polyangiaceae > PMG-095. The sequence goes on from DATEPG010000066.1 coordinate 26,322, forward strand.
GATCACGTTCGAGGTGAGCATGCCCACGACCGTCACCAGGGCTAGGGTGAGCAGCAGCCCAACCCCGGGAATACCGATGGGCAAGAGCTGATCGATGGCATGCAGGATGGTAAATAGGATGTACACAGTCAGGCCGAGCGGCGCCAATACTAGACAGCCACGCACGAAGTAACCGACCAAACGCTTCAAACTCATGGTGAGGCAAGCATAGCCTCTCTCGTGCGCGATGGCGCTAGCCTGCCGGATGCCAGGCGGCGAGTCGCTCGAGGCCTTCGAGTCGCTGCAAGACGAAGCGCTCGGGGGGGCTCAGTTGCGCCGCGCGACCATGTAAAAGATCCGTGTAGCGTCGTAGTAGGTCGCGGTCGATGCCGTGCACGTGGCGCAGCACCGTGTACATCTCGTCGACGATCGGCAGCGGGATCGTTTCGCCCAGCGCGTCGTACAGGCGGAACGC
>DATEPG010000067.1:0-4723 GCA_035273265.1 Polyangiaceae bacterium
CGGGGCATCAACGCCGCGGCCAAGCTGCTGCTCTTCGACCACGCGTTCACCGGGTTCGGCGTGGCACGGGTCGACCTGAAGACTGATGCACGCAACCTCCGCTCCCGCGCCGCCATCGAGAGCGTGGGCGCCACCTTCGAAGGTGTGCTGCGCCGCTGGTCGCGGTCGTGGGCTGCGGGGGAGGAGGGAACGCTGCGGGATTCGGCGATGTATTCCATCGTGGCCGAGGAATGGCCGGAGCGACGTGCCCAGCTGACGGCACGTCTGGCGCGGCAGCGCCGGCCGTCGAGCGCGACGTCTCGACCAGCAACCTAACCGTCGGCGACGGCAGCGCGGCAGCGCGGCAGCGCGGCAGCGCGGCAAGCGGCCGGCGGGGAAGTCGGCTGATGGATGTCGGAGTGGCGCTTTGTCGCACCGCTCGCTTGATTACAGTCTGTCATAGTCGCGCTGCTTACGTTGGTGACCGTCTCAGAAAATGCCCGTCGCGCGGCCATCTCTTTGGCCTTTTTTAACGCGTTGTTATTGGGCATAATTGTGGTTCACGTTTTTGTTCAGAAGCGGCGTGTAGCGCGCCGACAGAGAGAGCTAGTGTTGGCAGCATTCGAAGGTAGCTCGCGATCGATGGGCGAGCGCTCCGCCGTCACCCCGGCCGGGCTTCGTGTTCAAGTCCTGGAAAATCCCTGGCAAATGTCGGCGCTCGCTGGCGAATGCGATCAGCTCGCGCGCTCGATGCAGCCTCGGTTGCCCTTTGCCACCAGCAATTGGCTCGCCTTTTGGTGGCGGCACTACAGTGAACAGCGGCTACTCGTGAACGATCGCTTTTTCGTGCACACGCTGCGCGACGAGAGCGGAACGCTGCGCGCCGTTGCTCCGTTGATGCTCACCGAACGACCGGGCACGGGCCCGCTGCGCGCGCGAACATTGGCCTTCTTCGGGGGCGACAAGAACATTACCGAGCTACGCGGGATGATCTGTGCCCCCGAGCTAGAGGGGCAGGCGGTGCGGGCGCTGCTCGCTCACGTCACCGGTCGCGGCAAGCACTGGGACTGGTTTACTTGGAATGGCGTGCGTCAAGGCAGCGAGGCCCATGCAGCGCTGGCATCGGCCGCGAACTTTCATTGGACGCGCGACACGAACGACTATGTTCTGCCGCTTTCGGGCAACTGGGAAGAGTTTCGCGCCAGCAGATCGAGGAACATCAAGGAATCGCTGCGCAAGTGCTACAACTCGCTCAAGCGTGACGGGCACGAGTTCCAATTCCGCGTGGTGAGCGAGCCGGCCGAGCTGCCACGGGCCTTGGCGCGTTTCATCGAGCTGCACGGGCTGCGCGCGGGAGCGTCGGAACTGGTGCCCCACGCGAATGTCTTTGCCGAGCACCGCGCGCGTGACCTGATGCACGATATCGCAACCTCGCCCAGTGACTCGCTGTCGCTGCGCATCTTTCAGTTGGAGATCAAAGGGGAGGTGGTGGCAGCCAGGGTCGGGTTCGTGCTCGAAAACGAGCTGTATCTGTATTTCTCCGGCTTCGAGCCCGCCTGGGGCAAGTACAGCGTGATGACGACCACGGTCGCGGAAACCATCAAGTGGGCCATCGAACAGGGCTTTCGCTTGGTGAATCTGTCGCCCGGCACGGACGTTTCCAAGACTCGCTGGGGCGCGTCAGCGATTACGACTTGCAGCGGTGTGCTGGTCTCTCCAGAGCGCCGTGGCCAGCTAGTGTTTCGCGTGCTGACCGAGTTGAACGAGCGCAGCCGTCAGGGGAAAACTCTGGGCACCCTGCTCGGTCGCGCTCGTCGGCTCGGCTAACCTGCGGAGCGCTCCAGGTCGAAGCCCGCCGCCAGCCAGTCGGCCTTGCCTCCGAGATAGACGCACACGTCGCTATAGCCGAGTTCAGTCAGTGTTTGGGCCGCCTGGTGCGAGTTCAGGCACGATGCGCTGGCGCAGTAAACGACGATGCGCGCCCGCTTGTCCGCGAGCAGCAGGGGGGCTAGCTCCCGCGCTTGGTCGTGGGGAAAGAGTCGCGCGCCGGGGAGATGGCTGTGGCGGTAATACTTTGCTGGCAACGCCTCGAGCAGAGTCACGGGCGCGCCGCTTTGTAGAGCCATTTCGAGTTCGTCACGGGTGATGGTGTTCATTGATTGTCCGTCCTGTGGTGCTTGTTGGTCGAGTTCGAGCCGCGTGTTGACGACGACGTGCCCGAAAGCTGCGCGGCGCCGTTATCGGGGGGGCTTCAACGAGGCGTGAGCGCTGCGAACAATTTGCGGTCGACAGCAAGTGCGCCTCCGCCGCGCACGACCAAGGGCAGCGCCAAGGCCAAGGCCAGTAGATGGTACTCGAATCCCTCGCCGGGCTGGCTGCCGAACCAGTTCATGAAAAAGCCCACGTCTAGGTGGGTCATGAGCGCGCCGAGCATGGTGGCTGCGGCGCCGAACGCAGCCAAGCGAGTGCCCAAGCCGAGCAGCAAGCCGAGCGAACCGAAAGCCTCGCTGACGATCACCAAGAAGGCGAGCGCGCTCGGGATATGCAGCGCGCCCGTGAAATAATTCATCGTCCCGTCGAAGCCGTGGCCGCCAAACCAGCCCAGCAGCTTTTGCGCACCGTGCGGCAACATCACCGCGCCGAGTAGCGCGCGCTGGGCAAGCAGAGTCTTACTGGTATCAGTCTTCAAAAATCGTTCGAGCATGGGTTCCTCTCCGTCACAGCGGTTCGCTGTTGAACCGAACATGAGGCTCGCGGCTCCAACAATCCAATCGATAATTAATATGTTAGATATCGATTTAACGAATGTCAGGCCATGGCTGTCGGCCCAGGATGGGGGGCCTGCCCCTGAATTCACGGACATCCCTAGCAACGAGGGGCTCTCGCGCCCGCTTTCGCTCCGCTGCTCGCCCCGCTTCCGCACCGGGCAGGCGCGGCCGCTTCGCCGACACTCCGCGAAGCCGAGTGGCCTATTGCCAGCAATCCCCGGCCAGCGCGCCCGCTACTTCGTGGCCCCACGAAAGAGAAGCATCGCGAGCTACAACTTGCGACACTCCTCCACGATCAGCTGTCGGAACCAACGCTGACCAGGATCGTGCTCGAGTTGCTCATGCCAAACTTGGCCCACGCGCCCCTTCGGCAACGCCAAAGGCGGTGCGAATACTCGTAGCGCGAGCGAGTCTGCAAAGGCCGTTGCCACGCGGGCGTTGACCGCGGCAACCAGATCGGTTTGCGCGACCAACGTGGGGACGAGCAAGAAGTGTGAGACGCGAGCACCGATCGTGCGCTTCAAATCGCGTGCGGCAAGCGCGCGATCGACCGTGCCAGGGCTATTGCCTTGCTGGGAAACGAGCACGTGCTTCTGTGCCAGCCAGCGATCGAGCGTGGGCTTTCGTCCGAGGCCAGGGTGGCCCTTTCGAGCAATGCACACGTACCGTTCGTCGAATAGCAGCGTTTGAGCGTGGTGCGCGGGCAGGTCATCGTAGAAGCCGATCATCAGATCGACCTCGCCGCTGGCCAGCGACTTGGGCACTTGCTGCAAACCCCACGGTCTGACCTCCAGGCGCACAGCGGGCGCTTCGCGCGCCAACCGTTTCAACAGCGGAGGGAGCAACACGAACTCCACGTAGTCGCTGGTCGCCAATACGAAGCTGCGGCTCTCCGTGCGTGGCTCGAAGCTGCGTGGGGTCAGCGCGCGATCGAACAGGCCGAGACCGCGCCGAATCGGTTCGCCGAGTTCGAGTGCGCGCGGCGTGGGCTCGATGCCGCGTGGCGTGCGGCGAAACAGCGGGTCCTCGAAGAGCAAACGCAGCTGGGCAAGCGAGTTGCTCATCGCCGATTGCGTGACGCCCATTTGTGCCGCGGCGCGCGTCACGTTTCTTTCCTCGAGCAGCGCGTCGAAGGCAGCGAGGAGGTTCAAATTGACGGCACGGATATCCACGTGGGACATGGCGGGAGGCTAGCTCATTGGTGGAACCGATGACGATTCACTTCTCGACCGCGACCTCGACCAGCGTGGGCGAAAGCACCCGCTGGGCATCCCGCGGATCGAGGGCAATCAAGAAGCCGCGAGCGCCGCCGTTGATGTAGATGGTCTCGGCGTCCAAAATCGAGCGCTCCATGAAGATTCGCATGGCGCGGCGCAGGCCGAACGGTGAAGTGCCACCGACCTGATAGCCCGAGTGCCGATCCGCGACTTCCGGACGGCAGGGGCCGACGCTTTTCTTGCCTAGTAGCCGCGCCAGTCCCTTCGCGGACACTTCGCGGTCGCCGTGCATCAGTACGCACAGCGGCTGCTTGTGCTCGTCTTCGAAGATCAAGGTCTTGATCACCCAATGCTCGTCGACTCCGAGGGCAGCAGACGAGTGCTCCGTACCACCGTGCGCCTCCCATGCGTACGGTCGAGGCTGGAAGTCGACGTTGGCCGCGCGCAGCGCGCGAACTGCCAGGGTGACGGGGAACTTGACCGTGCTCATGGCTGCACGTTGGAACGATACATCCGGCGCGCCGAATGGGCTATGCTGCCGGGCGGTGAGCGCTTGAAAAAGCCAGTTCTCAAAACTCCGACCAGCTCTGGAACGAGCAACGAAGACAGCGACGCGCTCACTCGCTACCGCGAGAAGCGCGATCCGCTGAGCACCAACGAGCCCTTCGGCGCCGAACACAAGCAAAGCTCTCGAGAGACTCGCAGCGGACGCTTCGTGGTTCACCTGCACGACGCGACGCGACCGCACTACGACCTGAG
>DATEPG010000068.1:0-15753 GCA_035273265.1 Polyangiaceae bacterium
ATCGTTCTTCAAGGATTTGCCATAGCGAGTGAAGCCCGCGATCCCGACCAGCGCACACGCGCCAACGATGAACAGGTACTCGACGACCGATTGCCCCGACTCGCTGCCACGAAAGAGCGCAGCGATGAAGCGCTTCCAGGCATTCACGGCTGGCCGCCGAGCTGCAACGTGGCCGAGGCGTCGGACTGCCCGCTCTCGGTCAGTGTTACGTAGCTATGCCCCTCCCCTGCGAACAGCGAAAGGAACGCTTGGTAGCCGTCGGCACGCAGGTAACTACTCGTCCCCGACTCCGCGTCGTGCGCCGCTTGGTAGCCGTGCTCACTCATCCAGACGTCGTAAAACTCCTGCGTCGCAGCGAGGCTTTGGCTCGATTCATAGAGCCGAACGCCGAATGGCAGTCCCTCCGCGTTCGCGGACAGCGTCCGTCGAGCGTTCGGCGGCCGCGGCAACACCGGAGAGTCGCTGCCCGGTGCGTCTCCAGTCTGTGGAAACAAGTTGCTCAGATTGAGCCCCGTGTCAGCCCAGAGCGTGACCACGCGCGTGCGGCCTTCCTCGGCCCGTTCGGCGAACGAATAGCGCAGACGCCCGAACTCCGACAAATCGCGGCTGCTCGAGAAGCGGCGCAGGGCGCGAAGCCAGCCGTCCGCGGAGGCCGGGCTCGGCCCCCCGACGAAGCACAACACCATGCCGTGCTCGGCCACCTGTTCACGAAATACGGCGCTCCGTAGCGCGCCCGGAGGCGCGTGCCGCTCGAAACGCTCGGGCTCTCGCGCGGCGAGCTGGTCGAGCAGCAGCGCCGCTGGACCGGGGTGTTGCCGGCAATGCGCCTCGATGCGGTCCAGCACGGTAGAGAGCGGCTGGGCCGACGCGCTCACGGCGTGATGAAAGCGCTGGCCATTCAGCAATACGACCTCTGCTCCGCCGGTCAGATCGGATAGCCCCAAGAGCTCATGGCCGATGCCGAAGGCATCCTCGCGAGTCGCCGCGTACAACCCGCGAGCGATCAGTAGCAGTCCCGCCGAGGCAACCAGGCTGACGTAAGCCGAAAGCCTGAGCGCACGTGGCGATGGCAAGCCCCAGCCGAACCCGGCCGCCTTAGCGACCGAATAGATTCGAGATTTCATCTTGCAATACCTCCATGATCCGATCGAAATCGCCGTCTTTGACTTCGTCCCCACAACTCACGAACGATCGCGCGCTGACTTGCCCTCGGAATACGGTTTGGCTGCGGCTCACGCCCTCCCTCCCGCTCGCCTTTGCTTGGCCACCGAACTCAGCCTGGGTGATGGGATTGAGCAGGCCTTCACCATCGCTGCTGGTGGCGCCCGAGCGTTGCAGCAGATCTCTGGCCTTGGGCGAGTTCGTGCCGCGCGCGGCAGCGCCACCGCGCGCCGATTGGCGGTCTCGGTTGGCGCCCTGCGTGGTGTAGTCGCCGACATCCCTGGCCAGCCAATCGCGCGGCTGATTGCCCTCGCACCCGGCCATCGAATGGGCGATCACCGCCGCGCGAGACAGCCGTGACGCGCCCAGCTGCACGACGTACAGGTTTCGCACGTAGACCAGCGCGATCAGCCCGAAAGTCAGCGCCGAAATCACGACCGCGGCCTCCAGGAACACCGCACCGCGCGAACGCCGACGACCGCCAGCCGCCTGCAGCCTGAATTCAATGAACGATGACGTCTCTTTGTACGGCATGGCCGAGATCCTTCAATAACAGTGCGTTCTCGTCGGTGGACCAATTGAGCTTGGGCAGACGGCTCATCCCTTCTTTCAATAGGTCGGCGCCAGCGATGACGTTCGCCAGCTGATCGATGCCGGGATTGTTGCCGCTGTTGTAGCGGCGCAGGCGCGCGCGCCAGCGGAAGTGCCACATGGCGTAGCCCTCGTCGGGCTTCGAGCCATTGCAGTTCTCCGACCTCCACGCGCCGGCGCAGTCATAGAAGAATTCTGCTTGGGCAAACGCGAACGAATCGGTCAACGGCCGGGCGTCGCCGCCTTGCTTACTCCAGGCGCCTATCCGAACGCCGCGTGGCGCAACGCGCAGCGCGGCCGTGTTTCCTTTGGCTACCGAGAGCAGCTGCGCGTCGTCGCCCCCGTTCAGGTAGCGCGCACTGACCTGCTTCGGGGTCATGTCCCTGCCGCTATTGACCGGCGACTGAGTGCCGCCGCCTTGGCCCTTCATCCGCTGGTCCGCCTGGTTGCGCTTGTCCGATTTGCACTTCTTGTCGTCGAAACCAGCGACGGCGGACTCGGCGTTCGACTGTTGCGCCTGCAGCCGGGAAAGTTCGCTCATTTGCGCGCTCGAGAGTGCCTTGTCCGAGCCGCCCCCGCAGGCCGCGCCGTAGCTGCGGCAGGTGCGCTGGTGGTCCGAGCGAGCCTGTTGGGCCTTGCTCTTCAGCCCGCCAATTTCCTCGTCGCAGCCCTCCTTCGCTGCCGAGTCCAGCTCACTTCCAAAATCAGGAGGCGTACCGGCACCGCTGCCCAGTTCGCAGAAGTACGCCCCGCCCTTCTCGATGCCCTTGCCGATCAGGTGATGGAAGCGACTCGTAACCCGATCGGGAATTGTCGTGCGCGTGATCGATTCGATCATCCATTCGAGCAGGCGTGGCCCGGACTCGCCCGCTTCTCGGCACAGCTGGTCGAGGCTGCCTTCATCCACCGGCAAGCCCTGGATCAAGGTTCGGTTGGCGGCGCCCGCTTCACTGACCCGCGGCCGGAACTTGGAACCGACTTGAATCGAACCAGCCAGCGCGGCGGCCGGCACCATGATCTTGATGCCGACCTGAGCTCGGCTCAGCGCCTTCAAGGTCTGATTGATCGCCGGGCGCGTCTCCACGATCGCAGTTTGCAGTTGGCCCGCCATCTCGAAGCATGTCGTCGAGAGCCCCGCGAGCGGCGGAAAGATCGCGCAAATTCCGCCAATCACCACCAGGGATGCCTGTGCTGCCTTCATCGCGACGCGCACCCCGAGCACGCAAGCCATGAGCAAGTTGAGCAGCACGATCAAGTTCATGCCCCGCGCGTCCAAGGCTGCTGCGCTGAAGGCCACCGCGTCGGCGCCCTCTTGCAGGCGTTCGCGATACAGGATGGCATCACCGATGCCGATCACGTACCAAAGCGCTCCTGCCATGCAGGCGCACATGAACACACCGAGCACCAGGATCGCCCCCCGCGCGTCGGCGCGCAGCCCTCGTGCGGCCCGCGCTTCAGGGATAGTCATAGCGCGCTCCTTGATAGGGATAGACGGCTTCGGCTCTAACCGGGTGCATGGGAACCGCCATCCGCAGCGCGTCGGTCGCGTGTGTAAAGCCGAAGGAAAGCGGACAAACGATGCGGTTGGCGATGCCGATGCGACACTCCGCTTCCACCTCGACCCGCACCCGCACCTTGCTCACTCGGCTATCGTTCATGGGTGCAAATGTGAGCGCGCCGGTGCGCGCCGGACCGCCAGGCCGCTCTTCCGACGGAAAGACGATCTTCACATCGTGCACGAAACCGTTCAGGATCAACGGCGCCATGCTGAGTAGCGCCGCGTCCCGCACGGCATCGTAGCGGACGCTCCCTCTCACCGTGAGTCGATTGATGCGCTCACCGCCGTAGCGCTTCGGATCGTCACCGATGACGACGGCGGCGGCGCGTGCCGCGTTCATGGCCGTGTGCTCTGTCACCAGCCGCACGACGAACAAAAGCGCGAGCTGAATCAAGCACAAGAAGAAGGTATATACGGGCAGGAAAGCGATCAAGAACTCGACGAACACCACGCCGCGCTGATCGCGCAAGGTTCCGGGCGAGGGCATGGGATGGAGCGCGTCGTTCTCAATCATGATCGTGGTCTCGACTCTCTGCTGAGGTACCGAGCCAACAGCACTGCAAAACGCTTGCCACCGAACGCAGGCGACACACGGGCCGCGTTCCTGACTCGGGACCGCGAGCGCAGAGCCTGTTCCCATTCTCGAGCGGCAGCGCCATCCCTGGACTTCAAACAAGGCGCGCAACCAAGTCCGCAACCAGCGGTTGCAAGTGCGACCGCTGGTTGCGCGAGGCACGCGAGGTGGCGACCAAACTGCGCCTTTCACGGTCTTTTCCGGACACCCGGGCCCACTGCCGGGTTGGTCTCGCTCTTGCAATGAGGGTTGCTGTCGGGTTCAGCCCGGCGCGGAGACACGATGTCCAAGCACGACACCCACTCGCAACCCGATGCCGCTTCTCGCTTCCAGAAGGCGTTGTTCGACACGCGCGGAGCCGTGATGCTCGAGTATTCGATCTTGGTCGGCACCGTAGCGCTGGCATGTGCCGTGGGGCTGGTCGTGGTGGGCCTCGCCGTATTGAACAGCTTCGGCTTCGTACGTGAGCTCCTGCTCAGCTCGATGCCTTAGTGAAGACAGTCACGAATCAACGAAACAACCATCAGAAGGAGAACAGATGCTCATCGAACTAAAAAGGCTGACACACGACCAACGTGGCGCGAGCCTGATCGAATACGTGCTGTTGGTCGGGGTGGTCGCGCTGCTGGCAGTCGCGGGCTTTCGCGCCTTCGGCGGCTCGATAAGAACCAAAATTACGGAGCAGGCCGCAGCGGTTCAGTCCGTGAACGGCTCGGCCAACTAAGCAAGCAAGGCTACGGAGCCACACCATGAGCCTATTTCTCTCGTTCACCGTTGCTGTCTGCGCGCTGGCAGCGCTCTCGGACTTCAGAACGGGCCTGATCCCGAACTGGCTGAGCTTGGGCGCCCTGCTCTCGGGGATAATCGGTCACCTGGTGTATGGCTCCCTGGTCGTCGACGGCCGGACGGGGCTGCACGAAGCGGCAGCTTCCGTCGCCGGCCTGCTGCTGTGCGCGTTGGCGCCAGGCTTGATGTACTGGAAGGGCGCCATGGGCGGCGGCGACTTGAAGCTCTTCGCGGCCATTGGCGCCCTTTGCCAGCCGCTGGTCGGCATCGAGATTCAGATGTATGCCCTAGTCGTCGCCGCCTTCTTTGCGCAAGCTCGCTTGGTTTACCAGGGGCGGTTGCTGAAGGTCATGGCCGGCACGCTGTCGGTCGTGCTCAATCCGTTCTTGCCGCGTGCGCGGCAGCGCGCGCTGCCGGCAGAGACACTCACGTCGTTTCGCCTCGGCCCCGCCATCTTCGTTGGCGCGGCTCTCTCCCTCGCATTGCGCAGCCACGCGCTGCTCGCAGGACAGTGAAATCAGCCATGAAGCAAAGGGCCATCACCATCGGTCTGATCCTGGCCGTGCTGGGCGTCGCGCTGCAGGCCTTGTATATGCGTCACTTCGAGCAAGAGGCCTCGGGCGGCGCGAAAGTCGAGCTGCTCGTTGCATCGCAAGCGATCGAGCGCGGCAAGGCCATTACCACCGAGATGCTGGCAACGCGCGCCGTGCCTCGCGCCTACGTCGACGATCGCGCGATCCGCGTGGCGGATCGCGACAAAGTGGTCGGCTTGCGCGCGGCATCCAAGGTTCCAGCGTTGCAGACATTGGCATGGACCGACTTGATCGCGACTACCGATGACGAACGAGACCTCAGCTCGCTGGTCCAACCAGGAAATCGCGCGCTGCCCATTCGCGTCACTTTCGAAGACTCACTGCAGCTGATCCACCCGGGTGACTTCGTCGACATCTTGGGCATCGACGGCGATGGCCGCGAAGCCAGCGTGCTCTTGCAACGGGTGCTGGTGCTGGCAGCTGGACTGGAAACGACGATCGAGCGCAGCACCGACAAGAAGGCCAGTGCACGCGCCAGCCTGCTCACGATCAGCGTCAGCTTGCAGGAGGCGCAGTTGCTCAGCTTGGCTCAGGCTGTCGGCAAGCTGATGGCCGTCGTGCGCAACGCACGGGACCCGCGAGTGGTCGAATCACCGCCCGACGTGAGCCGTGCCGAGCTCTTCGATTCGACCGCCCGCCAGACCGTGCAGCGCGCCAACCGTCGGCCGATTCAACTACAGACCGCGGGGCTGCCATGACACGGCACCGGGCAGCGCTCGCATCCTCCCTTCTAGCCGCCGTAGCCATGCTGCTCGGTCACTTCCCCGCCCGGGCACAGGGCCAAGCCGCCAAGCACCCCACCAGCGCGGAGGTCAACCAAGACATTACCCTGGCCGTCGGCGAGACCCGCACGATCTCGGCCCGTGACGTCAAGAACTACTCGGAGGGCGTGACCGGCATCGTGGACATCAAGCTCACCTCCGACGCCAGTCAGTTCGTGATCGTGGGACGTAAGCCAGGCTCGACCACGCTGCTCTTGATCAAGAACGACAACTCGCAAAACACGCTGAACATCAACGTGTTCGCGCGGCCGCCCGCCGTGGTCGAGAAAGAGCTGGCCTCCATGCTCGCCGGCTTGAACGTACAACCCCGGCGGATTGGTTCGCAAATCGTGCTCGACGGCGCGGTGGCCAGCGAGCCTGATTTGAAACGCGTCGAACACATCGCCGCCCTCTACCAAGGGCAGGTCACCTCGCTCGTGCAGCTCGGCCAGTCCGGCGCAACCACGATGGGTAGCGGTCAGGAGCGCTTCCTGATTCGGATCGACTTCTACTTCGTGCAATACGACAAGAACTCGAGTTATGGCGTAGGCATCGGCTGGCCCGACAGCATTGGCGCCACGGCCACCGCCGACGCCGCCTACGACTTCATGTCCAAGAGCGTGCGTTCTGCCACTGCCACACTCACCGGGCAACCGCTGCCGCGGCTGGACATCGCGTCTAGCCGCGGTTGGGCCAAGGTGTTGAAGCAAGCCACGGTGATCACCAACAACGACGCGGAAGCCAACTTCTCGAGCGGCGGAGAGCAGAACTTCCCCGTCAATACCGGCCTCACCATCGGCGTACAGCGCATTGGCTTTGGCACGGACGTTACGGTCTCGCCTCACTACAACCCGGAGACGCACGAACTCGGCCTCAAGCTCGCTGCCGACGTGAGCGATCTCACTGCTGCCGTTTCCGGGACCACGCTGCCGGGCCGCACGACCTCGAGATTGAACACGAACATCAGCTTGAAGCTCGGCCAATCCTTGGTCTTGTCCGGGATCCGCACGCAATCGCTCACCCACAGTGTCTCGGGCTTGCCGGGGCTCAGTGAGATTCCGCTGATCGGGCTACTATTTGGGTCTCATTCGCAACGCAAGCTCGAGACCGAGGGCGCCATCTTCGTGGTGCCGAGCGTGATTCAGACGGTGCCTAGCGACGCCTCCGAGCTGGTGTCGATCGCACTGCAAAAGTTCAAGGGCTACTCGGGCGATGTCGAGACGGTCAACGCCTACGACAAGCGCCCGGGCGGCGGCGCGACGGTCCCGCGCTGAACTCGAAATCGCCAGGAGTCCAGATGTCACTCGAAGTATTGATTGCACGCGACCAGCACCGCGAACGACGCGCCCTCGGCGTGCTGGATTCGGTCAGCATCGGCCGAGATACCGATTGCACGATCAGCCTCGACAGCTCTTTGGTTTCGCGCCGTCACGTCACGCTCGCGATCACAGGCTCGGTCATGCGTGTTCAGGACTCCTCCCGCAACGGCACGCTCGCCGGCAGCTGGTTTCTGAACAATTCCGCGCGGGAGGTGCCACTCGATACTCCGCTCACGGTGGGTGAGTACACGCTTCGCGTGTCGACGACGGAGCCGGCCGCCCTGGAGTCTCCGGCCACCCCGGCTGCGCCGGCGCCGCTCGGGCCGGAGGCGCGCGATGAAACCGCAAGCGAGCGTGCCCGTGAACTCGCGGCCGAAGAGCAGCTGCGCGATGCGGTCTCGTTGCGCCGCGAGATCCATCGTCTGCTCCTCGAGCACTTGGACTTGGCCACCGTTCAGGCCTCCAAGCTGGATGATCCCTCACTGCGGCCCAAGGTTCTAACCGCGCTACGCCGCATCGTGCAAGCGTTGGACCACCGCATCGCGCCGGACCTGAATCGCGACGTACTGGTCGGGGAGATGGCCGACGAGGCACTCGGCCTGGGACCGCTGGAGAACTTGCTCAGCGATCCGACGGTGAACGAAATCATGGTCGTCGACCCATCCACCATCTACATCGAGCAGCGCGGTAAGCTGAGGCGCACCGACGCCAGCTTCACGGACGATGACCGCGTTCGCGCCATCATCGAACGCATCGTCACACCGCTCGGCCGCCGCATCGACGAGTCGTCGCCGATCGTCGATGCGCGCCTGCGCGATGGCTCGCGTGTGAACGCCGTCGTCCGGCCGCTGGCACTCAAAGGGTCGACGATCACCATCCGCAAGTTCTCCAAATCACCGTTGACCCTGGAGAAGTTGATTGCGTTCGGGGCAATGAGCCCGGAAATGGGCCAGTTTTTGGTGCGTTGCGTGAGGGCCAAGAAGAACCTGGTGATCTCCGGAGGCACGGGCAGCGGCAAGACCACTCTGCTCAACGTGCTGTCCAGCGCCATCCCCAGCGACGAGCGCGTCGTGACCATCGAGGATGCCGCGGAGCTCCAGCTCGGCCAACCCCATGTCGTGTCACTCGAGACGCGCCCCCCAAACATGGAAGGCAAGGGTGAGTACTCGATTCGAGACCTGGTAAAGAACGCCTTGCGCATGCGCCCCGATCGCATCGTGGTCGGCGAGTGCCGCGGCGGTGAAGCGCTGGATATGTTGCAAGCAATGAACACCGGCCACGACGGCTCACTCACGACCACCCACGCCAACTCGCCACGTGAAGCGGTCGCGCGCCTGGAAACGCTCGTGCTGATGGCTGGGCTGGAGCTACCCGTGCGCGCCATTCGCGAACAGATCGCGGGCGCCGTACACGTGCTGGTGCAACAGTCACGGCTGTCGGATGGCAGCCGCAAAGTGACCGCCGTGAGCGAGATCAGCGGGCTGAACGATCACGGTGAAATCGAGCTTTTGCCCATCTTCCGCTACGTTCGCAGCGGGACTGGCGCAGAGGGGCAGGTCCTCGGGGACTTTCAGGCCACCGGCTTTTTGCCTACCTTCTTGCACGATTTCCAGCTCATGGGGCTGATCGGAGCGGGGGAGCGCTTCCTATGAGCGGGCTGAACAGTTCGCTGCTCGCGTACGGAGGCAATGGTCTGGTCGTGCTCGGGGCATTGCTGATCGTGCGCGCGGTACTCTCGGGGGACACGCTGCTCACTCGCTACTGCCGGAGATACACGGGCTACCTCGAGCGCTCGCTCCACCTGCTGTTTCTGCGCGGCAGCGGCTCGCGCATTCTTTCGGCGCAGGTGGCGTGCGCGGTGCCCTGCTTGCTCGCCGGGCTGTGGCTCGATCCGTGGTGCTTCGGACTCCTGGCATTGTGCGCCGTCGGACCGCACCTGTATTTGTCCCGCAAACGCCAGCAGCACGTTCGCAAGTTGGAGGGCCAAATGGATGCTTTGATGGTGGCGTTTGCCAACGCTTTGAAGACCGTGCCCAGCCCGGCTGCGGCGCTGGCGCAAGTGGTGGTCGTGCTGCCCGATCCGATGCGCCTCGAGATCGACCGCCTGCTGCGCGAGATGCGCGTGGGTGGCACGCTGGAACAGGGCCTGCTCAACATGTCCGCGCGGCTGAAGAGCCCCGAGCTCGATTCCGCGCTGTCCGCCGTGCTGATCGGCATTCAGGTGGGCGGTAATTTGGCTACCGTCTTGGAGAGCACGGGCGCGACGCTGCGCGAGATGAGCCGGCTGGAAGGGGTGGTTCGCACCAAGACGTCCGAAGGCCGAGCGCAGCTCTGGGTGCTGGGCGTCTTTCCGTTCGCCATCTGCTTGGCCCTCAAGCTGGTCGATCCGGACTACTTCAACCCGCTGCAAACGACGACCATCGGCGGCATCGTGACGACCGTCGCGGTGCTGCTGTGGCTCGTCTCACTGGTGACCGCGCGCAAGATCATGCAGGTGGACATATGACCATGCAGCACAGCGATTGGTTTCGACTGCTCTCCTGCACCACCGTCGCAAGCAGCGTCTTCGTGCTGACCTACGTGGCAGCGTCGGCGGAAAGCGGACACGGCACGCGGCTCGGCTTACGCGGCCTCAAGCGCCAGCGAGCGCTCGAGAGCGCGCCGGGCTGGGCGCTGCTCGAACCCGTGGTGCGCTGGCTCGGCGCGCGCTGCTCCGGCTTGGTCTCGCCTGAATTTCGCGAGAAGGCGAATCGCAAGCTGTCGCTGGCCGGCGACTACCTCGGGCTGTTGCCGGAGGAGGCCGTGGCTCTCAGTGTACTGTCCGCGTTCGGCGGGCTGCTGCTGGGCTACGTGCTGGGCGCGCTTGCCGGGCTCGGCGATCTGGTGCTGATCAGTGGCACGCTGCTGGGCGCTGCGTCGCCGTATTTTCGCATCTCTTCCACGGCAGGGACGCGCATGATGCGCGTCAATCGACGCTTGCCGCACGCGATCGATCTGCTTGCGCTGTCGATGAGCGCGGGCCTGGATTTTCCTGGATCGGTTCGACAATTGGTTGAAAAGTCCGGCAGTCCCGACGACCCGCTGGTCGAAGAGTTCACCCTGATGTTGCAAAGCTTGCAGCTCGGCAGGACACGCCGACAGGCGCTCGAAGAGTTCGCGGCTCGCGCGCCCACCGACGCCGTGGTCGAGTTCGTGGCAGCGGTGGTGCAGGCCGAGCTGCGTGGCAACCCGCTCGTGGACGTGCTCCGAATTCAAGCCGAGGTCTCTCGGCGCAAGCGCACCGTGCGCGCCGAGGAGTCGGCAGCAAAGGCCGGCGTTGCCATGGCAGGCCCACTAATTCTGGTCTTCCTCACCATCTTGATCCTGATCGTCGCGCCGATCGTGATGAAACTGCAAACCTCGAACGTCTGAGGCAATGGCCATGGGCATCATCAAATTCGACATTCGTCACGCAAATGGCCAGCGCGAGAGCGCGGTGGTCGAGGGCCAACGCGCCTTGATCGGCAGTGCCTCGCACTGTGACGTGCGGCTGGCCATGGATCAGTCGGCCTACGAGCAGATACTGATCGAAGTGGTCGGCAGCACGCTGCGCGCCGAGGCCCGGGCCCACCAGCCACCCGCCACCGTGGACGGCGTCGAGCTCGTGGCCGGCGCGCTCTCTCCAGACGCCGTGTTAGGGGTGGGTGGCACTCGCTTGTACGTGAGCTTCGTGCCTGACGAGTTCGACGGGCCGCGCCTGTCGAACAAACAACAGGCCACGAACCCGCTGCTCGCACTCGGGCTGATCCCGATCTTCGGCGCGCTGCTTTATCTATTGTTTTTCGAAGGCGACAGCAAGATCGCGCCGCCGCCGGCACAGGTGCAGGCACTGTTCGCAGACGGACCGCTCGCTTGCCCGCAGCAGGATCCGAGCCGCGCGTTGGCATTCGCCGAGGAGCAAACCGAGATCGCTCAGGGCAAGCAGGAGCGCTTGCCTTTCGCGGTCGAGGACGGCGTGTTCGCGGTCGGCCTGTATCGGCTGGCGGCGGTCTGCTTTCACACGGGCAGCGACGGTGTTCGCGCGGCCGAGGCGGAACAGGCCGCGACCCTGCTCGAGCAGGAGCTCAGTGACGAGTACCGCGCTCGTCGGCTTCGGCTGTCCCACTTGCTCACGGTCGAAGACTATGCGCTCGCGCTCAAGGACGTGAGCGTATTGCGGGCACTGACGACTGAAAAGAAGGGGCGTTACTTCGAGTGGCTGACTCAGGTAACCGAACAGCTGAAAGCAAAAGGAGTGCAGTGATGATGTTCCGAACTCGAGTCGATGGGCTATGGCCACTGCTCGTGCTCTGCTGCGCGCTCAGTTCCGCCTGCGGCGGCGGCGCGCTTTCTCAGCAGCGTGATCGTGAAGCGCTGCGCCGTGAATCGTCGCTTCACGAGCTGATCGCTCGAGGCAATGCCTCCGCCCAGATCGGCGACATGATCCGCGCTGAACAGTACTTCGTGTCCGCGCAGAAAGCCGGCGGCAACGAACGCGAGCTGGTGCGCCGCTTGCTCGTGGTTTGCACCGCGGACCAGCGCTATCCGGCAGCAGCCGAGTACGCCGAGCGCTACCTTCATCGTCACCCCGGCGACGTCGACCTGAGGTTTGCGGCCGCTTCGATCCAGGCGGCCGTCGGCGAAACGCGGCGCGCGCGCGAGTTGCTCGACACGGTGCTCCGCGAACGCCCGGATTGGGCAGAAGCACACTATGCGCTCGCCAGCATGATGCGCGCTGATGGCGAGCCGCTTTCGCTCGCCGACCAGCACGACCTCCAGTACCTCAAGCTGAACCCCCACGGCACCCTGGCCGAGACCGCTCGAGCCCGCCTGGCGCGCCGAGGCACGCCATGATCCCGAAGCAAATCTTCGAGCAAACGGTGCTGCAATTTTTCGCGCCGATCGTGCCGTTTCTGGATGATCCCACGGTGAGCGAGGTGATGATCAATGGGCCGGACCAAATCTACATCGAGCGCCGCGGGATGCTGGAGCTCACCGACGTGCGCTTCCCGACGCGCGAGTCGTTGCTCGCGGCCTTGCGCAATCTGTCTCAGTACGTCGGCAAGCCCGTGAGCCAAGAGCACCCCATCCTCGAAGGCCGCTTTCCCGACGGTTCGCGGGTCGAAGCCTTGCTGCCGCCGATCGCTCCGGACGGTCCACACGTCGCCATTCGTCGCTTCTTCAAGGAAACGCTGACGGTGGAGCGGCTCGTGCAATTCGGCGCGCTCCCGCAAGTAGCAGCGGACACCCTGCACGCGTTGGTCGCGGCCAAGTTGAACATCTTGATCGCCGGCGGCACGGGCAGTGGCAAGACATCGATGTTGAACGCGCTCTCCAGCTTCATTCCGGACGGGGAACGCGTGGTCGTGATTGAAGACTCACGCGAGATTCAGTTTCAGAAGCCGCATGTCGTACAGCTCGAGGCGCGCCCCGCCGACGCCAAAGGCCGCGGCGCAGTGAACATCCGCGAATTGTTCCGGGCCACCCTGCGCATGCGACCGGATCGGGTGATCGTAGGAGAAATTCGCGGGGGTGAGGCGCTAGATATCGTGCAGGCCATGACCAGCGGCCACGGCGGCTGCATGGGTACGCTCCACGCCAGCCACCCGAAGGACACGCTCACACGGCTGGAGACGATGGCCATGATGAGTGATGTCGAGCTCCCTCTGGCGGCCCTCCGGACCCAGATCGGCGCGGGCGTTCAGTTGGTGGTTCAGGTGTCGCGTCTTCAAGACGGCAGCCGAAAGGTCACGCACATCACCGAAGTCGCAGGCTTCGATGTCGCAACTCAAAAGTACCAACTTCAAGATCTCTTCGTGCGCAGGTACGACGGCACGTCAGCCGACGGAAGAGTGCTGAGCGAGCTCGTCTCCACCCGAGCCGTGCCCAGCTTCCTGCATCAACTGGAAGAGCACGGCGTGTCTCTGCCGAGCGGGAGCCAGCAATGAACGTCAGGCACCTGCGGGTCGTCTTGAAGTTGAGCGCAGGCGCGTCTTCGCAGCTGGAACGCGCGTTCGTGTGGGGCACCCCCGCGGTCCCGTTTTCACTCGGCGCGCAGGGGGATTGGCCAATCGTGGCGCCAGGCGTCGGTGAAACACACCTTTTCTTGGGGTTCGACGGGCATCGCCTGCTCGCGGCAGCCGCTTCTCCGGCCCACTCGGTAGCGGTTCAGGGCCTGCCCATCGGCACTGACTGGACCGAGGTCCCCGTGCCCTCCCGGTTGGTGTTTGGCGCAGCCGGCATCGCTGTCGAGTGCGAAGAAGGTGGCGTCGCGGAGGCTCCGATCCGTCCGCGTCCAATCGTCGCTCTCTCTCGCCCGGAGCAACTGCCGACCCAGGTCTTCGACCTGTCACAGACGCTCCAGCTGCGCACCGTCCGACTCGATATCCCGGAAAGCATGCTGGCAGAGTTGCGCGGAGCGCCTCCTCCGGAGCCCCAGCCCGAGCTCCCTCGACCCGCGCCCACGACTACGCGGGCATTTCAGCTCCCTACGCACTTGGCTCGCGCCAGTGCGCCGGTCGAACTCGCGAACACGCTGTACGATGGGGGCGCGCTGCGTGAGCTCGCCGCTCAGCTGGCCGTGGTCGACGAACGCGTAGACACCCAGGTTGCTGCGCAAAGCGTACCCGCTCCACTCGAAGTGGGCGGTGCGCTGCGCCGTCGACTGGCCACGTTTCGCGAGAGCAGTCTGCCCAAACAGCTGACGATCGCGCTGCTGCCGCTTGCCATGGTTGGGATTTGGGCGATGCCTGACAGCCCCGCCTCGGCAGCGGCGCAGGTCAGATCGGCAACCAAGTCGATCGCGCAATCGAACGCTCCAAGCGCTGCGCCGGCTCCAGGCGCTCCAGGCGCTCCAGGCGCTCCGTCTGCGTCTCTGCCCACTGGACCCGAAATTCCCGGTCTGCCGTCCGATCCGCGCGAGCGTCAGGCGCTGATCGCCGCGTCTAGCGGCAACAAGGCCGACGCCGCAGCGCTGTACGAGCATCTGGCTTCCGCGCGCAATTCTCGTACCTTTGCCATCGCCGCGCGCCTGACCCGGGAAGATCGCGTGCGAAAGCCGTGAACCTCGAGCCGCGGCGCGATCCTCACTCCAAACCGTGTTTGCGCATCAACTTTTGCACCATTTGCCGCGACACCTCGGCCACGGCGGCGGCGCGCATGACGCTGCCGTCGGTGCGCCGGAGTAGTGCCTCCAGGTAGTTGCGCTCGAAGGCCTCGCTTGCCTCGCGTCGCGCCACGGGCAGGGCCTGGAGGTGCATCGGGTCAATCGCCGGTGGTCGGGAATCACGGCTCGGCGGCGCACCCGAAAAGTCATCCGACAAGATGCGTTCGGGGGTCACGCTGAAGCGTTGCACGGCGTTCCACAATTCACGCACGTTGCCTGGCCAACGATGATTGTTGAACATGGTCCACACGTGCTGCGGGATGTCCGAAACCGTGCGGCGAGGCTTGGTGCGAGTCAGGAAGTGCTCGACCAAAAGCGGCAAGTCCTCCATCCGGTCGCGCAGCGGAGGAACGCGAACGTGTGCGGCGGCGAGGCGAAAGTACAGATCCTCACGAAAATTCCCGCGTTGCACCTCGGCCGCCAGGTTGCGGTTGGTGGCCGCGATCAAGCGTACGTCGACTGGGATCGTGCGCTGCGAGCCGAGGCGACGCACTTCACGCCGCTCCAGCACGCGCAGCAGCTTGGGTTGCAGATCTTTGGGCAGCTCACCGAGTTCATCCAAGAAGATGCTCCCGCCGTCGGCTTGCTCGAACACCCCGGCACGCGCCGCGACCGCGCCCGTGAACGCACCGCGCTCGTGCCCAAACAGCTCGCTCTCGGCGAGCGTCGGCGCGACCGAGCTGCAATCGAAGACCACCAAGGGGCCGTCCGCGCGCAAGCTCGCCGCATGCACGGATTCAGCGACCAGCTCTTTGCCGCTGCCCGTCTCGCCCTCGATCAGTACGGTCACATCGCTGGGCGCGATGCGCGCGAGATCGGCGAATAGCTCGCGCATACG
The DNA here is from genome assembly GCA_035273265.1 of Polyangiaceae bacterium. Taxonomy (GTDB): domain Bacteria; phylum Myxococcota_A; class Polyangia; order Polyangiales; family Polyangiaceae; genus PMG-095. The sequence continues at coordinate 15,365 of DATEPG010000068.1, forward strand.
CGGCGAGTGACCGATCATGTTGCAGAAACGGTCACTCACTGCCTGCTCGCGGGCCACGACTTCCGAGAGCGGTTCGACGCTGAGCACGGTGTCGCCGACGCGTACCTGCGCGGCACCGTTGACCACCGCATCGAATACGCGCAGGGCGCCGATGAAGACTCCGTTCGTCGAACCCTCGTCGCGAATGCGCACACCTCCAGACGAGGCCAGCGGCTCGATGGCGCAGTGCCGACGAGACACGGTGTTGTCCGTCAGCGCTAAATCGTTGTCCGACGAGCTGCCCACGCGCAGCGACTCACTGGCAAGCTCACGCGTGACGCCAGCGTCCGGGCCTTGCACGACCGTGACTCGGACTTTCGAGTAGTTGACCAAGAGCGGCTGAGGCCGCG
>DATEPG010000069.1:0-2071 GCA_035273265.1 Polyangiaceae bacterium
CGCACCCTGTTCGTGACGACTGACGGCTACCGGGACGTTCTCAGGCTGGGACGAGGAGATAAAGATCGATTGTTCGTGGTTCGCTATCGCAAGCCCGAGCCGCTGGTGCCCGTCACCGACGTCGAGACCGTGCGGGAGCGCCTGAACTTCGACGGTTCGGTACGCACTGCGTTGAACGAGGTGGATGTCGAGCGAATTGCCGAGCGCGTCCAGCGTGAACAGATTGCGACGGTCGCAGTGTGCTTGCTCCATGCCTATCGCAATCCCGAGCACGAATTGCGGGTTCGCGACATCCTGCTCGCGCGCGTGCCGAAGCTGTCTGTGTCGCTGTCGCACGAGGTGGCGCCCGAGTGGCGAGAGTATGAGCGTAGCTCGACGACTGTGCTGAACGCATACGTCGCTCCTGCGGTCGACCGTTACCTCAACACGCTGACGAAGGAGCTCGATAACGGCGGCTTTCGATCCGCGCTCCACATCATGCAATCGAATGGTGGCGTGACCACCGCGGCGGTCGCTCGCAAACTGCCCGTGCACTCTCTCTTGTCAGGCCCCGTCGGTGGAGTGATTGGTGGTGCGACGTTGTCGAAGGAGCTCGAGCGTCCCAATCTACTCTGCGTAGACATGGGGGGCACCTCGTTCGATGCGAGCATCATCGTCGATGGCTCGCCGAATATCTCGACTCAGGCGACGCTCGAGCGCATGCCGGTGCTCACACCGTTGCTCGACATTCACACCATCGGAGCCGGTGGCGGTTCGATCGCAACGGTCGAAGCGGGTGGCTTGCGAGTGGGGCCGGAAAGCGCGGGCGCGGAGCCCGGTCCGGCGTGTTATCGGCGCGGAGGGACAAAGCCGACCGTCACTGACGCAAATGCTCTACTTGGACGAATAGACCCCGACTACTTCCTCGCCGGCGGTATGCCCCTGGACGTCGGCGCTGCCAAGCGCGCCATCGAAACGGTGTCGGCGCCGCTTGGGCTGTCACCCGTCGAAGCGGCGACCGGCATATTGGCGATCGTCAACGCGAAGATGGCTGACGCGATGAGGACCCTCACGATACTCAAGGGCGTCGACCCGCGAAAATTCTCTCTGGTCGCATTTGGTGGGGCCGGCCCGATGCACGCAGCAGCGCTGGCCGAGGAAGTCGGAATCTCGGAGGTGATCATTCCCTGGGCACCGGGAACCTTCTCGGCGTGGGGCATGCTGCATACCGACATGCGACGCGATCTCGTCGCCTCCTACTACCAACCCGCCGCAACCGTCGACCCCCTCGACCTGGCCCGGCGCTTTGACGGGCTCACATCAGAAGGCGACAGACTGCTCGAGGCCGACGATGTGCCCATCCCTCAACGCCGCTTCACGCGGCTCGTGGACATGCGCTACCAAGGTCAGGAGTACACCTTGACCATCGCGATGCCAGACGGAAATGAATGTCGAATCGGCGCACTGATCGATAGTTTCCACCGGGAATATCACACTCGATTCGGCCACAGCACGCCGGGAGCCCCGCTCGACATGGTCGCACTGCGCCTGATCGCCACGGGCAAGAATGAGTGGCCACTCAGCATGCCCGAGAAACGAATCACACGGGATGCGCGGAAGAAGATTTCGCGAACAGTGGTTTTCGAGGGGAAAGAGCATCAGGCCGCGATCGTCCATCGAAGCACGCTCGCCGATGACGACGTAGTCAAAGGCCCCGCGATCATAGAGGAGCCGACGTCGACCACCGTCGTGCCGCCCGCGTGGAGTGTCCGGCGGGGGCCGGCTAATGCGCTCCTCATGACCGCGATTGGAAGGGCTTCTCAATCATGACCAGTGCTAACTCAACATCCGCCGTCGACGTGGTCACGACCGAGGTCATCCGCAACTTTTTTCAGTCCTGCGCAGAGGACATGAATGCAGTTCTCATCCGTTCTGCCTATTCGCCCATCATCTACGAAGTGCGCGACTGCTCGGTCGTGTTGCTCGATGCCAATGGCGACATGCTGGGCATGAACAACGGTCTCCCCATCTTCTTGGGGAACCTGGAGTTCTGCGTCAAGTATGCGATCGATGCGCTTGGCAAGGACTCCTT
>DATEPG010000070.1:0-11366 GCA_035273265.1 Polyangiaceae bacterium
GCTGGTACCTGATGTACGTCGGACCCGACGCGGTGATCGTTGGCAACCGCCAGCGCTACGCCGCGTTCCAGAGCGGCACTGGCGTCTATGGCCCGACGGGGCAGCCGATCAAGCCCAAGCTCGGCAAGGCGCTCTCGTTCAGGGCGGGCGGGCGGCGCTTCGCGTTCAAGTCGGTGAGAGTTGCGCCGCCGCGCCTGATGGTTCCACGCAAGGGCGAGTTGCCGTTCACGTGGAACCGGGCTATCGCGCCGGCAGCCCGCGAGTACATGCGGGCGCGGTTAAAGGCGAGATAGTACAGCTCGCCTGGTCTATCTCGCCGAAGCCACGTTCGGCACGACTGACCTTAGCGTGAATCGACCGCGACAATCGTTTCTCGAAACCAATCAGCCCACACACGGACGGATGGGCAGAACTCGATAGCTTCCGTGTCCCACGACTCGCAGACGCCAATGATCGTTGCCGCGCTACTTGCCGACCACACGCGGTCGAGCTTGACGCCGGTCAGGCGCCACAATGGCCCCCCGCTGACGCCGCTCGGAATGGGTTGCTTGAAGGTAGTTCCTTTCTCGAAGCCGAACACCTTGAACATGCCCTCGGGATCGTGGTCGGCGATGCCTTCGTCCCAAGCCATCTTGTATCGCCCTCGCTTCTCGTCGAACCCTACAACTCGTGTGTTATAGGAGAGTGCTACAAAGCCTTGGTATTTGATCTTGTTGGCGTGATCAAGCTTTTGAGTTCGGAGCTTCTCGAGGTACCCGCAGATTACCGTCGGGTCGGTTGGTTCAAGCTCCACGTTGGGGGCGGCGACCGCGTCCACCGAGATAGCACCTTTGGCGAAGACCTGCGCTGCCTCATCCGTGAGCAAGGCCACGGCAACGTCGACGCCATCTTGCCCGCTGGGATGTTTCCAACTCTTGGTGAACGGGTTGTGCACCGCGCGAACATTGTTCGCCATGCCGCCGAGTGAGTAGCCACCGGGAGGATCGTTCAAGACGTGAGCAGCGGTGAGCACCACTGTGTTGCCCCCCGGTGTCAAGAACAAGGTGCCAGATCCGTTAGGGCTCGCGAACTTGTCTTCGTTGATCGGGCCGTCAACGATGAAAACCAGGCATCTCTGCGTGAAGTCGTAGATGGCGCGCCAGGCCGCTTCCGTTCGCGCGCTCTCGTCCGTGACCGTTGGCTGTGTGCTCATTTGATCCTTGTTGTCCGCGATCCGCCCACGCGGCTCAATCAATGAAACTCGCCCAGGGCACCCCGCGAGTCAAATCTGCCGCGTAGTCATTTGGTCGGAAGAGCAATGGCGTTCAAGGGGCGATCGCGGCAGTTAGCTGTATGGTCACCGTTTGCTCTGAGCCCAAGATCGAAAGGAGACCGACGATGAAGAACGCACTGAAGTTTTTGAGTGGCAGCGCAGCGACCTACTTCCTGATGGCAGCATGCGCGGATGCGCCGAAGAGGCCGCGTGCGAAGGCAGCCGGGGGCGACCAGCAGATGGCCATGGGTGGCACCACGAGCTCCGGCGGTACGGCATCGCCCGACGGGATGATCGAGGCTGGCTGGGGCGGAGCGGGCGCCGCGGACTTGGCCAGTGGCGCCGCTGGCGTGTTGGGCACGATGATGGATCCGGTTCGCGACGCATCGGCCGAGCCGGCGACGGACGGCACGAGGCTCAAGGCGGTTTACATGGTCGGCGCAGACGGGTCGCGGCAGCAGCAGTATAACTGGTGGGATTCGGAGCGAAAGGAGGATTGCTCGTTCATGGCGTTCGCTGACGGCAGCACGCATTGCGTGCCGAGCGTGGGAGCATCCAGCGGATCCTTCTTTTCCGACTCCGGTTGCTCGACGCCCTTGTTTGCGGTTGGCGTCAACCAGTGCCAGGCGGGAGCTGCCAAGTATGGCCTCGGCGCTCTTGTCATCAGCTGCAACGTAGTAACCTATCCAGGAATCTACAGCTTGAAGTCAGTGGTGCCCGCGCAGGTCTTCCAAGGAACGCCCGCGGCCTGCACGGCATCCGCCGCTTCAACGATCGCGCTGTACACCTTCTACACAGGCACCCAGATCCCACTTTCCTCATTCGTGAGCGCGACGAAGGAGCACGGGTAAAGCGTCGCTCGGAGCAGCTCCCGACGACGCCCGCGCTGGACGAGGCGTCGCCGAGAAAGCGTCGCGCCGGTACCGCAGCGACGGGGCGGGCGTCGCTCGGCGCCGTCGCGGTTGCCGTAGGCAGACGGTCGCTGACCGCTCGAGCCAAGATGCGGGCGCGGTTGACGGGCCGCTAAAGGAACTACGCTTTAGTGGCTAAAGCCTCTTGAGCTGCCCACAACTCCTGGTTCCACTTCGCCGTCCCCTGGGCGACGAGACCCAACGCGTCCCTGCCGTCTTCGACCAGTTTGGCGAAGACGGCCTGAGCGGGCGGCGGATTGTCAAATTCAAGAAGCATGGCAGTGATTGCGTTGAACACGTTCGTAAATTGACTCGAGCCGCGTCTTAGAAGCTCCGCTTTTGGAGGGGCGCAATGGCACAGTCCGCTTAGTTTTCGGACGGCGGCGAGGGCGGACGCATGCTTGTCCAGCCCCTTGCGTTCCTTCGTGTGTATCGCCCACATGACCGCAGCTTGGTAATCACGTAGTGCCTCAAACGCTTCGAAGGAGGCGTCATTGATCTGACGCAGAAGTGCCCAGGACTCGTTGTGCAGACGCAGTCCGAGTTCGCCGCTCACGCGAAGGCGAGATTCTTCGTTGAGCAGGCGATGGTCAACATCGCCGCGGAGGCCACTCTTGAACTTCTCAAGCTCCTTGTCGTGAGAGCGGACGCGGATAGCGTTGTACACGGTCCACAGCAAAGCAATCCATGCTGCGAACTGCGACAGCATCTCCTTGGTGTCCGCAGACAAGATAGGCGAATTCATGGCCGTGACGAGCTAATCGGGTCTCGCTGCAGAATGTCTATTGCATTCAGTAGATCCATGCGGGTCTGCGGGGCCATCGTCGAGGACTGGACTCGCTCTTTCAGCGACTCGAGCACCGTCGAGTAGGTCACCTTCTGCGTATTTTGGTTGCCGACTTGAAAGCCACTGCTACTCGCGATCGTTATATTTTGTACGTGCTGGACGAGTTCGAAGGCCTCAGTGCCGGGTTCTTCGACTGCTTCAATGCCGTCTATGGTGAGACGAATGCAACTTATATCCATCGTTGGTTCGCATTCGACGAGCCCGCGCGAGACAAAATCCTCCATGACGTCTTCCACAACGCCATCGAGCGCGGCGGGCGCGGCGGCTTGGAGGTCTTCGAGATCGATGCCCCAATTTCTGCCGTGGGCTTTGTATTCCTCGTACAGCCGCTGCAAAACAGCCGCCTTTACATCGCGAATCTTCATCGGGTTTTTCGATGCTAGTTGATCTGGCAATCGTCGATTTGCAGGGCCGTGTAGTCATTTCGTTGGTCCCTCTGGAATGCGCAAGAAATGACAAGCGAACGGGGCGGTCGTCGCCGTCGCGCTGGAAGATTCTCGCAGTTCTTGAGGCTACACAAACTGAACGTGGTAGCCGCGGTACCCTGCGGGCAGGGCATCAATGACAGCCTGCTTGGCGGCGTCGCGAGACTCGGGCGCGCATTTCAACGAGTGGGCCCAGCTGACCACGATGCTGCGCCGCCCGTCCTCGGTCAGGTATTGCTCTTCGAGTTCGACCAGGATCTCTTCTGGATCTTCGCACCCCATTGGCTTGGCTGCCGCTTCGGAAACGATGCGTTCAAGCTCGGCAGGCGCTGCGGCGGCCATCAGGCCAGCCCTGCTGGTGCCGTGAGCGGCGAAAATACAGAGGCGTGGTAGCAAGCCGCCAGGTACAAACACGACGACGCGAACCTGGCCCGGTTGCAACGCGACATCCAGGCCGGCAACCCATCGAAGGCCGAGCGTTGCGAAGGCTCCCGAAGCGACTCTCGAGAGCAAAGAGCGTAAATAGTTCGGTCCCGAGGCGCGCGAGGCAGCGGTTGGGCACCTGGTCGGGCAAGGCCGTACCCGACCTGCTCAGTGATGAAGTGCCGCCATGGGATCCAGAGACGCGCCGCTTCGCGCAGCCCGAGGACCGGGACCTCTCGCCCCGCGAGCGAGAACTGTTCGAAGACACGTTCACCCGACCGGTCGACTTCCACAGCTGGCGGCGGGCCTGCTCTCAGGCGCTGGCGAACGTCGGTGCTTCGGCGCAGCAGGCGTCGACCCTGGCCGGTCACGCCAGCCTGGACGCGCACCAGCGCTACCTGAACAACACGTCGAAGATGGCTGAGGTGCCAGCGGCGGCCTTGCCGAGCATCCGAGTTCTGCCCCAGCTCGTGGCCAAAACCCTTCGTCTCAACGGCGGGGGCGCAACGCGGGCTGTATGGCTGTATACGCGATATCATTGGGGTTTGAGCGTTGCCTAGTCGCGTGAACGAGCGTCTGAACCAGGCGCGAGCGGCCCTCTGCGTTCAAGCGTGCCCTTCCGGCAAAGGTGATCTAGTCCGCGATCGGCACGCCGTTGAACAAGTAGAGCAATGTCTCGTTGGCCTCTAGCTTGATGTCGACCTTGTACTCGGTTGGGCTTCGGCGTGCCCGGTGGATCTTTGGTCTAGCCCCCGAGGCCGCAACCCAGGCGTTGAGCGTCGCCCGCTCGCTGTCAGGAAAGTTGCAGCCCAGGATGACGCCGGTGAGGGCTTCTGGTGGATAGGTGAGAGTGCGATCGTTCGGGGTAAGGTTGTTTTTCACCAGACGCCACTCTCGCTCGTATTTCCAATGGGGCGACTTACCCAGCAGCACTTGGTCCGAGAATGTTTCAAAGTCCACGCTCGGAAGGCTCATCACCGGCAAGTCGGTTTGATAGATGACTTCGTGGATGTCCGCGTTCAAAGGCGCTACTGACGTATCGAACTCCAGACAGATGCCTTTGTGGCTGTTCGCATAGTGCGCCCACAGCAACAGGTTGTCTGCGTCCTGGCAAAGGCAAAATACTCCGCATTGTTGTTCCAACTGTTGGCGGAATTGCTTCGATGTGACGCCAATAACCCGAGCAACTTCTGCCATGCTGAGTGCTAGGAGGTGCGTCTTCTGTTCCTCGGTCAAGTCAGCCAGATTTATCCAGCTCTTCCACTGCTCGGGGTCGGGCTCCTCGTCCATCTGGCCGCGAAAACGGAATTCGAAAGGGTCGTTGAACTTGGTGACCGAGTTCAGATAGAGCTGGCGGCCTTCGATCAACTTCCGGGTGTTATCCCCCAAATCCCTGAATTTGTAGAGCCGGTCAGGCACTTTCGTCATGGCAGCAAGGGTACTCGCCCGGTAGCGAACAAGCGAAGAACGCGCTGTGGTTTTTTTACGGTTTCGCCTAGCGTCATATCAGAACGGAATATCGTCGTCAGACGCCGCCGCTTGCGCCACCCTATCGGCAGCGGCTTTTTTACGCCGTTGCACGCGATGTTCGAGGTCGCGCAGAAAGCGCAGCGCGCTCGTGACGTGGTTGAAAATCAGCATCGCTTCCTCGTGGTTCAGAAGTGAGTTGTCATGCGCAAGGCTCTGGTTGTTGCGCACGTCGTTAAAAGCGTCGAGCGGCCCGTTCAGCGCTTTCAGGATGCTGGCGGTCATCCTCGATTCCAGACATCCCGACTCGTAGAGCGTCCTGACGTACTGGCCGAATAGGCTATGGAGCGGTTTCCCTTGTTCAACGGTCAAGCCGCGCTTTTCGCACAGCTTGCGCAAGAAGCCGGTCGTGAGAGTGTGCAGACGGTCGAGGCCGACGACGAATTCATTTTTCTCGATGTTCTCGAGCACGGCGCGTGCGACGATTTCCAGGTCGTGCTCTTCGGCAATTCGGGCGATGGCGTCGATTTCGGCGACGGGGTTGCTCTCCTCGAGGCGCGCGACAATTCTTCGACACTCGGCGAGTAGTGCCGGATCTTCCAACTGCTGCTCGCCCTCGGCGTAGTCGAGCAACCTGCCGAGGAACCTGGCGACCAGTGGGTTGCTTTCCTCTCTCCAGAACCCTCGTAGCTGGTTCGCCTTCGAGCCGTTGCCGTACCTTTCGTCATAGATGGACCGGCCGGTGGTCTCGATAACGAATTCGTCGAACGTCCTATTCGAAAAGTTCAGAACGTAGCCGCCGCTCATTTGGAGCAGCCGTTCGAGCTTTCGTTTTTCGAGTGTTGTCAAATCCGACATCTTCTCTGACTATCTGGCTTCAATCGGCGCGCGGGGTCTGGGTCGCTCGACGGGCTTGGACCTTGGAGCCCATCAAGCGCGGTAATCTGTCCCATCGTTCGCATAACCAGCCGCATGATTGCGCCAGTGCTTACCAATGGGCGTGCGAGCTCGGGCGAGTTAGACATGGTGCTTTGCGCCCTCGAACGTTGGCGGGCCGGTCTTTGCATCACCAGTCCATGTTTGCCGCTTGGTCTTCGGCTCGCTGAGTACCCTCGAGGAAGTGTTCGAAGGCTTCCTCCGACTTCGAAGCACAAGCGTAGGATCGGCGGCTATGCTCGTCAAAAGCCACATCCATGCCCGCCTCTGCCCACTGGACAGCGTGCCGAAGCGGACCGGCCTTCATGTGCTCGTCGAAACCATCGAAGAGTTCCATGACTTCCTTGAACGAGCTGTGCTGCATCGTAAACTTCAGTTTGACTCCGGTCGGCGTGCGCCGCAGCTGGGCCGGCAGAGCACCAATGCCGGGTAAGTGAAAATATAGCGAGCCCCCGTTCGAGAGGAAGCCGCCGTGCGCGAGCGGGTTACGCCACTCTTCGCGCACGGCCAGGAGCTTGTCGTAGAACGACTTCGTCTCCGGCCTTCCAAGGTCAAGCATCGCGCGTGCTTTTGCACGCCAGCCTTCGGCGAGGAATGCCAGAAAATCGCCTTCTGGGAGGGGTACATTGGCGAAGCCCGCAGCCAAGCACAGCAGATGCTCCATTCGGCTGAAATAGGCGTCTACGGCGGCCGCTCCAAGCGTGCCACCCTCGCGGTCAGGACGCTCACTGTCGTGCCGGTACCAAGTCCCGAACTCGTGCGTTCCTGTCTCGGGTGGCGGCGGCGGCCGTTCATACGCGAGCTTCGCCTGGTCGCGCAGGAAGCGATAGCGCTCCTCTAGGGTGCCGTACAGGTTTTGGACGGTGAATGAGCCCGCCTCGAGTTGCTTCTGCGCGAATCCGTCCGACAAGAACGCTTCCACGATATCGGTCAGCGCGCGCGCCTTACCAAGCACCTCGCGCGTGAGTGGCTTGTCCAGATTTTCCGGTTGACACAAGAGCCGAAGGCCGAACTTCCTCATCTCGAAGGCATACGTCGCGCCCTTGAAACTGAACCACACGCTCCAGGCAATCTTTTCTTCGCGACCGTCATCGAGAAGGCCCAAGAACTGAGTTAGACCAAATAGTAGAAGGCCCTCGATGGGAAACCCCTTTGGGGTCATCCCGATGATGTGGTCGAATAAATCCCGGCCCGTGCTCTCGCGACGGCCGAGCTCGACGACTGGGCATCGGGTGGCGGCTCGTCCTACTCCGTCGAATAAGGCTTTGGCTTTCGAGCGTGCTTCTTTAAACTCCATGCGGTCCCTCCCACAAACGTCGAGCGTATCACGCGGCATCGTCGGGGAATTGAGTTATCGAGCTTCCCTGACTCGACGGCAAACAGGAAGACCTGGAGTTCGAACGGTCAGGATCGAGACTGCGAACTCGCCGTCCAGCTTGGTAGCCACTTCGAGTGCCTACGTGTCCTTCGCTAGGATTCGTTTCACCAGATCAGCAATGAACTCGCGCCCGTCCTTCGAATTCAGGACATGGAGCAGCGTCGCCGGTCCGGGTTCGGGCTCGTGCATATCGTCGCGACCAAACGACCGATCCGCCAATGTCATGCGTATCTGCTGCTGCTCTTTGGTGTCGAGTGATTGGACAAAGGGCCCGACGGCCTTTAGATCGAGCTCAAGTTTCCGGTTTCGCCGTTCAATTTCCTGGTAGCGACTTGCCTGGTTTGCTGCGTACGCTGCAAGCACGCCAAGCGCGACGGAAACGTAGAGCCTTGCCGCCAACGCTGGCCAACTGAACGAGCCCGAGAAGATCGGAGTGAACAAGGTGATGAGTGCAACGACGACCAGGCCCGTCATGCTGCTGATCGCAATTTTGTGCCATTGCTCGACGTTTTTCTTTGCATCATCGGCCTCCGTCTTGTGCCCTGACGTCACCGCCAGATCACCGATTACGCCAACCAGTCCTTCAACGCGCGTCTTCTCTGCTTCCATGCTCGTCAGCAGTTTGGTCGCTCGCTCGCCGAATTGAGTGTTCAGTGTTCCCATAGCCGCGTCGTGGGCACTTTGAGCTGTAGCCCCGTCCTTTTGAAGGCGGTCCACGGTGGACGCAAGGTGCTCGCCATAATCGCGTAAGGTATCGTCAAACCGCTGCTGCCTAGTGGACTGCGCCTCTATGTGATCTTTCGAACGGGCCTCCTGAGCGGCCGAGAATTGAGCCTGAAACTCGGCGACCGCCGTGTCGGTGCGCGCTTTTTCGCTCGTGATGATCGCTGCTAGCTCATTCGCCTTTGTTTCCAAGGCAACCAACTGCGCCCGCGCCTCGGCTACGCTTGTTGCTACCTCCTGCATCTTCTCGGCAGCAAGAACTCGGAGCGCTCCGATTTGCGTGGAGAGACTTTCCGACATTTGTGAAAGCCGCTCTTCGGAAGCTGCTCGTTCGATTTGCAGGATACCGTCAAGCCTGTCTCGGTATTCAGCGGCGGCCGCGCCGAGCCCCTGCAAATCGTCTGTGGACTGCGGGACATGTAGCTGAGCTAGGAAACCCATCGCGGCGTCCGCATTGTCGTTCGCGTATCGCAGGTGTTGGGGATCGCCGTTGAGTACGAACTGACCCGTCTGCGTGTTGACGCTGGCGAGTTGTGCTGTCATCTGGTCAACCACCGCCATGGAAGCCACTTCGCGGTCGACCGCGGATAGGCGCTGACCGATGAGCGATAGGAGCATTCGAAGTCGTGACAGGGCATCTTGCTCCTGGCCTTCGATGGCGTCCCGTCCTTCCGCCTGGGTGATCGTTGGCCAGGTAGCTTCGAGCGTCGCCCAGATTGCGTGCTCGCTCATCCTTTTCGAATTTGTGCTCATCCGGACTTCGACCTTGGTAGGGAGCGGCCGGCCTGTGCCAGCATCCCATGCCAAGTCCTATATGAATCAAGCGCGAGATTCACCCACTATCGAATCCCCGAGCGAGCCGCCGAAGCGTTCTCTGGCACCGTGGCGTGCAGACCGGATCGGCGCGTTACGGGCAGCCTTCGCTGAAGCGACCGCGCATCGCGTGACAAGGCGTCCCCTGATCTGCTCTCATGGTAGTTCAACTCCGGGGTAACTATTTTCATGACACGGTCGGACGAAAATGCGGAAGACGGGCGATTCAGGCTGCGCGATCTGAATCTTACTGCAGCAGAACGGGCGACGGTCCGTGATTTCATCGACTCCTGGAGCGAGCACGGTCGACCGGTCTTGTTTGTGGGCGCCGGGATGTCTCGATTCAACGCTGTGCGAAGAGCAAGCGCGCCCCCTGGCAGCAAGATTCAAGACTGGGCGGGCCTCGTCGCTTCCCTGAAGGGAACTCTTTCCGGTGGAGACGAGTCCATCTCTCGCCGTCTCCCGAGCGACTACCTACGAATCGCGCAACTGCACGAGACTCAGTTTCAGCGAGCGCGCTTGCTCGACGCCGTGGAGCAAGCGCTGGCTTCAAGGCATTTTGACCCGGGGCCAGCGCACGAGCGTCTGAAGAGGTTTCCTTGGGAAGCGATCGTCACAACCAACTACGATAGTTTGATCGAAAGAACATTCGAAAATAGATCAGATCGCCAGATTTTGAAGATTGTCTGGGATCAAGATTTAACGTGCCGGCGACCAGCTGATGCCCTGCTGCTCATCAAAATGCACGGCGATCTGGCTTTGCGGGACTCGATTGTGCTGACGGAGGAGGACTACCGTTGCTACGAACAGGGGCGTCCTGGCATCGCGCTAAAGGTCAAACAGCTGCTTCTCGAACATCCCTCCATGTTCGTCGGTTTTTCGTTGAGCGATCCGAACGTTGCGGCCATCGAAGGTTGGATCCGAGACACGACTGGTCGACTGAAACTTCCGTCGATTGTGCTAGTTCACACCGAGCCACTCATCGCCGAGCGGGATATGTGGGCACGGCGCGGTATTCAACTCATTCACATTGGTCCCGAGGAGAGCCTCGAACGATTCTTCGACGCCGTACACGGCGAGCGAAGCCCGCACAGACGGCGTCGAGAGGTCGCAAAGCCCGAGAGTGCCGACGGTCTTGCTCTCGAAGAGCTGCTCAAATCTAAACCGAACGGATGGGAAGCCGCGTCAGCCAAACTTCTTGCGCATCTCGCCGAATGCGCGGACGACTCCACTTTTTCCGACGCGGCGCATCGTACTTTCTTGGGCGGCTTCCATTCGTTAGAGCTCGAGAGCATCAAGGCCGTGCTGGGGCCACTCGATGCCCCTGCTCGGCGGAACGTGTTCTTGCGCACTCACAGGAGCGGCATTGCTGCCATCATCGGATCCGATGGAGCACGCCTTGACTTAGAGCAGGAACTGCTAGGCGATGCCTCGCTGTCAAAGGAAGAGAAAGCAGGCGTCCTGTTGCGCCGCGCAACGAGACTCGAACGGCTGGGAGATCTTCGGTCCGCACACGAGAGTCTGGTCGAAGCGCGTAAGCTTGCCACCATCGAGACTACGCATGAGCAGATCCAGCGCCGACTGAGGGAGGTGCTGCTTCGCATGGGCGACGATGCGGCAATCGCGGCGGAATTGCTTGACGCTCCGCTTTTGGAAGACGCATTCGCGTATGCGCGCAGAGGATCTGTTGCGCTGATGACGCGCGGTAGGGAAGCCGCTCTGCGGTGGTACACGGAAGCGTTAACCGCGGCTCGCACGGGGGACGAAAAGACGGCCGCCTTGTTTGGACTTCAGGCGTCGCGCGACCCGAAGGATTGGTCCCGCCTCGCAGAACTGGACGAGGAACGAATGACGATTCTGCCCTCCGAACGACCGCGCGTAGAAAACGTTGGCGAACTTGAGTCCAAGGCTGCGGAACTATTGCTCCGCGCGTATAAGAAGGGAAGCAAGAGTTCGGGTGGCGAGATTACGCAAGCGATAGCCGAACTGCGGGAAGCCCTCGTTGAAGTCGACGACATGGGTTGGCCAAAGAGTCCGGGGCCAAATCACACGACAGCAGCGGACGGCATCGGATACGCGATTGTCGGACTGTCTCTGGACAAAAACGGTACCGTTGAACAGCTTAAAGAGGGCATGACGATCATCGCTGAGCGTGGACTCATGTCACTTGAGCGTCACGTCACTCCCGCGG
>DATEPG010000071.1:0-3745 GCA_035273265.1 Polyangiaceae bacterium
GACCGCCCAGACGCAACAGGGACTATTCACGACCAAGCAGGCGGCTGACGCGGGTTTCTCCCCGCAGCTTCTGGTGCATCACGCGCACACTGGGCGCGTGCTTCGCGTGCAACGGGGGATCTATCGCATCGCCCATTACCCGCCAGGCACACAAGAGGATCTGATTGCTGCTTGGCTGTGGACCGAGCGGGCCGGAGTCGTGTCGCACCAGACAGCCCTCTCGCTCCACGAGCTGTCCGACGTGCTGCCAAGCCAGATCCACCTCACGCTTCCGAACGCTTGGCGAAAGCGGCGCTTCCGCATACCGACGGACGTCGTACTGCACCACGCAGACGTCCCGGCACCAGACCGCACGTGGGTTGGCGCCGTGCCCACAACGAACCCGCGGCGCACGCTCAACGATTGCGCCAACGCCGCTCTAACGCCCGAGCTACTGCGACAGGCGGCCCAGCAAGCCCTACAACGCGGCCTGGTCACGCGAGCCGAACTAGGCCCCGTTGAGCAGGCCCTCGCCCCCTTCGGAGGAATCGCCGCATGACCACGCGCACGTACACTTCGCCCGACGCCTTTAAGCAGGCCGTCGAGCAGCGCCTACGCACAGGTGCGACAGGGCCTCGGCTGAGACGCAGCCGTCAGCTGCTCGTCTTCGAGCGCTTCCTGGCACGCATCGTCACGGTTTTCGGCGACGCCGCGACACTCAAAGGGGGCTTGGCCTTGGAGCTTCGCATCAAGGAAGCACGCGCGACCAAAGACGTCGACCTGCGGGTAATGGGCTCAGCTCAGGAGCTACTTGCGAAGCTGCAGGCCGCAGGGAGGCTCGATCTGGGCGACTTCATGACGTTCGAGGTGGTGCCGGATGCAGCGCATCCCGAGCTGCTGAACGATGGCTTGAAGTACGACGGGATGCGCTTCCGCGTTGAAGGCAAGCTCGCCGGTAAAATCTACGGAGAGCGTTTCGGTACGGACGTGGTCCTGGGCGAACCGATCTTCGGAGAGCCCGATCTCGTAACGGCAGACGACCTGCTGGCCTTCGCCGGGCTCCCGCCACCGACCATGCGCGTCTATCCGCTCGAGACGCACATCGCCGAAAAGCTACATGCTTACACGCTGCCGCGCACCAGACCGAATACACGAGTCAAGGATCTGCCGGATCTGGCTCTGCTAGCGACGGCTCGGCCAATCGCCGCGGAGCGCCTTCGCTCCGTGCTCGAGCAGACCTTCGCATTTCGCAACACGCATCCGCTTCCGGCCCAACTGCCCGAGCCCCTCGCAATTTGGACAACCGCTTACGCTGCGATGGCGCGCGAAGATCGACTGGCGTGGGCAACGCTGCCGGACGTGACCGAGGCCGCTCGGCAATTCCTCGACCCGGTGCTCACCGCCAAGCTCGAGGCCACTTGGGAGCCGCAGAACTGGCGCTGGCAGCGTTGTTAGGCAGAAGTCCAGATAGGCATCTCTGCTGACCCCGAACAACCACCTCTGAACTTTAGACCGCGCCTATTCGGATGCGAATTGTGCAGCAGCTGCTGCACAATTTGAAGCGACCTTAGCAGCTGGTCTCGAGCGTTCTGTCCGATTCAGTCAAGCATGTCCGACGGCAGTCCGCGTGAGATTAGCTCGCCGTCTTGCCCAATGATGCCGAGCTGTTCGAGCCGTACGCGCTCCGCCACAATGCTGAGCCTCGCCACGTAAGTTGATGGTTCGGGGCCCCGTTCTGAGCACGAATTCTGAGGGCAAATAGCGAAACCCCCTCAGAAAACTTTCCCAAGTCGTTCCGAGGGGGATCGTCTCCGAGTTGCAAGACAACGGAGGAGACGATGATCGGCTGGTTGCCGGAGAGTGCCAAGTTTTTTCAGAGGCTGTTGGAGGAGGACGAGGGAGCGGTGGATCGGCAGCGGGCGCGCGGGTGTCCGTCGTGCCGAGGGCGGCTCGACCGGGCGGACTATCCGCGCAAGCCACGGGGGCTGCCGGCGCACTGGGATAGCTTATTTAATAGGCGATTCAGTATGTGCTGCCGTCGGGAGGGCTGCCGTCGCCGGGTCACGCCGCCGTCGGTGCGGTTCCTCGGCCGACGGGTGCACGTCGGGGCCGTCGTTCTGCTCGGGGCGACGGTGCCGGTGCTCGTCGCCATCGCGCTGTACGGAGCCGCGCGCTGCACCGTGGCGCGCTGGACGGCGTGGTGGACCGGGACTCTGCCGCAGTCGGCGTTCTGGCGCGTAGCGCGCGCTCGCCTGATGCCGCCAGTCGACGAGTCGCGGCTGCCTGCCGAATTGCTCGTTCGCTTTCTGGGTGATTGCGATGATGCATTATTCAAGGCGCTCGCCTTCGTCGCCCCGATCACCGCGGCTCCGCGCTCATCGAGTTTTCCGATGGGACCCTAATGCCACGCAGAAGATGGCATTTGCGCTAGATAGGGCGATCTTCTAAGGTCTCGAGCGTCGAAGCACTCACCGTGCTTTCGCTGACAAGGACCGCCGCGTCACATGTTTGATCGCGACAAGGCACCGGTGCGTCTTCGCTGGGCACGTCTGAAATTCATGATCATTGGCCCGTTGCTCGGCGACCCGCCCGAGCGCGGGGATCTCCGCGCTCAGCTCGAGACGCTGGCGGCGCGGTCCTGGTCGCACCCCACGACCGGCGAGCGCATCCGGTTCGGCCTCTCGATACTCGAGCGCTGGTTCTATCAGGCCAAGGGTGGCGGAGACGATCCGATCGGTGCGCTGGCGCGCAAGGTCCACAAGCACGCGGGCTCTCAGCCGTCACTCACGGAGCCGCTACGCCGTACGATCGAGCTGCTTTACCGCCAGCATCCGAGCTGGACGTTTCAGCTGCACTACGACAACTTGCGCGCAGTCGCCGACGCGGATCCCGCGCTCCAGCCCGTCCCGTCCTACAGCTCCGTGGCGCGCTTCATGCGCACTCAGGGACTGCTCCGTCAGAAGAAACGCCGCCGCCGCGCCGAAGAGGCGGCTACGGCCGAGCCTCGCACGCCGCGCGAAATGCGCTCGTTCGAGGTCGAGCACGTGCACGGCCTCTGGCACCTCGATTTTCACGACGGTTCGCGCAAGGTGCTCACGGCGGCAGGCGAGTACAAGACGCCACAGCTGCTCGGCATCCTCGACGACCGCAGTCGCCTCTGCTGTCATCTGCAGTGGTATCTCACTGAAACCACTGAGGTGCTCGTGCACGGCTTGTCGCAGGCTATCCAAAAACGAGGCCTGCCACGCGCACTGCTGACCGACAACGGATCGGCCATGCTCGCAGCCGAAACGGCTGAAGGACTTGAGCGCCTCAGCATCGTGCACTTCACGACGCTGCCCTATACCCCCGAGCAAAACGCCAAACAGGAGTCCTTCTGGGGGCAAATCGAAGGTCGGCTGTTGCCCATGCTCGAGGCGCACGAGCCGCTCACGCTTGAGTTGCTCAATCAGGCCATCGCGCCGCTGCTTAAGAAATTGATGGCCGACTACGCGGCCACCGGATTGCCTCCCGCCTACTTACCACTGGAAAACAACGAGGAAACATGACTCGAAAACTGCTCAGCTTGTTCGGGCTCAAGTTCCATCCCTTCCGCCCTGACGTCCCCGTCGAAGCCCTACTAGCCACATCGCCTGTAGATACCTTCTGCCGGCGTGTCGAATTCGGCATCGCCGACGGCGGCTTCGTCATGGTCACTGGAGACCCCGGCACCGGGAAGTCCGTCGCCCTGCGCCTGCTGACCCAGCGCTTGCGCGGAATGCGCGAC
>DATEPG010000072.1:0-6517 GCA_035273265.1 Polyangiaceae bacterium
AAGTTCAGGGACTCACGGGTGAAGAGCCGGGCGGCTGCGCGCTTCACGTCCGAAAGGCTCGTGGCTTCGAGCAACGCTTGGCGCTCGCGCGGGGTTCGGGCCACACCGGTCAATTCACCGAGGCCGTAGAAGCTGCTCAGCGCGGCCGGATCGTCGTCCTGTTCGCTCAACTGCCACGCAAAGCGCCGCTTGGCCTTGTCCAGCTCTGCCTGGCTCGGGCCCTCATCCCGCAAAGCGCGCAGCACGCCGAAGATCTCCGAGAGCACGTCCTCGGCGCGTTCCGGCGCGGCGTCGGCAGCCACGTCGAACAGGCCGGCGTCGACGTACGCTTCGTAGCTCGCGGACACGTCGTAACAAAGACCGCGCACGTCGCACAATCGTTCGTACAGCCGCGTGGCCATGCCGTCGTCGAGCACGCGCAGTAAGAGCTCCGTCGCTGGCTCGTCTGCATCGAGCTCGCCCGGTGCGCGAAAGCCCACCCGCACGGACGCTTGGCTGCCCGTGTACTTCACGTGTGAGAAGCGCAGCCCGGTTTGCGGCGCAGGCGCTACTGCCAACGGTTCCGCACCGTTTGGCAGTGCTTTGAACACGTCCGCGACCTGCGCGAGTATGGCTTGCGGGTCGATCGGACCGGCGATCGTCAGCACGCTGCCCTCCGCCACGTAGCGAGCCGCGTGGTGTCGATGCAGCAGCGGGATATCGAAGCTCTCGAGGGTGCTGAGCGAGCCCGTGATTGGAAAACCCAGCGGGTGATCCGGAAATGCCAGCGCGCGCAGCAAATGATCGGCATCCACCGAACGCCCGTCTTCGTCGAGGCTCTCCAAGATTTCCTCGCGGACGATGCCCTTTTCTACGGAAAGTCCGCTGAAGATGGGTTCGAGCAGCACTTCCGCCAAGATCCGCAAGAGCTCGCTCAGGTTCTCCGGCGGGGCGGCGAGGCTGAGCGCGCCGTGATCGACGTACGTCATCGCCGACAGCGCGCCGCCGAGCGTCTCGAACGCCAGTGCTTGGGCGTGCGCCGAAGGGTAGCGGGCGGTTCCGCGATGCAGCATGTGCTCGAGGAAATGACTGATGCCGTTGTCGGCCGCGCTTTCGAAGCGCGAGCCGATGCGGGTATGAATGTCGATCACCGAGCGCCGCACGTGGGGCATGCGTACTGCGCTCACGCGCAGGCCGTTGGGCAGCGTGGATTCGACGCGGGAAGGCTGTGTGCCGCTCTCGGAACTCACTCGTCGTCCCGGCCGGACGCTTTGGGTTCTTCGGCGAAGCGGGCGTCCACCTTGAGTTTATCGCCGGCTTTCTTGCGCAAATCGGCGATGTAGTTGGCGAGCGCCTCGGTGGCCTTGGCGGCGCGCATCGGGCCGAGCAGCTCGGCCTTGCTCTTGTCGAAGTCGGCGCGCGAAACGGCGTTCTTCTCTTTGAGCTGCAGCACGACCGCGCCTTCACTGGTTTGGATCGGCACTTGCCAGACTTCGTCCGGGTTCTTCAGTTCGAAGGCTCGCGCGGCCAAGGGTTCCTTGGGCGTCACTTGCGGGAGCGGATTGCCCGAGGAAGGGAACGGCGCCGAAATTTCGATGCGTGGGCGATCCAAGGCGGCGAGTGCGGGCAGCTCGGCTGCCTTGCCTTCGCCAGGTTTCTTCGCTTGCGCGGGCAAGAGCAGAGCGAGCTGCGCTTCGAGCGCCTCTTCCAGCTTGGCGCCCGCTTTGACGCGGCGGATCAGCTCTTCGCCGAACGCCTTCACCTGCTCATCGCCTGCGGCGCGCACGTACAGCTTGTGCGCGACATAGCGCCGACCGGACGCTTCCAGATTGGCGGCGTCGAGCTTGGCGTCGACCTGCAATAGGTGCATGCCCCGCGGGGTTTCTACGATCCCGGACAGCTCGCCCGGTTTGAGCGCGGAGGCGGCCTTGACCAGCTCCTCATGGCCCACGCCGTAGCTTGCACCGACACAGCCGAGTTCGCCGCCCTGAACCGCGGTGAGCCCTTCGCTCACCGAGCGGGCCACGCTGCCGAACGACTCGCCGCCGGTAATGCGCTTGCGTGCGCTGTCCAGCTTCTGTCGTAGCGTCGCGCGGTCTTCGTCGTTCGCGCCCGGCCCAACCTCCAACAAGATCTCACGGGTTGGCACGCAGCCGGCGGTGAAATTGGCCTTGTCGGTCTCCCAAGAAGCGTCGACCAGCGGTTTGTTCTCTGCTGCCCACTTGTCGACCGCGGCAGGGCTTACGTCGAGCGTATACTTGGCGAACCAATCGCGCGTGAGCACGGCGCTGCGGACGGTGACGGTACTGCGCGCTTGCTCGAACAAGGCGAAAGCCTCGGTTTCGGAGACGCGCACGGGCTCGCGAATCAGGTCGCGCATGCGCGCGGCGATTAGCTCACGCTGCTGCATTTCCTTGAATTCTTTGGGGCCACGGTTGGCCAGCACGCGCACTTCGCGCTCGTAGCGCGCGTAGTCGAACGGCTCGTCTGGGGTGCGCTTGACGCGCAGGTAGCGAAGCATCGTGTCGCTGCCTGGCTCGCAGCCACGGCCGTCCTCTGCGATGCGACACATGCCGAGCTGAGCACTCAGGCTGAGCGAGTCTTGCGCAGGCAAGGAGACGTGAGCGCGGCCATTGAACAGCTCGGCCTCGACGTCGCTCTCGCTGGCGCTGATGCCCAAGCGTTTGGCTTCGGCAACGAGCAGCTCGCGCTCGACCAAGCCGTCCAAGACTTTCTTGTGCAGGCCGAGCTGCTTGGAGGCGCGCGGATTGAGGTTGCTCATCACCAAGCCGAAGGAAGCGTAATACTCCTTGGGATCGATGCAGTCGCCTTTGAACTCGAGCACGCACTCCCTCTTCAGGCTGGCAGTGGGCCCGTTCTGGCCGCTGCGAAACTCCAGCGCGAAGACCAGGATGATCGAAAATGCGATGCCTCCGACCAGAACCTGGGAGAAACCGCCGCCTCGGAAGATACTCAGCATTGTCTAAAAACTTTCGCTGCGAAGCAGCCTGCGAGCCTCGGGGCCTCAGCGTGAAGGGCGCGGCAAATACCACGCTCGCCGCGGCGGGTCCATGCGTCTGGAACCCGACATTTCCGGCCTAGCTTTAGCGCCTGAGCTCGGGTGGCGCGGTTTTTTCCAGCGAAAGCGCGTAGCGCAGCTCGGCGATCAGCTCGGCATCGTTGGCCAGCGCCTTTTCGAAGGCGACCTCGTGCCAAACGTCCAAAGTCAGGGAATCGTCCCCGGGATCGCGGACTTCCACGCTATTTGCGGCGACCTCACGATAACCCCGACCGAGCGCGTCGGTGGCCATTTGCCGGGCCCGGTCGAAAATCACGGCCGTGGAATCATTCGGGAAGTCACCCCCTTGTGCGCGCACCACGAAGCGCACACAGGGCACGTCTCCCAGCCGCGCGGCCACGCCGCTATCCATGATCAAATTGTCACGCACGCGATCGGCGAGGACGATCTGATCGCTCAGGGTGCGATAGACCTCGAAGCCTTCGGCGAGCAGGAGCTTTTTCAGCTCACTCGGGGTGGGTGGCGACATATCTGCGCTAGCAGCTGGAAAAACACCCGCAACCGTACGCGGAACCGACACCGAGCGTCAAGATCGACGAGGCTATCCCGGACGCCCGCGTCCGCCGCGTTGGGCTCGGTGCCCGCGTTGGCTCGGTGCCCGCCTCCGTGTCGCTCCGTCTCCCCCCGGTTGCCTCCCGTCATGCTAACCTCGCGAAATTCCGTGACGCGCGAAAAGCCACCAGTCAATCCCGAGTCCGAGGTGCGTGCGCCGCGTCGCCATGCAGGTGGCGCTCGCTTCGAGGCATCGGAACGCGTACTGGTTCGGGCTGCCGGCTTCGAAACACATGGCTGGACCCTGAATGTCAGCCGCGGGGGGATCCGCGCCATCGTGGAAGATCCGCTGGTTCAAGGCGTCGAGTACCAGCTTACCGTGGGTGACGAGGAAACCACGCTCGCGCGCCTCGCGAGCGTGGTTTGGCTCCAAGACGAGACGGATGGCCAGATCGTTGGCCTCAAATATTTGGACTCCGAGGACTCCAGCATTCCTCCAAAGGACGGATAGCCGGCCGTTCGAATGCCGTCCGCCGCAGAGCTGCTGGGCCCCGATGGGCCCCTCGCGCGTGGCCTGCCCGCTTACGAGGCGCGCCCCGCCCAGCTCGAGATGGCGCGCGCCGTCGAGAGCGCGCTGGCCAACGATCGCGTGTTGATTTGCGAAGCCGGTACCGGCACGGGCAAGAGCCTCGCTTACCTGGTACCCGCCTTGCTCAGCGGAAAAAAGGTGATTGTCTCGACGGCCACGCGTGCTCTGGAAGAACAAATTTTCTGGAAGGATTTACCGCTGATCGAGCGTGCGCTGGGCGTGCCAGTGCGCGCCGCGCTGATGAAGGGGATCTCGAACTATTTGTGTCGTCGTCGCCTGGCCGAATTTCGCTCGAGTGAAGAGAGCTTGCGGCCGCGGCACGCACGCTCGCTCGGTATGCTCGACGACTGGTTGGACGAGACCGCGTCCGGTGACTTGGCGGAGCTCGCCGGCATTCGCGAAGACGATCCGCTGCGCCGTGAAGTCAACTCTTCGAGCGAGACCCGGATTGGTGCCAGCTGCGCATACTTCAACGAATGCTTCGTGACGCGCATGCGACGCGAAGCCGAGTCGGCGCAGCTGGTGGTCGTCAATCATCACTTGTTCTTTGCTGATTTGGCCTTGCGCGGACCGCATCCCGCGCGTGTCATCCCCGACTATGATGCGGTGATTTTCGACGAGGCACACCAGCTCGAAGACATCGCCACGGATTTCTTCGGTATGCGCGTGTCGCGGGCACGGCTCGAGCGGCTGCTGAACGATGCGGAACGCGCAATGACCGTAGTTGGCGCGGGCGATCCGCTGTTCGCCCCCGGCTCGAAGTCGCCCACGTTGGCCAACGCGCGCATGGCGGCCGAAGCGCTCTGGACGGAGCTCGGCCGCAAGGGCCACAGTGAAGAAGCGCGCTTCACTGTGGAGCGCGAAGCGTGGACAGGGCCGCTCGAGGAACGCTATCACGCGCTCGACAACGCGCTCGAGGCCGTCGGCTCTGCGGCAGAGGTTGCGGCCGGGCGGACGTCGCTGGCGTTGCCGGGAGCCAAGCGCGTGGCCAGTACTGCCCTCGAAGCCCTCAAGGGCGTCGAGGGTCGCGCGCAGCTGGTGCGCGAAGAGCTGGCGGCGATCGTATCCGGCGCGCCCGGGCGTATCACGTGGTTCGATATGGGCGGGCGCTCCGCCTCGCTGAGCTCCACGCCCGTGGATCTGTCGCACGTCTTTCGCGCCCGTATTTTCGAGAGCGTGCCCTCGGTAGTACTGACCAGCGCGACTCTGTCGATCACGCCGTCGAAGGGCAACCCGGACGCGAGTCCGTTCGCCTTTTTTCGCTCACGAATCGGGCTCAGCGGCGAGCTGGTGCCGGTCACCGAGCTGGTGCTCGATTCGCCGTTCGACTTCGCCCGGAACGCGCTGTTGTACACGCCCAAGGACTTGCCCCCGCCGGGTCACCCGGCGTTCGCGGCCAGCGCGGGTGAGCGCATTGCGGAGTTGATTGAGATCACTCGTGGGGGTTGTTTCGTACTCACGACCTCCCTGCGTTCGATGAACGCGCTGTACGCGATCTTGTCCAAGCGCCTTCCGGGGCGACGCTTGTTCGTGCAGGGCGCGGCGCCCAAAGCTGCGTTGATCAGCGCATTTCGCGCGGCGGGCGACGCCGTGCTGGTCGCGACGATGAGCTTTTGGGAAGGCGTCGACGTACCGGGTAGGGCCCTGCGCCTAGTAGTGCTGGAGAAGATCCCGTTCTTGGTGCCCAGCGATCCGGTCGTGCAGGCGCGCTCGCAAGAGCTCGAGCGTGCTGGCGAAAATCCGTTCATGCGCCTGCACGTCCCGGCCGCGGCGATCACGCTCAAACAAGGCTTTGGTCGCTTGATCCGCACGCGCGACGACGCGGGCATCGTCGCGCTCCTGGACCCGCGAGTGCACCAGAAGGGCTACGGCCAGCGCTTGCTGGCCGCGCTCCCGCCAGCGGGACGCACCACGGAGTTGTCCGAGGTGCGGAGCTTCTGGGAGCGCGTTCCGGTCTTCACTCGCGGCGCTAGCTAGCGCTTCTTCTTCGCTGCCGGTTTGCTCGACTTCGCCTGTGCTTTGGGCGCAGCTTTGGGTGCAGCCTTGGGCGCAGCTTTGGGTGCAGCTTTGGGTGCAGCCTTGGCGACCGGCTTCGTCGGGGCTTTGGGTGTTGCCTTCTGGGGCTTACCCATTGGCTTTAAGGGAGCGGACTTCGACTTGGCGTTGGTCTTCACAATCGGCTTAGCGAGATTGCTGATGCTCTTCGCCGCCTTCTTGCTCGCGTTGGGCGCGGGCTTGACGGGCGCCGCCTTGGCTTTGGGCGCGGGCTTGACGGGCGCGGCCTTGGCTTTGGGCGCGGGCTTGACGGGCGCCGCCTTGGCTTTGGGCGCGGGCTTGACGGGTGCCGCCTTGGCTTTGGGCGCGGGCTTGACGGGCGC
>DATEPG010000073.1:0-40345 GCA_035273265.1 Polyangiaceae bacterium
GTGATCAAGGCCTGGTTCTTGAAAGAGCAGCAGGCGCGCATCCCGAGTCCACCCGCCCTAACCGGCATCGTGTTCGTGCGCCGTTCGCCGGCCGTGCTGCCGGACACGCCGCAAACCTTCGAAGTGTTTGCTCCCGGCGCGGAGATCATCCGAGTAGCAGCGTCGCTGGACGCCACTCATCACGTCACGGTCGGTGCCGAAACCAGCCTTTCTGCGTCGTGTGGGCTGCCCCCGGCGAGCACCGATGTGCGCCGCCCAAGCGTGTCTTGGGACGGCAGCAAGATCGCGTTTTCCGCTCGTAAATCTGCGAGCGAGCCGTTTCAAGTGTACGTCGTCGATGGCGCCAGCTGCGCGCCGGAAGCGACCATCAACGCGCAGCCCACGACTGACGATGGTGAGGCGTTCGTCGACAACGGTGAGTTGGTGCACAACTTCGATCCGGCATTCGCGCCCGACGGCCGCTTGGTGTTCGCCTCGACGCGCGGCAACACCAAGAACGGTGCCGCCTTCAGCTACCGCGGTCCGCAACGCACACCCGCCGATCCCTCGCGCCTCAACTCGAATTTGTACTTGCTCGAGTCGGGAAAAATCCGTCAGCTGACCTTCCTCTTGAATCAAGAGCTATCGCCCGCATTCATGCGCGACGGTCGCTTGATCTTGGTGGCCGAGAAGCGCGCGCCCGGCTTCTATCAGCTCGCCGGGCGACGCATGAACCTGGACGGTGGAGATTACCATCCGCTGTTCGGTCAACGCGGCACAATCGATTTCGACCAGCTCACGGACGTCGTCGAGCTGACCGATAAAAATTTCGCCGCCATCTTGAGCGACCGCGGCGCGGTGCATGGCGCGGGCACGCTGGCCATCATCAATCGCAGCGTGGGCATCGATCAATCGAGCACCACGCCGGAAGACTACGTGCAGCAGCCCAGCGCGATCAGCTGGCCGAACCCCGTGTTTTTTCAGCATTCGGTGCGGGTGCTCGATCCGGCGGCGACCGGCAAGCTGTCCGGCACACAGGGCGCCTATCGCAGCCCCTCCTTGCTGCCGACGCAGAACTTGCTGGCCAGCTACGCGGGCAACGTCGTTGCGCTCGATAACTTCAATGGCAACTTCGACATCGTCGAGGTCGACGCCAGCACTGGCGCGCGTACCCCTCTGATTACTGATCCGAAGGACGATCTGTGGCCGGTGGCGATCGCCCCACGCTACAACCTGCGCCTGTTCAGCTCGCGGCTCGACGAGCCCAACGGCGCGACGCAAGTATTCGACGACCCAGACCGGCGCGATCGTTCACAGATCACCTTTCTCGATGCGCCGCTGCTCTCGAGTTTACTGTTCCAAAACACGCGCACTGGTCGCGTGGTCCCGACCAGCAACTTCAATCTCTCGTTGTGGGAAGATCTGCCCCCCGAAGCTGGCGTGAACGGCTTCGATAGCGCAAACCCGAACTCCGTCTTCAGCGACGACTACGGCAAAGTGTACGTGCGCCGCGGCCTACTCGGGTCGCCCACGATCTACAAAGACGGTTCGGCCAGCGTGACCATCCGTGGCGGCATCCCTCTCGTGCTCCAGGCGCGCGTCGTGTTGGCCGCCGACAGCCAGCCCACCGACCACTTCCAACGCGAAGAAATGCAGTTTTATCCCGGTGAAGTCGTGCGCCAGGGTTTTCGCTCGCCGCTCTTCAACGGCCTGTGCGCCGGCTGCCACGGCTCGCTCAGCGGCTACGAGACAGACATCTCGGCAAACCCCGATATCCTCTCCCAAGCCTCCAGCGTGCTCGCCAAAGACAAGAGCCCCACGGATCTGACGAACCGTCCCACGTCGACCATCGGCCCCGTCGCGCCGTAGCACCTCTATCTGGGCGGTCGCCTGAGCAAAAGGAGTTCAGGGGTCAAATTCCTGAGAGCGGACCTCTTGAGGGATCGCCCGCATCATCGCAAGGCCCCCTCGTGGATCAGCCGCCACTCGCGGGCGCCGCCGCCTCGCGGGCGCACGAGTCCTCAGTTGATGTTCGTTGCCAAAGCCCTGCTGATTCGGACCTCCTCCTGGGTCCGGTACTCGGCGACGCGGTCTCGGTCGGCTTTGGCGAGCGCGCGCTCGAGAGCAGCGGCGTCGAGATCCTGGCAATACGCGGGCGTTCCGGTCCCGTGTCGCCAGGAGTCATCGAGATCGCCTGCATCGATCGCGTCGAAGCCGATCTGATCGACGAGTCGAAGCACGACCGCCTTGGACTCTAGCGAATCGCCGGAGACCGGAAGTGCGATCCGTCCAGGTGTTCCGGGCAGAACGCCTTTCGTGCCGAGGCTGCTGGCAAAGATGTTGTTGAACGCCTTGATCACGGGTCGCTTGACCCGTTGCGCGACCCATTGACTATCCAGCAATCCGCCGTCGATGGCGTCGATGCGACCATCGCGAAGCCGCGGGTGGTAGTTTCCGACGTCGATCACGATCAGGCTGCTCGAGGCGTTGGCAAACTGGTCCCGCGGCAGAGCGGCAATGGCCTTGGTCGGGACCGCCAAGATCACGACTTCCCCGGAATGTGCGGCATCACGAACGGAAGCGGGAGTGGCGCCCACCTCGAACGCCAATGCGACGAGACTTTCCGGCCCTCTCGAGTTCGCAATCGAGACGTGATGCCCACGCCTCGAGAGCTGGCGCGCAAGTGTCGCTCCCACGCTCCCAGCGCCTATGATTCCAACCCTCATCGGGACTCTTTTCTCGTAGTCATTCGTGTGTTGTCGGCACTGGTGTACAGCGCCTGGGGCTCTCCGGGGAGCAACAAGCGTGTCGCCAATCGGGCAACTTTCCGGCACGCGCTCTGCGCCCATCGGCCCGCGATGAGGTGACTCCGGGCTCCGCATAGTTTCTCCGTTCACCGCCTTAGCGCCCGGAGTTTGCGAAGCGTTGACGGCATCCTTCAGTGTGATGGAGTGCGCGAATGGCAAATTTTCTGAAGCCGCCAGGGGTGGATCTGGGGGGATACGACTCCGCACTCAACAAGCAGACTGTGACGCCGCAACACTACGCGACGGTGGCTCTCTGGGGCGCCGGCCCTCACGGGGAGACGCTGTCGGTTGCTCTCAACGACGCATCGGTGGGCTCGGTGGTCGAGCACGCTCGGCAGAAAAATCTTCGGATCTTTCGCGTGACCGGGAAAAAAATAGGCGTCGCCATGCTGGAAGCCAAGCTAAAGGACGGCCGGGTTTGGGCCTTCATGCAGATCGAGGTGGTTGCTTCCCGAGGCAAACGCATCGTCGTGCATCTGGAAAACCAGAACGTCGAGGCGTTCGACGGCGGCGCGCTTATCTACCAATTCGACTGCGTCACGGGGGACGAGAGTCATCCAACCGAACCGGGAACCTTCAAGGTATTCAAAAAGCTTCACCCGCATCGCAGCGCCAAGTACGATGCTCAAATGAACTACGCCCTGTTCTTCAGTGTCGATGGCAAGGCGTTGCACCAGTACCATGGTGTATTGCCGCTCTCTGCGGTTCGGTTCATGAAGTCGAAGGTATCGGATCGCCTGGGCTCACATGGCTGCGTTCGACTCACCGAGGACGACGCAAAAGCACTCTATTCCTGGACACCCATCGGAACCCTCGTCGAAGTCAAAGCGAAGTGAAGCGGTTCTCTCGTCTCGGGTTGTCGGCCGTGTTTGTGGCCGCGGTCGCAGGAGCCTACGTTTATAATAGCGGCCGCGGTCGTGGCCCTTCGCTCGACCGAATGGCTGCTGATTCCGATTCTGCCTCGCCACCGAGCCCGGTCCAGATCCCGGATAGTGGCGAAATTTTTGCGATCGACGTGGGTATGGTTACGGGGTTCGACTTCGAACTACCCGGTCGCAAGCTCACGGCTCGCAGACCCAACGATCCGAAGGCTCTGTTTTCGATCCGGATCTCGGATGAGCAGGGTCACGAACTGGAAGCATGCCGTGGCGGGCGGGTATTTTTCGAGGTGCTCTCCGGTCTGTCATCAATCCGAGTCACGCGATCGCTCGACTCGAGCAAGGGTGCGCAGCTCCTGGGTGCTCATCGCCAAGACGTGGCAACGATGACGTTCCTCGATGCGACCGCGATCGAGCCGCAGTCCTATCGCGTATTGGCGCTGGACGGGCCCCAGCCGCGGGTGATCGTGGTCGATGCGCGGCTGTTCTACGAGTCGCGCCTGCCCACGGCTTTGCTACAGAAATTGAGCCTGGGCTGTGCTGCCCTGGCTCGGGACCAGTGACCTACAACACCTTCGCGATTGCGTCGGTGATGTATTCGAGGTTCTTCTCGTTCATGGCCGCCAAGCAAATGCGGCCGCTATCGACGATATAGATCCCGAAATCCGAGCGCAATTTGCGAACTTTTTCCAGCTCGAGCCCCGAGTAAGAAAACATCCCGCGCTGCTGCTCGATGAATGAAAAATCGCGCTTGATGCCGCGCGCCTCGAGCTGCTTCACGAACAGCGTGCGCATCTTTTGAATACGCAGGCGCATCTCGGTCAGCTCGCTTTCCCACTTTTGGCGAAGTTCCGGGTTACCCAGCACCAGCGCGACGACCTGCCCGCCGTGCGAGCTGGGGTTCGAGTAGTTGGTGCGAATCGTGCGTTTGACCTGCGAGGTGACGCGCTTGGTCTCGTCCGCATCGGCGGTCACGAACGTTACCGCACCGACTCGCTCGCGATACAGCGAAAATGACTTGGAAAACGAGCTCGAGATCAGGCACGGCAAACCCGCCGCTGCGAACGCTCGCACCGCAAACGCATCTTGCTCGATGCCGTCGCCAAAGCCCTGGTAAGCGAAGTCGATGAACGGCATCAAATCGCGCTCGGCCACGATGCCAATCAGCTCTTGCCACTGTTCCGCGCTCAGGTCGACACCGGTCGGGTTGTGGCAGCAAGCGTGTAAGAGCACGATGCTCTTGGCCGGCAACGCCGCCAGGGCCGACTTCATCGCGGCAAAGTCCAGACCGTGGCGGTCGGCGGCGTAGTACGGATACTCTTTGACGACGAAGCCTGCGCTCTCGAACAGCGCGCGATGGTTCTCCCAACTCGGGGCACTGATGTACACCTCGGATTCGGGCAGAAAACGCCGCAAAAAATCCGCTCCCACCTTGAGCGCGCCCGTGCCGCCGAGCGCCTGCGCGGTCACGGCGCGGCCTTCGGCGATCAGCCGCGAATCACGCCCGAGCAGCAGCTCTTGCACCTCTTTGCGGTAAGCCGGCACACCCTCAATCGGTAGGTACGACTTCGAATCTTCCTTCTCGTACCAAAGCTTTTCGGCTTCGCGCACGACCGCCAGCACTGGCACCTTTCCGCTGCCGTCTTGATAGACGCCCACGCCGAGGTTCACCTTTTTCGGATTCGGGTCGGCCACGAATGTCTCGGTCAGACCCAGGATTGGATCGGCCGGCGCGAGCGGAATTGACGCGAAGGGGGACGGCTTCATAGTGAGCGTGTTCGCCGAGGCGGCGCGCGGCGTCAATCAGGGTTGCCAAAATGCTTCGGCAGGGATCGCGAAATTGAGCGATTGATTGAGCCGTTCACGGACGGCCAAGACCGACGTCGTGATCCCAGCGTGTACGGCGGTTCACCCACTTGCAGCTCTGCGTACTCACGAACGCCGCGGATCGCGGTCAAATTCGCCTCCGAAACGACTAACACGCAGCGATCGGCGGCGGGCTTGGAGCGTGCAATTTTCGCCGTTCACTTTTGGCATTGACCCTAACAGCCAGCGCAGGCGGCGCCTAGTTCGCGAGCTGGCCCTCCCGTGGCTCGCTGATGTTCGGCCTGCCGAGTCGCCGGCTATCCGGACAACCGAAGAGCAGGCATCGCTCGGCTCCTGTCTCGCGCTTCCACCCATTTCGATGCGCGAGTCACCGTCGCGCGCGTCCCACTCGTGAACCCTCTCGACAGCTTCCCCGGGGATGCTTCCGGGCGACGCTGCTCGCTCGCATGTGCGACTCAGGTCGCAGGTACGATCAAGCGGATCCCGCGCGGCGCGACCTCGATGCGGACTCGGCGACTCGCTGGCCACTCTTCACCGTCCAACTGGGTGGCGAGCGGCACGCCACCTGCGGGATCGAAGAGCTCCAGATCCATGGTCGACGCGCGCAGCGTCTCGGAGTGCTCGAGGCCCAGATCTTCGAGCAGGCCTTCGTTCAGCGGAACGAATTCCAAGTCGCGGATCGCTTTGGACACCCAATCGTTCTTTCCAACGAACGGGACCAACTCGAAAATGCCATCGTCGTGGCGGGAGGCTTCGTCGAACACCCAGGCACCCGCGTAAACGCGCGTGTTCTTCACGATCAGATCCGTGAGGCCGTCGAGCTCGACTCGCGTTCCGTCGAGCGTGGCTACCACCCGCAATTTATCGTCAATCAGGTATGACTCGAGGAATGTCTTGAGGAATGCCCCGGCGTACACGGCCTGGTCACGATAGAGCTCCTTCAACGGGCCGAGCTGCTCGACGAGTTCGCGATCCTTGTTGCGTTGGGCGAGGACGCGGGCGGACAAGCCCCAGCCGCACGAATCGAAGAAGTAATCGGCCGCTGCGCTGGCATCCCCGGCACGGTAGATCCCTACGTCGAGCCGGGTCTCGTGTCCCGCGCGGATCACGTCCACGTTGCGCGCGAGCGCGCCCTCGTCCGATTGCAGGCCGAAGCTCTTGCCTTGGTCGTTTGCAGTGCCGGTGGGCAGCATGCCCAAGGCGACTTCCTCGCGCCGCTTACTGGTGTAGAGCCCGGCGCCGACCTCGCGAAACGTTCCGTCGCCACCCATCGCGATCACTACCCGGTAGGAGCCAGCCTCGAGCGCGGTGCGTACGGCCGCGATGGTCTTGCCGCCGGGCAGCGTGGGCAGGAAATCGGTGGCGAGCCCTGCATCATCCATCAGAGCCAGCGCGCGATCGATGCGCTCCTGATTCCTTCCGCTCTGAGCGGTCGGGTTCCCGACCAGGAGATGAGTAGGCATCACGCGCGAGTATAGCGAAAGACTCGCGAACCGGGGCTCGCTTCGGTGGGCTGAATGTTCCACCAAGGGAGCGTGCTAGCGGAGCGCGCTCGGTCAGTGCACTGAACCTCGGAACGTTCCACTTGCGCAAAGGCAAGAGCGTCGTTCCTCGCGGGGTTCCGCCGCTGGCTAACGTTCACTAGGCCGGGTTGATTGAATGCTGATGCGGATGGTGGGATCGGGAGCGGGGACGCAGCGTTTACTGCGACCGGCGGGTCTGCAGATTTGTGGGCGGCAGATCAGCGTGGAGGCGCCCCAGTCGATGTCAGAGAAGGGAGCGTAGGTTTGGTGGAAGCACACGCAATGGCCGGCGGTTTTCAGGCGGATGACTCGGCCGGGCTCGAACTTTCCCGAGACGAGCAGGTGATTGTCGCCCGAATCGCAGGGGAAGGTGCTGCCTCGCGCGACGCGAAGGCGAACTGGTTTCGGACCAACCAGGGTGATTTCGATCGGTGTGAGCCCTTCCGTGGTTGGAGCGGAAGGGCTGGCAGCGACGTCTGCGCTGAGCAACGAGAGTACCGAGAACAGCGGAGCGAGGAGTCGATGCACGGATGGACTCGGCTCCGAGCGCTATTGGACGACGATCGTCTTGCTGACGGTCACGTGTTCGCCGGAGAAAGCAGGCACGCTGGCGCGGCGCATCGTGCTTGCGATGCAACCACCGGTGGGCGTGCCGGAGAAGGGGGGCCCCTGAACTTGCGCGCTGGTCACACGGCCCGAAGGTGCAAAGGTGACGGTCAGGTTCGCGGTGCCGGACGGATCGCCTTCTTTGCGGCACGACGAGGCTTGGACGGCGGCGCTGGCCAGCGCATTCCGCGCTGCGCTGCGATCGAACTCGGTGTCGGGGGCGGCCGGGGGAGGCGCGTTGTGCACCTCGACCGATGGCGCGGATACGACCGGCTTTTGCTCGGCCGGCTCGGCTGCGCTGGTTGGCTTCTTGGTTTCGGCGCCTGCCGCGTCTGCGCTGCCCTTGACCGCGGCGGCAGTGCTGGGCGTTGAGCGCTGCGTTGTCCCAGCCGTAATGTTCTGCGCAGTGGGCTGGGCGGGTATGATGGGCGCGGCGGGTACGATGGCACTCGCGGTCGGCGTGCCGTTCGCGGTTTCAGCGCTCTGGGTCGTCTCGGCTGGGAGCGCGGAGAGCGTATTGACTACCGGCGTTGGCGCAGGCGCCGGATCGCCGGCGAGCTGAGGCGCGTTCGAGACCGGTTGTGTCCAATTGAGCTCGCGGGAGCCGATCACTGCGGCCACCGCCGCCGCGGCCAGCAACCCGACCCACAACATGGCACCCGAACGGCGCGCCGTCGGTATCTCGGTCGCGTTGGCCTCGGCTTGCGGTGCGATCACGAATTTGCGCTCGCGTGAGCGCCCCTCGGAAACCGGTGACTCCGTCGCTTTGCGCGGCTGTGTCGGGGCGGGTGCGGCGTTGCCGATGCCGGCGCCTCGATTGGCAGGGGGTAGCACGTCGCTCATGTCGAAGAGTGGGATCGTGGCGGTGCGTGCTGGGCGATACTCGAGCTCCTCCTCCGCGCTCTCCAGCGCAACCTCAGCGGCGCTGGGCGCGCTGATCTCGGCGGCAAAGCTGGTTACGTCGATCGTGGGCGCGCCGAGCATGCTGTCGCCACCCGCGCTCAAGCTGACCAAGAACTCATCAGGCGGGGGCTTACCGTGGGGCACGTGCGCGCCTCCAGCCTCCAAGGTGAGCGCTTCCAGCGTCGGCGCGCCCGAAGAGCTCACCGGCACCTCCTCGGCGTCGATCAGCTCTAGGTCCTCTGCCTCGGTGAGCGGCGCAGTGCGCGCGACCGAAGGGCGTGGCAGCACCTTGGCCTTCGTCCGATTGATCGCGATCGTCTCGTCGTCGCTCCAGAGCGATTCGGCGTCGTCCGTCGAAACGGGCGTCGCGGTCGCTGTATTCAAGGGCAGCGGCGTAACCGTTGCGTCCAAAGGCAGCGGCGTGACCGTTGCGTTCAGCGGCAACCGCGAGCGCGCGAGGTTCAACGGCAACGGCGAACTCGTGACTAGCTCCGCTGGCGCTGCTGGCGTGCCCAGGCCCATTTGAGTGACGGCCTTGCGACGCGGCGGCAGCGGGTGCTCGGGCGCGGATTCATGGCTGGGCAACGCTTCGGACTCTGTCGCGTCGACCGCGATCTCGGCCTGACAGTGGCGGCACTTCACCTTCACCAGGCTGCCCGCCACTCGGCGTCGGTACAGATCGTCGCTCAGCGAGAACCGCGAACTACAAGCGGGGCAAGAAACGGTAATGGGCATTTTCGGAGAAACTCGCGGGTTGGGCCGGGTTCAGCCGTCATCCCCGCCTGGAGACTAAGGATCGATCGAATTTTGGTCTATCGCAAGCGCGGCGCGCTGTTACAGCCGAGGCACAATAGCGGATAAGTGGCGCCCGCTGGCCTTGCCATCCCGCCGAAACGAAAAGAAGCGCTCTGACTCCAAAACCGTACAGCCCCAAACATCGTCGATGGCGGGGTGGGCGAGGCCCTGGCCGTGCAGTTCGGCGCGCAGCATGCGTCGCAAATCTACGTGGGGCTTCGAGCGCGAGCGATCGACGATGTTTGGATCCAGCGAGGCGCTCGAGAGCATTTCGGCCACGTCCTCCGAAACCTCGAAGGCGGCCTGGGAGATGTGCGGACCGATGGCGGCGATCAAGCTGGGGTTGGGTGCGAGTGCCTTGAGGGCCTCGATGGCACTGCTGACGATGCCGGCGACGGCCCCACGCCAGCCGGCGTGCACCGCCGCGACCGCGCCGCTTCGGCGATCGGCCAACAAGACCGGAACGCAGTCGGCGCTGCGCACGGCGCACGCCAGACCCCGTGCACGACTGACGAGCGCGTCCCCTTCGCGCAGGAGGAGCATGCTTTGAACTTCACTGCCGCCAAGGGTGTGTGCGACCCGGCCATGCACTTGTGACAAGAAATGGATCCGTGTGCTGGCGACGCCAAGCTCGGTCGCTGCTCGTTCCAAGTTCTGTTTCACGTTGAGCGCGCTGTCACCAGCGGCGACCGAGAAGCTCAGGCTCGCATAAGGGCCCGTCGAGACGCCGCCCTTGCGAGTAAAGAAAGCGTGCCGAAAGCCGGCTCCGCTCAAGAGCGCACTTTCCAAGAAGTCGGCGTGTTCCGTCATGGCCGGGCATTCATGCGGCCCACGGGCCCCGTGATGCAAGTTTCCGTCGCGGAAAGCGAGCTTTGCCAATCGAATCACGACGCCAAAGCAGGTCCGCGCTCATAGCGGTCGTAGCGGGCAGTAAGTTTTGGTATCTGTCAGGTCGAATGCGCCCCAAGGACCCCTTTATCGGCCGTGAAATCCTGGGCGGCGAATACCTGGTTTTGGAGAAGATTGGCACGGGCGGGATGGGCTCCGTGTACAAGGCCTCCCAGCCGGCCATGAAGCGCATGGTCGCGATCAAGATCCTGCATCCGAAGCTGGCCAATCGCAAAGATTTGACCTCGCGTTTCCGGCGGGAAGCGCGCGCGATGAGCCAGCTCACTCACCCGAACACCGTCAAGGTCTTCGTCTACGGTGAACTCGAGGAGGATGGCTCGCTCTATATCGTGATGGAAATGCTCGAGGGGAAAAACCTCAATCAAGCGGTGCGCAAAGACGGCCCGATCCCGCCCGAACGCGCGATTCCAATCCTGATTCAAGTCTGCGGTGCCCTGCAAGAGGCACACGAACTCGGCATCGTGCATCGCGACCTGAAGCCGGAGAACATCTTCCTGTGCAAGCAGGGCGGCATGGTGGATTACCCCAAGGTGCTGGACTTCGGCCTGGCAAAGGTCACCGAACGCCAAATGCAGCCCGGCTCGATCATCCTGACCCAGGAGGGCATGGTCTTCGGCACCCCTGAGTTCATGTCACCGGAGCAAGCGCAGGGCAAAACCCTCGACGCACGCAGTGACATCTATTCGCTGGCCGTGATCTTGTACGAGGTGCTCACCGGCAAGCTGCCATTTTCGGCAAAATCGCCGATGGAGTACATCCAGAAGCACGTCACCGAGGCGATCATCCCGCTGAGTGAGCGGGTGCCCGAGCGTCGCTTTCCAAAGGAGCTCGGCGACGTGCTCGCGTGTGCCTTGTCCAAGAAACCCGAGCAGCGCTACCAGACGGCCGCTGAGTTCGCCGAGGCGCTGCGTCCATTCGGCGGCGCGGCGGCTCAGGCCTTGCCCTCGCTGCTGCCAGACGGGAGCGCCCCGCGGTCGCAGTTGCCGGCCATGGAAGAGCGCAGCAATCGGCCGGTGGTAGCGGCGGAAAAATCGAGCGGCCCGGGACTTTTGATCGGCGTTGCGGCGTTGTGTCTGGTGGCTGGTGTCCTCTTAGCCGTACTGGTGATGCGCCTTTTGGGCCGCTGATGCGTCTTCCTCCCCGTGAAGCGGTGCTTCGTTATGCGAAGCTGACCGCGTACGCCGTCCTCGGCTTGGCAGCAGCCGCCGTGCTCTTGGTGCTGCTGGTGATTCGGCACTTCGAAGCTGGCTTGCCGGACGTGCATGATCTGCGGACGCACTATCAGCCGGCGCAGGTCACGCGCGTGCTTTCGCGCGACGGCTCGGTGCTAGCCAGCTTATTCGTGGAGAGGCGCACGGTGATTGCCTTCACGGATGTGCCGAGCCACGCCAAGCTCGCATTTTTGGCCGCAGAAGACGCGCAGTTCTACGAGCACCAGGGGCTCAACTACATCGGCATGTTGCGGGCGCTGATGGCCAACCTGCGAGCCGGCCACAAGCGTCAGGGCGGCAGCACGATCACCCAGCAAGTGGTCAAGAACGTGCTGCTCGACTCCGAGCGTAGCTATCAACGCAAGATCAAGGAGACCATCCTCGCGCGTCGCTTGGAAAAGGAGCTGAGCAAGGACGAGATTTTCTCGCTCTATCTCAACACCATCTACCTCGGCCATGGCCGCTACGGGATCGAGGAAGCCTCGCGCTATTACTTCGGAAAAAAAGCCAAAGATTTGGACGTCCCCGAGGCGTCGCTGTTGGCGGGGCTGGTGGCTTCGCCCGAGAAATATTCGCCGCGCCGGGATGAGACCAAGTCACTTTCGCGGCGTCGCTACGTACTCGATCAAATGCTCGAAAAGAGCTTCATCACCAAAGATTTGCACGATCTGGCGCAGATCTCGAAGGTGCGGCTCGCGCCCGCGTCCGACGGTGAATCCGAACTCGCGCCGGAGGTGGTGTCCTATGTCAAAAAGCTGCTCGACGAGGTGGCGGGTGATCAAGCCGTTCACGGTGGCTACGTGATCGAGACGACCATCGATCCCGCGCTGCAAGCCGCGGCGCGGCGCGCGGTTCGCGAGAACCTGGACAACTACGCGACGCGCCAAAAGTTGCTGCCGCCCTGGACGCAGGCGACGCGCAAGATGTGGGGACCGCTGTTTACGGGCGTGCCGCGCCAAAACAAGATCTATGTCGGCAAGGTCGTTGCCATCAACGATGCCACCGGTACGATCGACGTCCAGGTGGGGGACGTGCTCGGTCGTGTCGTGCTCGCTACCGAGGAGCGTTACAACCCGAAGCACCTCCCACCCAGTGAATTTGCCAAGCCGGGAGCGGCGCTGCGCGTGGGGCTACTCGGATCTCCGGAAGGCGTGCCGCCCGTGGCGTTACGGCTCGAGCTCGGCCCGGAATCGGCCTTGGTCGCGCTCGACGTGCGCGGGCGTGAGGTGCGCGCGCTGGTCGGTAGCTACGAGGCAATCAGCGGCGGGCTCGATCGTGCCACGCACTCGCGTCGCCAACCGGGTTCCTCGTTCAAGCCGCTGCTGTACAGCTATGCCCTGCATTCGCGCCGTTTCACCCCGGCCAGTGTGCTGGATTTGACGAAGAAGAACGGCAAAACGATGGTCAGCTACCGCGAGAGCGTGCGCACCGCGATCGCCGAAAGCGACAACGCGGCGGCCGACAAACTGATCGAGGAGGTGGGGGCTGCCAACGTCGTGGAGTGGGCGCGCGCACTCGGTATCACCACCAATTTGAAACCGACGCCGTCGCTCGCGCTCGGCGCCTACGAGGTGATCCCGATCGAGTTATGCAACGCTTTCGTCACCTTCGCCAACGGCGGTGAGTTCGAATTACCCAAGTTGGTGACGCGCATCGTCGCACCGGGCGGCAAAGTGTTGCCGCTGCCCGTGCCGCCTCCGGTGCGACGCGTGCTCAGTGCGGATGAAGCGTACCTGATCACGAGCCTGCTACGCGGTGTCGTCGAACGCGGTACCGCTCAACGCGCGCGCTCGCTGGGGCGCCCGCTCGCGGGCAAGACGGGCACCACGAACGAAGCCAAGGATACATGGTTCGTGGGCTATTCCACGGACATCGCTGCAGCAGTCTGGGTCGGCTACGACGAGCCGCTGCCGCTCGGTTGGGGTGAAGCGGGAGCGACCACCGCGCTGCCCGCTTGGATGAGCTTCATGAAGGTGGCAGGTGAGGGCAAGCCGCCCACGGAGTTTCCCAAGCCGGGCAGTATCGTCACGGCCAGCGTCGATCCCGTGACCGGGCTGCTCCCGTACCCAGGGCAGACCGACGCGATCGAAGAAGAGTTCCTCGAGGGCACTGTACCAACGGAGGTGTCGAAACCTGACGCCGGCGCGGACGCCAGCGCCCCGGACGGAGGCCCAAATGACGAACTAGAGGCCGCAAAAATGCCGCAGGATGGCGGCATTCCCGATGCTGCGCCGGCTCCCGGGAACGAAACGGGCGCGCCCGTTGTTTCGCCGCCGCCGTTCTAAAAGCTCAGCCTTCCAAGCTCGCCCCACCCGAAGTAAATCCGGCTCCAGACATGAAGACACCGACGATGAGGTCCGCCCTAGTTCTGTCCGCCGTGGCTCTAGCGAGCGCGCTTGCCTCGGGCTGCGACAAGCAAGAAAAGCAGCGTGACTCCGAGAACGCTAGTGATGCCGGGACAAGCAAGGCGAGCAAGGTCGCCGCGGACGAGCCTGATCTAGCGAAGGCCATGGGTTCGGTGGCTGCGGCGCGCTCCAACCCAGCTGCCGCCACGGCAGGGGGGCCGCCCCCGACCGGCATTTTCGGAGAGGGCGAGGCGGACAAGGCGGCGGCCAAGGGCGCTCCGGCGTCCTTGACGGTGGGCAGTGAGGGCAGCGAGCCGCGCGTGCTGCTCGGTGGCTCACTCAAACCCGGCACCAAGCGCACCGGCACCGTCGATGTGGCAACCCAGAGCGATCCCCAGCAGGGCGCGATCCCGATTCAATTCGCAGTCACCCTCGAAGCCCTCAAGCCCAAAGTCGAGGGCGACGCCAAAGCCAAGGCAGAAGGCGCGGCTGCGCTCCCTGCTCCCACCCAAATCGTGGTCAAGATCACCAGTGCCAGGATCAACGCGCCCGGCGTACCCGCCGATCTGGCGAACGCGGTCAGCAAGCTCAAGGGCTCGCGCGTGGAGTACCAAGTGGGCGCCGATGGCACCGCCGGGAATCTGCGCAACGAGATCCCCAAGGGCGTCGATCCCGGTTTTCGTGATCCCGTCCAAGCATTGAGTGATTTGCTGGTGGGTGTGGCTCTGCCGTTCCCGAGCAAGCCGGTTGGCCTCGGTAGTTACTGGATGGTGACCAGCCGTGACGTCGTGATGGGACTCGATGTCGTGACCTATCGCATGGTCAAAGTAGAAAAAATCGAGGGCACGGCCGTGAGCTTGAGTGTGAACACCAAGCGCTACGCGGCCTCGCCCGCGTTCGAGATCGAGGGCCTGCCGGCTGACGCGCCGAAGCTCATGTCCGAGTTCCGCGCAGGCGGCGAGGGCAAGATCAGCGTGCTCGCCGGTGAAGTCGTGCCGACCGAAGGCGAGCTGCAGTCGATGATCGGCGCGGCCTTGGGCCCGGCCGATGCCAAGCAACGGCCGATGGTGCAGGTGCAAACCCGCGCCAGCTTCCACCTCACCCCGGCGCCCTGATTGATGACAGCGCCGCGCTGTTTCAGCGCGGCGTCACTCAGAAACCGAGCTTCTCTTTGCGCTCTTGAGCGCCGGGCAGCGGATCGCCCTGCACGTTCACCACGGGCAGCACCGCGCCGCGCTCGGCGTTGATCGCGGTCCAATGCTTCTGATTGTCTGGAACCTGCGTCTCGTCGAAAATCGCTTCGACCGGGCATTCCGGAACGCACGCGCCGCAGTCGATGCACTCGGCCGGGTCGATGTAGAGCATGTCGTCGTCGCCGTGAAAGCAATCGACCGGGCACACCGCCACGCAATCGGTAAAGCGGCAGCCCTTGCAGTTGTCCGTGACTACGAAGGTCATTGTGGAGGTTAGATAGCTCTACACCACGGCTAGATCAATGGTGAGCGCGCCTCCTCGTGCGAACCGCCCATTGTCGCGTGGAATCCGCTCGTCCAGTGCTACTCGACGCCAGACGGGAAACCCGAGCCAGTACGAGTCGCGACGCGGATCTCGAGCGCCCCCTCCAAGCGGGGAAGTGGGTCGAACGGGTGGCTCGAATGCGCGCCGCGGTTTCGGCCGCGGGACGGCCAATCAGCGCTCGAAGGGAGACGAATCGCCCGCGCCACGGCGGACCACCGTCGGCGGATTCATGGTCAGGTCGATCACGGTGGTCGGCTCGATTCCGCCAGGACCGGCGTCCAACACCAGCGCCAAGCCCGGAAAAATATCGTCGATTTCCCCGGGGTCGGGGTTGCCCGGCTCGCCGTGCCGCGAGGCAGTGCTGGAGATGATCGGCCGTCCCAGCTCTTTACAGATAGCCAGCGCGACCGGGTGTTTGGGGATGCGTACGCCGACGGTCTTTCGATTCG
This sequence comes from Polyangiaceae bacterium, assembly GCA_035273265.1. GTDB lineage: Bacteria > Myxococcota_A > Polyangia > Polyangiales > Polyangiaceae > PMG-095. Next base: position 15,751 of record DATEPG010000073.1, read on the forward strand.
ATTGAACGACGCGTGGCACCTCCCGGGTGGCTTCCAAGATGAAACAGTAGGGGCCGGGCAAGAACTTCTTCAGCGTGCGATACACGTCGTTGTGCATCACTGCGTACTTCGAGACGTCCGCTAGGTCTTGGCAGACGAAGGCCAACATCTGCGAGCGCTCGAGGCCTTTGATTTGATACAGCCGATCGACGGCCTTCTTGTTGAACAAATCACAGCCCAGGCCGTAGACCGTGTCGGTCGGGTAGGCAATCACTTCACCGGCTTCGAGCGCATCGACTGCACGGCGGATCTTACGGGGTTCCGGGTGATCCGGATTGATCTCGATCAACATTTACGCGGAAAAAAGCAAAGGAAAGAGCTCGAGCAGACGAACGGTGTGCGGGGGCAACGGCACCTCGAACCCGCCTTGCTTAGCACGAAACTCGCTGCCGTCGAGCGCGTCGACCGCGCGCCCGACGCCCGGTAGTGACAGTTCTGCACGGAGCGCGCGCGCGGACGGGTTGATCACGAATGCCACTCGCGCCTGTCCGGTCTCGTCGTGGTGCACGGTTACCGAAATCTCTTTCGGCGCGCAGCCGATGCTCGGCAGCTCGAGGGCTGCTTTGGCCGCGCGTACCGCGTCGCGCAACGCCCCCTCGTCGAGGCTCAGCTGCCTTGGCACGGGGCCACCTTCGGGGACCTGGAAGGGCTCGCGCAGTGGCTGAAAGATGGCGTCGCGCTGCGCCGGGTAGGGCCCGATGCTGATCGCCCGCCCGGCTGAAAACCCGCGGCTCAGCGTGTCCCGGATCTCCTGCTCGAGTCCGCCCGCACAGGCGATCACGGTCCAATTGCCCTGCTGCAAGGCCTGTTCGGTCAGATCGCCCGCGACCACTGCGTACGGAATGCGTTCGGCCCCCAGCGCGGCTTCGAGTCGCTTCACGAACTGCCAAGCTTCGATCACGACCGGGCTGTCCAGCCCGAAATCGTCCTCGAAGCAGGCTTCTTCGGCGCCCCCACCGGAGACGTGAAATGCGGCCAGGGTCACCGGACCAAAGGCGTGCAGCACGCGCGCCAAGCGTCGCAAGTTGCGCGGCACGACGATGTGCACGGCGGCTCTGCTTTGAAGGCTGAAAAAGTTCAAGCGCTCGAGCGCTCCGACGAGCTGCTCCCAGAAGTCCGCGAACGGTCGGCGCCGACCGTGGCGATCGATGGGCGCTCCGATCCAGCGATCGCGCTCCACCGCCATGTACAAATTGAAGCCGCGCAGACCGTAAGCCAGCGCAGTCATGGCGGTGAAGGCGCTGTCCGCTTCGCTGATGGGTGGGAAGAAGGGTGGGAATCCCGCGCCCAGCTCGCAGGCGAAGGGCGCGTAACCGCGTGCCCGAGCGCGCACCGCCAAGTCGCTCGTGCGGCGCGCAATTTCCGCGCGCGTGGTTTCGGAGGCCACGTGGTAGTAGTCGAGCCCGAGCAAGTCGACTACTCGATTGACGCGCTCCGGATCGAGCGGCGTCGAGCCTTCGCCGAAGGGCAAATTGTGCATCGTTGGAATGCCGCTGAGGCCTGCGCGCTCTAGTGTTTGCTTCATGCGCAAAAAGGCGCGCGCGATGATCTCTTCTTGCGCCTCCGCGGCGTCCAGGTGCCGTGCGAGATCCAGCGGAGAAGTCGCCGAAAAGCGCGCGGGCGGCTGCAGCTGTGCAAGATCTGCCGCTGGATCGTGGAGCACCTCGCGGATACGCTCGATACTGCCGTACTTGTGCAGTAGGAAGGCACGGTAGGTGGCGACCGCGTCGGGATGGTGATCTTGATCGTAGACGCCGTCGCGAAAGTACAGCGCGCCTTCGTTGTCCACCTGGCACAGCACGATTGGCCCTGCGGGCCAGACCAATGGCGCTAGCCGCTCAGCCACGGCTTCCAGCCAGCGATCGGCTTCATCCAAGAACGCCACGCTGGCGTAGCTGGGGACGGGGAACGCCAGCGGCGGCACGGGCAACACCACGGGCATACCGCGCGGTGAACGCGCTTGGCAGTCGCGGCTCCAGATCACGCGCTCGGGGATGCCGAAGAACGTGAGCTCGGCGTTGATGTGTGGGCCCGGTCGCACGATCGCGAGCAAGCCCAAGCTGTGCGCCAGATTGAGGAAGCGCACGGCGTCGAGCCGCGGATCGCGAAGGCCGAAATCCAGACTTCCGTCGGTCTGCTCGTGGACGCCCCAGGGCAGATACACATCGACGATGTCGATGCCCATGCTCTGCAACGCCGTTAGCGCGGCCAACCACTCGCGTGGGTCGAGCCGCCAATAGTGGACGCTGCCGGAGATCAGCGGAACTTCACGTGTTCCGACACGGAGTCCGCGCGGGGAGAGGCTGACTCTCTCGGGACTCGCTTCGGGGGGGGCAGCCATGGCAAGGCGGGCAAGCTAGCACTACTGGCTCGCGTTTTGGGCCCTCGGACAGCCAAGTTTTGCGTGAGATCACGCACTTAGCGCTTCGTCGCCGAGCTTGGGATCGTTTTGCGAGCCGATGCGTAAGCAGCTCAGGTCGGTCTGCGTTGTGTGGTTCACGGTGCAGGTAGTCCGTTTCTGGTCCCGAATCGAACAAGGTGTGTGCATGTCTTTCGTCCTCAAGGCTTCGCTGTTGGCGGTGTGTGCGGGTGCGCTTTTGTCGGGTTGTGGCGCGGCCATGCCGCGCCCGATCCAAACGGACGCAGCGCTGGGCAGAGTCGTCGTCTATCGAAACGGTGTCGCGTATTTCGAACGGCGCGCGATCGTTCACGGCGATCGCTTTGCGCTTCAAGTCCCCGCGGAGCGTCTAGACGATTTCTTGAAATCGCTGAGCGTGGTCGACGCACGCAGCGGCAACGCAGTTCCAATCTCCTTCCCAACACTCGAGCACGCAGAAGGAATCACCACGGTGATGGTCAACCTGCCCAAAGCGGGCGACTACGATCTGCGCATTTCGTACGTGACCGAAAGTCCAGCGTGGAAGCCCACTTATCGCTTGCAGCTCAAGGAGGACGGTCCGGCAGAGCTACAGAGCTGGGCGGTGGTCGACAACGTGTCCGGTGAAGATTGGACCAAGGTGGCGGTTGGCGTCGGTTCGACCTCGGCCCTGTCCTTCAAGTACGACTTGCAGAGCGTTCGCTACGTAGAACGAGAGACCTTGAGCGACACCAGCGAGCTCGGGCTCGCGCCGCCCAGCGGTGGTTCGTCGTACGCCGTGGCCAGCAAAGAACTGCGAGTTTTGGGCAATTTCGGGGCCGACGCAGTGGATGACCTGAAGAAGCCAGTGCGCGCCCAACCCAAGCGCGCGGTACACGGCGGCGGTGGTGGCGGGCGAGGCATGCAGGCCGAAGCGGCGCCTGCAGCGGTCATGCCCGATGAAGAGAAACCGAGTCAGCGCGCCGCCATGCCGGCGATCACGCGCTTGGCCGCACAACTCAAGGGCAACCAGGGCAAGGTCAAGGTCCTCGGCTACGCGCGCCCGAGCGACAAAGACAGCGCTGGCAAATCACTCGAGCGTGCCAACGCCATTCGCGATCAGCTAGTCGAGAGCGGAGTGCGCCCAGAGCAGGTCGAGGTCGTGGCAACTGGACAACTCGCCAACGGAGATGGCGTGCGCATCGTAGCTGCGGACGCCGAAACGTCCAAGCCCGGACAGGGCAAGAGCGTCAGCGAGGCGAGCAGCGACGCACCCCTGGGCAACGCCTACTTCTTGGCTCCGTCACCGTTGACGATCGAGAAGGGGCACTCGGCGATGGTCAGCCTGTTGACCGCCCCGGCGCAGGCCAAAGAAGTTTACTTTTATGATCCGATCTCGACGCGCGGTTCGAAAAAGTATGCCTTTCGATCGGTGCTGCTCCAAAATCCCACGCAGCACACGCTCGATGCCGGGCCGGTCACCGTTTACCAAGGCGGGCAATTCTTGGGCGAGGGCCTTTCCGATGCGATCTTGCCGGATAGCCGAGCTTTCGTGCCGTTCGCGCTGGACCGCAAGTTGATCGTCGATACCGACTTGGGAACACGTGAGCAGGTCGATCGGCTGCTCACGATCGAGCGCGGCATCGTGCGCACCGAAGCGCGCAGCATTCGCACCACCAAGCTGTCCTTAATCAACCGCGACGGCAAAGCGGCGACCGTGTACGTGCGGCATCCGATCACGGAGGGCTTCAAACTGGAGGCTCCTACCTCGGGTGTCGAAAAGCTGGGCGGCGCCTATTTGTTCGCCGTGAGCGTTCCGCCGAATGGAAGCGTAAACCTAGCGATCGAAGAATCGACCCCGATGCAGAAGTCGCTCGACATTCGCAGCGGGGGCGGCATCGCCGAGCTTGGCTTGTTCTTGCATTCATCGTCCAAGTTGGAGCCGGAGCTGGCCAGCAAGCTATCGCACATCGTCGAGCGGCATCGAGGGATGGTCGCGCTCGACGAACGCTTGGTCACGATCCATGCGCAGAGCAACGTGTACCGCGAGCGTGTGGAGGAGATCAACGCGCAGCTCGTGTCACTCCGTCGCGTTGCGCAAGCCGGCGAGCTGAGCCGACACTTGGCCAAGAAGATGGAAGAGATCAGTCAACGCCTACAAAAGGCTACCATCGACGCGGCGGATCTCGAGGCCAAGCGGCTGACGGAACGCGTTGCAATGGAGGACCAACTTTCCGAGCTGACGCTCGAAAATCGTAAGCCGAACAGTGAACTCGCGCGCAACTGAGCTGCGGGCTAGCCAATGAGCGTCGCGACCCGTTCGAAGTCTGATACGCTCGGCGGTGGTGAGGCGCTTCGCATCCGCCCTGTTCCTCTTGGTGTTCGGCGCTTGCGCGCATGATTCGAGTCGGCCCGCCGCACATGCGCCGAGCGCTTCGCAGAGCGCTCGTGGTTCGAGCTCGAGCGCTGCTACCCTGCCGAACGCAGAGCCCGCTCCGCTCGCTGCAGAGGACGCTGCGCTGACCACGCAGTTCCAGACGGCGCCTGCGATCAGTACCCTCGAAGGCCAAGCCAGCTATTACAGCGATCGGCTCGCTGGACACAAAACGGCCAGCGGTGAACGCTATCGCCCCGAAGCGCTCACCGCTGCTCACCGCAGCCTGCCGCTGGGCACCGTCTTGCGAGTGACGCGCAGTGATGGCAAGCGCACGGTCTACGTGCGCGTCAACGATCGCGGTCCGTTCGGCCGTGAGCGACGGATCTTGGATCTGTCGCGCGCGGCCTTCGAACGACTCGGGAAATTGCGCGCCGGGGTGCTGGAAGTGCGCGCCGAAGTCGTCGAGTACGGTAAGAAGCGGGGACATTGACCATGCACCGCGCGCTCGAATTGCTGCGTTCGGCACGCTTCGCACCCGCGTTGCCGTGCGTGACGGCCGTGGCACGTGTGCGCGCCGAAAGCCGCCTGGATCTAGCGAACGCGCGCGCGCGAGCCGGCTTCGCCCGTGGCCATTTGCTAGACATCGTGATCTACGTACCCGGCGGAACGGGGGCGGCCTACGAAAGCGAGGCCGCCGAGGCCTTGGTTCGGCTGCTGCTCGGCGAAGAATTGTTCGAGCGCTGGGTGGGCAGCGTATCCGCAACCCCCACCGTCCGCGGTGGTCCGCTCACCGTCCTCAACGAAAACTCGGAGCAGCACTCGGCGCTGCCGATTGCCACGCTGCCCGAAACCGTCCGCGCTGCGATTGCCGGTTTGAGACTCGGTCTCCCGGTCCTGCCCCCGGCGCCAGCCGAAGGGAGCGCTGATTGGATTGCCTTCGAACTCGAGCCCGAACGCGCCGCCGACTACGCTGCCCAAGATGACTTGCTCTTGTGCAGTACCCGCACGCCGGAGCTCAAAAAGTCGTTCCTGCAAGGTGAGCCCTTCTATTCCGGCCGCTTCTGCAATTCCGAAGCGCTGTTCGTGTACCTCAAGTACGACTCGAGCGAGCCTGAGCCGGAGCGCCGCCTGGCCGAGCGCACTCGGCTCGAAGCGCTCATTTCTCGAGCGCTTGCTCCGGCCCAGGCCACGCTCGTGGGCCTCGGTCTGGGCCTCCGCTACGACTACCTGGATCTCGCCGTTGCTGATCCGAGTTGTATCGGCGAGCAGTTGCTGCCAGCGCTGCGGGGCGCAAGCGTCCCGCCCCGGGCGTGGCTGCTGTTCTGCGACTCCGAACTCGAGCGCGAATACATCCCCGTCCACGCCGATACCCCGGAACCGTACTGGGGTTGAGCGATTGCTCGACCGTGAAACTTGGGCAGTTCGAGCGTCCCGTTCGGCTGTCCGAGGCGCCAGACAAAAGCCCTTTCCCAACGCCGAACCGGGGCAGGGAATTTCTGCGCGCTCCCGGCGTAGTATCAAGCAACGACCTAGACCCGACCGTGAAAAAATTCGCCTGGCTAGATTGTCGATTTTCGGCTTACTTTGGCGCCGCATTGCCCCTTCTACTGAGCAGGAATGCTCGACGCCCGCCGCTGAATAAGTCAGGTTGGGACGGCGTCCAACCTCTAACCCGCCCAGCCCTATTTCGAGGAAACCCGTGATGTTCTTCAAGATGCGTTCTGCCTACTTCGTCGCCGCCATCTCTACCGTTTTGACGGTCGCCGCCGTCGCCTCGGCCAAGTACAAGGCGGAAAACGCGAAGATCCAGGTGCACGCCAAGGGGCCGGCAGGGATGAGTATCGACGGCGTGTCAACCACGCTGAAAATTTCCAAGGATGACAAGAACTACAAGTTCAAGACCTTCCTGAACACGATCGATACCAAGAACGCCAAGCGCAACGACCATATGCAGGAGCGCTTGGAGGCCAAGAAATTCGGCGAGATCGTGTTGGCGGTCCCGCTCACGCTGGTCGACCCCAACAAGGGCGCCACCGTGCCCGGTACGCTCAAGTTTCACGGCATCGAGAAGGACGTTTCGGTCAAGTACGAGGTTTCGGGCAAGCACATCCACGCGGAGTTCGGCTTCGATGTGAAGAAGCACGGGATCAAGGAAGAGGACTTGTGCTTCGAGCCCAAGACCAAATCCATCTGTGCCAAGACCCACGTCGACGTCGAAGTCGATTTCGACCTGAAGGATGTCGACTGAGAGCTGCTTGCTCGCCGCGCGCTGTCAGCTCGGTCTGCGAGCTGACAGTCCCCGCCGCCATTTCGAGCTCGGCTCGCTAGCTCTCGCTGCCGGAGCTAGCGAAAAATTCGATCGAGCAGCTGCGTCAGACCCTGAAGCCCGGGGTCGTCGGCGAGCCGGGCCAAAGATGCGCGTGCCTTGGCGATCGTCGGGTCGATGAATTTGAGGAAGCTCTGGTTGCCGTTCTTGCGCTCGATGAAGACGAAGCGGCCCGCGTCCTTCAGCTTGCGTTGAACGGTCACCATGTCGAACTGTCGCCCGAGCTCGGCTTCCGCGGCTGGATCCAGGCCGAGTTCGCTGCAAAACTCCTTCAACCGCGCGTCGATGAAGGTTCGATCGAAGGTTTGGTAACTGTCACCGAGCAGCGCCACCAGGTCGTAAACCCGTGGCCCGAGCATCGCGTCCTGAAAGTCGATCCAGCCCAGATCGTGGTTGCCCTGCCCGTTCGCGACGACCATGAGATTGCGACTCTGGTAGTCGCGGTGCACGAAGCCGCGGGGCCAAGAGGCGATGGTGGTCGCTAGGTATTCCGCGGCTTCCGCGAATATCGCCCGCTGCTCGGCGTCCAGCAAAATGCCGCGCGCTTCCAGCGCCCACTCCCGGAAGTGATCGATCTCCCAGCGCAGCAGATCGACATCGAAGGCGCGTTGGAGCACGATCGAATGCTCCGGTAGCGAAGCCAACGCGCGCTGGGCACGCGCGAGATCCCGCACGGCGCGTTGATACAGCGCAGCCTTGTCTGCGGGTGAGTGCTCGAGGTGCTGGGCCAGGGTGTCGCCGAGATCCTCCACCAAGAGCCAGCCGGCAGCGCAGGACTCGGCGAGCAACTTCGGCACCCGAATGGCATTTTCAGCCAGCAAGTCACGCACCTCTAGAAACGGCCAGCGCCGACCGGTCTCCTGGGCCTTGCTCAGCTCTTGGCTGGGCAGCGGGACATACATGGCCACCGCACTCTGCCCCTCGCTGGCCTTCACCCTAAAGAAGCGGCGAGTGGACGCACCGCCCAGCATTTCCTCGATGCCCAGCTGACCATCGCCCAAGGCTCGTTCGAGCAGCGGTTTGAGCGATTCGAGGGGCGGCGCGGAATTGGTCATGCGCGGGTGTTGCGGATCAGGTGCGCCTGGCGCACGCCTGCACGCCGCACAATACCACGTCGACCACGTGTTCTATGTACTCTCCAGCCACCGCTTCACCTTCCGTGAACAGCCGATAGAAGATCGGCGCGGCCATCATGTCCGTCAGAAAGCGCGTGTCCGTATCGGCGGGTAACTCTTGGCGATCGATGCCGCGTTGCACGAGCACTTGGCGAAAATCGCGGAATTCCTCGCGCAGCGCACGAGCAATGGGCTCGACTTCGGGGTGCGCGAATTCAATCTGAATCACTCGCGTCAGACCGCGTCCGATCGGTGACATGGCAAACGCGGCCGTCTTCTTGAGCGAGCTCACGAAGTCATTTCTGAGCGAGCCGGTGTCTGGCACCTCCGGCGATTCCCAGACCGCGCGCAGTGCCGCGCCGACCAGATCGGGCTTGGTCGGCCAGCGCCGATAGATGGTGGTCTTGTTCACACCCGAACGCGCCGCCACGTCTTCCACTCGTAGCGCCGAGTAACCGACGCGGCTCAGCTCTTCAGCGGTGGCGATCAACACGTCAGATACGACCCGTGCTGCTCGCCCTTTGACACGCACGCCTTCGGTTCGGCGGGTATTCGGTTTCGCTTCCGGAGCCATGACTGTCATCGAAAAAATCCGAGTGAAATCATAGTTTTTCGCTGCTAGTTCCCAGGGCCAACCGGGAAACTATGCCACATTGTTAGTGGTCGACTCTAGTGCTCGACTCGAGAACTGCCGGAGTGTGGCAATTCATGCCGAAATCGGCAGCTCAGCCGGCGCGCGGCGCGCGCTTGAGCCGGCGAAAGGCTGCCAGGCCGAGCACGACGAGTCCGGCAGAGAATAGCCCCAGCCGATCGACCGGTGGCGGAGCCGCCGCGATCCGCGCGCCGCAGCCATAGGTGATGTCGGGGCAGAACTGGTCTTCACCAATCGGTCCGGCGAGCGAGGGAGAATCGAAGCCCGCCAGCTCGTCTTCATCGGAGAAGCCGTCAGCATCGCTGTCCCACTTGCCGTTGACCTGCGGCATGTTAGGCGGGGGCGATTTATCGAAATACGCCTCGACGGCCGCGGCCACCTGGGCGTCGCTATAGCCTCTGGGCAACGGGCCGTTGATCCAAAGATTCCTACCGAACACGTTGAGATCTTGCGGGCCGCCTTTGGTGGTGTTGTGGCACGCAGTACAGAGTGGGACGCAGAAGTCCGTCCTGCCAAAGTGCGCGTTGAGGGCTTTCTGCAAGGAAGATGTGTAGGGGAGCGAGGCCTGGGCCGTTCGCGCTGAGCCAAACGTGGCGAGGCCGACGAGCAACGCTGCACCGAGGACTGAGGCTCGAGTCTTGGAGGGATGCATCATCTTGGAACTCACAGGAACACGTGCAGTTGGCCGAGGATCGTGAAGTCGTCTTGCTGACGCTTGAATGCGTCGGCGCGGAACTCACAATGCGGTAAAAAGAACCAATCGACCGTGCCCCAGGCACCGAACTGCGGTTGACCGTTGCCGACGGTCTTCTCGCCGCCAACCAGCCGATCGTAGCCCCGGTTCAAAACTTCACCCGTTGCCATCAAGTGCAGCCCGCGGGTGATTTCGTAGTCGAACTGCGCGAAGCCGACGTAGCCCGTGTCCCGGTTGGTGGTGAAGAGCACGTCTGCCTCGGCGAGCAAGACGAGATCGTCCGTGAGCGCGGAGCGGACATAAGCGCCGTGCGCTTGGCGTAGCGGGTCCGCCTGAAGGGAAACGCGGTCCTTCTTGGCCTTGGTGATCATCGAACTCACGCCGACACCGGTGCGTTCACCGACCATGTACTCAGCGTACAAGCTGTAGCCGCGCTGGCGGTATTTGTCCGGGTTGACCTGATAATTGCCCACGATGGCCATCACCTCACCGCGCAGCTTTTCACCGTTGTACGCGAAGGAGACGCCGTCTTGCTGGGCGGATTCGCGATCGGTGAGGGTGGCTTGGCGAACCCACATGGTGTGTTCCGGGATGCGCACACCGAAGGGCAGGTTCATGTGACCCGCGCGGATGGTCATCGTGCCGTCGGCGAGGTCGTAACCGAGCCAATGCGAGCGCGAGAGCAGGTTCCACTGATCGCCCTGATTGGTGGTGAGCTGCGCCGCACGCGCGTAGGGCGAGCCGACGCCGACGCGCGCAACGCCGAGGCTGCCCTGGATCCTGAAGTTGCCAATCTGCACTTGGCCGTACACGTCGGCCATCATCGGAAAGGTCGAAAACGTCTTGCCCTCCGTGGACGGCCTAAGCACCATCAGGTGGCGATAGCTGCCGCCGAGCAGCAGCCAATCCGGGGTCTTCACCAGACCCCACAGGAAATCCCCGGGGGAACTGCTGCTCGCTTCGGTGCTGGCCGTAGCGGGGGGCGGCGCTTCCTCGTCTTCCTCCTCCTCCGTGGCAGTCGCTTGGGGCGTTTCCTCGTCGGCTACCTTGGCCTCGGGAGCGTCGTCCTTGTCTGCACCCGACAGAGCGTCGGTCTTCAAATCCCGGGTGTCGCGCATGAGCCGCTGCAAATCCCGGGTGTCCCGCACCAGGCGCGGCGCTTTCGGCTCGTTGTGCGCGCTGTCGCCGGACTTGCCGTAGCGCATGCGCAAGAGCTCATCGCTCTGCACGCGACCGTACGAAGTGAGCAGCTCACCGCCGGACGGATCGGCGTGGCACACCGGGCAACTGGCGTAGCCGTGCTTGATCATCCACGTGTAAGCGTGAGCTCGGCTCGGAAATAGCGAGACGAACAAAGCCACGAGTGACCAGCCAAGGAACCGTTGAAACGCTCGCAGTGAGTCGCGGCCGCCGAGCTTGCGTGTGCCGCTGCCTTTCAGCATGGGCGCAGCTTGCCTCTGGGAGCTGGCTTGAGTCAACGCAGTTGCCCGCCGTTCTTCGACAATTTTGCGCACAAAAAGCCAGCGAAGCGAAATCGATCACGCCTTGTATTTTTCGTGAGCAGTATCATTGCCGACGCGCCACCACGAGCTTCAGCAGCGCCCTCGAATCACAATTCTATTGCGTCACGTGAGACTCTGGCTCGAAACACAGACGGCGCGGCGCTGTGCGCCGGTCAACGGCCAGGAGTAGGAGACATCCGCCAAAATGCTGCGACCGTCCAAATTTGGTACGCCCGCCTTTGCCAGCAGCAGCCAGACGCTGCGCGTCGCCAAACGTGCGCCTTCCAAAAGCCACTCGGGGGGCGGCAACGTGGCGCGCGAAACGGCGACGTCGCAGCTGGCCGCCAAGAATTCATCGGAGCGCGAACGACTGACCGTGATATCCGGGCGACCGAGGGAGCCGGCGGCGGTGCGCAAGAAAGCGACGCGCTTGGTGCGTGGCTCGATCAGCGTCATCTGGACCGGCGAAAGCAATGCCAAGGGGATGCCGGGCGCACCGATGCCGCTACCCACATCGAACCAGCGCTCGCCGGCAGCAGCGGGACGGGCTGCGCTGATTGCAAACGCGTCGGCCAAGAGCAAATCGACCAGCTCGTCCGCGCTGCGCGCGGCCGTCAGATCGACGCGCTGGTTCCAGCTGACGGCAAGCGCGCAATAGGCGCGAAGCTGCTCCCTCACCCGGGCGCTAACATCGGGTAAATCGAAGCTGCTCAACGCCCGCTCGACGCGAGACTCGAAGCCTTCCGGCGGCGCCTGAACTTGCACCGCGCTACTGGGCTCAGCCGTTGCCGCCGTTGCCGCCGCTATCGCTGCCGCCGCCGCCGCCGGTTTCACCACCGCCGCCACCGCCGCCATTTTCGCTTCCGCCGCCGCCGTTGCTGCTTCCGCCGCCGCCGTTGCTGCTTCCGCCGCCGCCGTTGCTGCTTCCGCCGCCGCCGTTGCTGCTTCCGCCGCCGCCGTTGCTGCTTCCGCCGCCACCGTTGCTGCTTCCGCTGCTACCGGCTTTGCCCGCGCTGCCGGCGTTGCCCGCGTTGCCGCCCTTGCCTGCGTTGCCTGCGCTGCCGCCATTGCCCGCGCTACCGCTCGTGCCAGCGGTGTTGGGTTCGCCTGCTGCTCCAGCGCTGCCTGCTTCGGCGGCCTCGCCGCCGCTGCCGGCGGGTACATCTGGGGTACCCCCTCCTCCGCCGCGGCCGCCCCGACCCGACCCGCCACCCATGGCGCGGCCGCCGCTGTTGTCGTCGCCAGCGTCGCCGACCGAAGCGTCTGCGGCCGGGATCTTGCTGCGATCCACGTCCGTGATGAGCGTGCAGCTCGCGAACGCAACCAGGGCGCCTACTGAAGCCAGCGCAAGAGTGTATTTGACTGAACGCATTGGGGATACCGCCGTTTATCGCGAATGACCTCGCGCGGGGCGTCATTTTTCGCAAGTTAGCGACACGAACGCAAGGGGCGAGTTATCGTACCCCGGCCTGGTTAGCCAGTTGCAACGGAAATTCACCTATGAACGTGCACTTGGTCGATGGGACCTACGAGCTTTTTCGGGCCTTCTACGCCGTACCTTCGGCAAAAAATGCGGCCGGTCTCGAGGTCGGTGCCGTGCGCGGTTTGGCGCGCAGCCTGCTCGCACTGCTGCGTGAGCCAGGGGCGAGCCATGTTGCAGTTGCGTTCGACCATGTCATCGAATCGTTTCGAAACCAGCTCTTCGACGGCTACAAGACCGGCGAGGGGATCGATCCGGATCTGTGGGGCCAGTTCGAACTTGCGGAACGAGTCTGTTCGGCGCTCGGCATCGTGGTCTGGTCGATGGTCGAGTTCGAAGCCGACGACGCCTTGGCGACCGCTGCTCTGCGCTTTGCGCAAGCGCCGGAGGTCGAGCAAGTGCTGATCGCCTCTCCGGACAAGGACCTCGCCCAATGCGTGATCGGCACGCGGGTGGTGTGCCTCGATCGCATGCGCAAGAAGGTGCTCGACGAGGCTGGAGTGAACGAAAAATTCGGCGTCACGCCGGCGCAGATCCCCGACTACCTCGCGCTCGTCGGAGATACGGCGGACGGCATCCCGGGGGTTCCCCGGTGGGGCGCAAAGTCGGCCGCGGCGGTGCTGCGCGAGTACGGGTCGATCGACGCCATCCCGGACTCGGTCGCGTCTTGGCGTGTTCCCATACGCGGCGCTGCCGCACTCGCCGAGAGCTTGGCGGGTCGGCGCGCCGACGCGCTCTTGTACAAGCGCCTGGCCACGTTGCGCGTGGACGTACCGCTCACCGAAAATCTAGCGGACTTGCGCTATCGCGGCGCCGTGCGAGCGCCACTCGAAGCGCTCGCTGCCGAGCTCTCCGACAGCACGCTTCTCGAGCGGGTTCCGCAATTCGTCTGAGCAATGCTAGGCTGAAAGGTACGATCATGAAGTACGGCGCTTTCGTCTCGTGTGCGTTCATCCTGTTCGGCAGCGCTGCTCCGGCGCTGGCCGCGGACGCGCCCGCCGGGTCCAGCCTGCAGGCGGGAGGGCTCAAGCCTCCCGAAGCCGTGCAGAGCGATCCGAGTCCCACGAAGAGTACGCAGACCGAGGCCGAGCTCGACCGCGCAGACAAGGAAGACAGCGGCCGCGGCTTGGAGTTCGCCTGGTTGAATCTCGACCTAGGGCCACAATACGTTGGCCTACAGGCGCTCAAGGCGGACAACTTGGTCGACGGCACGCTGGTCGACTCCAAGGGCCTCGGCATGACGTACGGTGCGGGCCTGGGCGTGCGGCTGTTGGCGTTTACGCTCGGCGCGCGTTTCCGTTTCGGTAATTTCTCGGACTGGCAGCTGTGGTCGTTGGGTGCCGAAGCGGGCATGCACATTCCGCTCGGTCGCATCGAGCCCTACTTCACATTTGGCGCGGGCTACGCCTCGCTCGGAGGCTTCAAGCCGGACGCCGTCAAGGCTTGGAATCCGAGCGCGCACGGTCTCGATTTGCGTGGTTCTGCCGGGCTGGACGTGTACCTGAGCAACACCTTTTCGATCGGTGGCAACCTCAGCGGCGATCTCTTGTTCTTGAGTCGCTCCGCATCGGGCGTGCAGGCATTGCCCGGAGGGTCCAGCCAAGAACAGCAAACTGCGAATGCCTTCTACGGCGGCCAAGCTGGCTCCGGCATCGGCGCGGGCGCGACGCTCAGCTTGGTACTCGGTCTGCACATCTAATGGCGCGTCCGCCGCGAGCAACGCTGGTCGATTCATGCTCGCACTAGCTGCGCCGCTGCTGGTGCTGTTCCCGCTGGGCCTGGGCTTCCTGGTTTGGCGACGCGTCAGCGTGCTCGGTCACGTCTCTCGGCGTTTGACGATCGCGATGGCGTTGGGCGGCGCACTAGCCGCTTTGTTCGCCGCCTACTTCGAGCGCATCGTCCTGTCGTACACCGGCCTCACTTTGGACGTGGCGAGCAGCGGCGTGGGGGGCGCGCTCTTGGCCACCTTCTTGCTCGCAGCGCCGCTCGAAGAAGCCGTCAAAGTGACCGTGGTTTGGCCGCTGTATCGCACTCGTCGCATCATCGACCCGCGCCTCGGCGTGGGCTACGCGAGCGCCGCCGGAGCGGGATTTTCTGCGGTCAAAGGCTTGCTGGCCGTGCTGCTCGGTACGCCGGGCGGCGTGACCGTGCTGCGGGCGCTGGTGGGCGTTCCCGCGCAGCTGTTTTTTGCCGGCGTGTGGGGCTATGCCCTGGGCGCGCGTGGCCGGAACCGGCGCGGATATTGGTTCTCCTTGGCCTGGCTGGTGGCGACCCTGCTGCACGGCTTGTACGATCACATCGTCTGGGGGCGTGGCCCGGGTCTGCTGGTCGCCGTCATCCCGCTGTTCGTGTTCATGGGGGTGGGCACCTGGATCGCGCTTCGTGACGTTGCTCCGGAAGCCGTGAGTCAGCAAAGCTGGATCGTCCCAGATCCTCCCTCGCTTCGCGAACTGCGCGAAGCCTTGCGCCCAGTCGACCATCGGCTGATGGTGCGCTGGATTTTGATCGGCGCGTTCACCACTTTAGGACTGGTCATCGCCCTCTTGGCTTTGACCGTCGTGTTTGGCCATCGACTCGGCGTGGATTTCTCGTTGGCCGATGAATCGGACATGCGCTCCTCCGGGCCGCTGATCTTGCTCGGCGCCGCCGTGCTCTCGGCCTTCCCAATCGCGGGCTATTTGGTGGCCAAAGCCAGCGCGGCCCACAGCGTGCTCGAGCCGGCGTTGGCCGCGTGTTTGGCGTTGGCGGGCTTGGTGGCGATGCTGTTCATGACGGCACCGATTGGCGTTCTGTTCGCGTTGGCCGTCGCGCCGCTGGCCTGTGGTCTGGCCTGCGGTGGCGCCTGGATCGGACTCGAGCGCCCTGACGACACGGCGCAACGTTAGCATCTAGTCGTGCTTGGCTCGAAAACGCGCGTAGTCGCCACTCGTGAGCAGGGGATCTTCTGCGCTTGCCGGTAGCTCGGCGACGCGCTCCGGATCGTAGTCGGGCGCGAGCATGCGCTTCAAATCGAAGGCGACGAAGCGGCCGAGCAGGTGCGGGCTCTCGCTCACCCAGAGCACTCGCTGCTGGGTGTCCATGACTACGCCGTGCGTCGCGATCAGTGCGTTGATTGCCGAGCGATCCCCTAGGGCCAGGCTTCGATCGCCGGTGCCTTTGCGGTCGCGCAGAACGGTGATGGCGTCGTTTACGGCGTCGCTGGGCGAGAGCCGCGCTGGCAGGCGCGCCAACAGTTCGTCTGCGCGGGTCCTGCGCGGCAAGGTCGAGGTCGCGGCTCGAACGTTCAGGTTCTTCGGATCCTGTCCGCCGGGACCTTCGAAATGATTGGTGGTGGCGGCCTTGTTCGGCAGAAAACGCACGAAATTGGGCTTGCCGGGCATGCGCTCGACGACCGCGGCGCGGCCCTGTTCGTCACTGAGGATCACGATGTGGCTGACCATGGCCGATTGCTCGGCGAGGGCGCGCAGAGCCTCTTGCGTGTCCTGCGCGGTCGACAGCACGCGTCGCAGCGCATGCACGACCGGCTCACCCTCGGCCTCGGGGGAGCCCCCGCGCGCGCCGTGCACGACGACCGCGACGCCGCTTTGATTCATGCCGCTGACCACCCCAACCAGCCCGGGCCAGGCCACCGATGCGAACGGAACCTTGCCCTCTTCGCGAACCAGAAAAACGGCTTTGTGGCGATCGAATACCTCGTCGACCTCGAAATCGAAGGCGCGGGCCAAAATGCCGCCACCGGCCTCGAGTGCGTCGCCGCCGAAGGTGACTGTCGTGCAGCCGATCAACGGTGAGTGCTCGAAGGACAACGCCATGTCGTACAAGGCGTTGAGATACACGAAACGTTGATAGGTGGGGAACCAGCCCGAGTACGGGTCCGGTTGAAAGCCGCGCGCACCGGCTGCGATCTCTTGGCGCCGCGCCAGGCTCATGCCGCGGTCGACGTGCGCATAGCGCAGTTCGGCGAGATCCAAGAGCAGCCGGCGCGCTAGCTGGTTTGGTACCTGCTCTTGGAAGCGGGCCAACAAGATGCCCTCGTTTGCCACCATTTCTGGGTACAAGAGGCGGGCGTGCTGAAACCCGATTTGTTCGGGCTTGCCGTTCAGTCCGACCTCCAAGAGCTTGCCGCGCCGCTGTACATAAGCGCTACCGAAGCGCCGCAGGTCAGGGGAGGGCTGGCTGGCTTCACCGTGTGCTTCGCCGATGGTTGGTGGACTGAGCCGAGCCCGGGCGTTGATGGCGAAGTGCGCGCCCGCAAGGCTGCTGACCAGCGCTGCCAGCGCGAGCTTTCCCCAGTGGCGCCCCAGAAAGCTCATCGACGCCTGGCCGCGGTCGCCAGCGTGAACAACACGCGATACACGATACGAGCAGGGTCACGCACGCTGTGAAAGTGGCTCACTCGCTCGCTCTCGGGCGGATAGATGACGCGCACCGGCACCTCGACGATGTCCCAGCCCAGCAGCGAAGCGCGCAAGATCAGCTCTGCTTCATAGCCGTAGCCTTCGGCACGCCCGCCCAGCCTGAGCGTTTCCGGCAGCGGATAGCGACGCAGCCCGCATTGCGTGTCGGACAGTTTGCGGCCGAGCGCGAAGGACAGGAAGCGGTTGGAAAAGCGATTCGAGAAGATGTTTGCGGCTGGCGCGCCGGCCTTCACGAGATCACGGACGCCGAGCAGCAAAGCGCCGCGCGCGGCTGGATCGCGCGCCAAACGCGCGGCCTCTTCCGGCGGATGCTGGCCATCGGCATCGACGCATATCGCGGCGTCAGCGCCGGCTTCGAGCAAAGCGTCGAAGCCGGTGCGCAGAGCGCAGCCCTTGCCCTTGTTCCGTGCGTGGCGCACGACGCGCGCGCCTGCCGCACGCGCGGCTTCACTCGTGCCGTCCGTCGAACCGTCGTCGACGACCAGCACGAGCGGCGGCTCGTGTGGCGAAGGGTGTGCCTCGAACAAGCCACGAACCACGGCTGCTACGCTTTTTTCCGCCTGATAGGCGGGAACCACGAAACCGATTTTCACTCCGGCGCAGCGTATCGCAATTTACGCGGCACGCACCGGCTGTCGCTCGTTCGTCAGGCAGGGCAAAGCTGCCCCGCATCTGCTAAGGAGTGCGGCGTGGACCTGTTCGACGCCGAAACGCTCGCCGATCTCAAATATCGCGCGAAAAAGCAGCTGCGCATGCGGATGCGCGGCTTGCGCGCCGCGTATCCGGAGAGCGTGCTCGCGCAGGCCTCCGAACGCATCGTGGTCAGCGTGCTCGCGCTGCCGCAGTTTGCTGCAGCGCACGGCGTTGGCTTGTTCTGGCCAATGGCCGAGCGTCGTGAGGTGGACGTACGGCCGTTGGCCAACGCCGCATTGGCCGCCGGCAAGCGCGTCTATTTTCCGTTCATGGAGCCTACCGCGAGCGGCTTTCGCACCGGCTTTGCGCAAGTGAGCGGCGTCTCGGAGCTGGCTGAGCGCGGTCAGCGCTTTTTCGAACCACCGCCGCTCGCTCCACGTGCGGAGCGCGGCCAAATCGAGCTGTTGATCGTCCCTGCGCTGGCGGTCTCCGCGGACGGTCATCGGCTCGGCTACGGCAGCGGCTTCTACGACGCGACCTTGCCGGACTTCTGTCCGCCCGCGCGTGCGCTAGTCGTGGCCTTCGACTTTCAACTGCTCGGCGAATTGCCGGTCACCAGCGCGGACGTAGCAAGCCAGCTGATCGTCACCGATCGCAGGACACTCGAGCCGTAGCGCGGGCGGCAGTGATCGCGCGTCAGCGCCGGACGCGCGCCTTGGCTTGGCAATCCGCGCACACGCCGTACATCTCGTGTTTGTGCGCGCGCACCAAAAAGCCGTGCCGCTTGGCGATCTTCGCTTGCAGCTCCTCGATCGCGTCTTCTTCGAATTCGGTGATTTTTCCGCACTCCATACAGATCAGGTGATCGTGGTGCGCGTCGTCGTCCGAGAGTTCGTAGCGGGTGAAGCCGTCGCCGAATTTGTGCTCTTGCACCACGCCGCTCTCGGTCAAGAGCTTCATCGTGCGGTAAACGGTGGCGTAACCGACGCGCGCGTCCACCGCCCGAACCTCGCGCAGCAAGGTGTCGATCGTGATGTGCTCGGTAGAGCCGAAGAACGTGTCGATGATCACGCGCCGCTGTTCGGTCGAACGCAGGCCTCGGCGTGTCATGTACGCCTCGAGGTCTGCGCGCAGACGATCGGCGTCAGGAGCCTTCAGTTTTTTTCCGCCGTGCGGGCTATGGGTTTCCCCGCTTTTCACCGCCCAACTGTCCCCCTCGCGGGACGAGGGGTCAAGAGCCGCGCGCTGCCACCGCAACCCAGGCTAATTTCAGCCCTTCTGCTTGGGTGCTCGCGGGCGGGCTGGGTTCGGGCCGCCGGCCGCGCGGTCGACGAATCGAGGCGGAGGGGCTCGCGTCGCAGACGGTTGCGGCTACAGGCGCGCTTTGAGCAGCGCGGCGAGCGTGCCAGCCAACGCAAACAAGGGTGCGAGCGCGACCGGCAGCAAGTTGAGCGTCGCGAGCAGTGCGCCGATCAATGCTGGCGCGAGCGTCAATGCCAGGCCCAAACGGGACTCACGACGCGCGTCATGCGCCAGGCGCACGGCGTAGGCGGCGTCACGGACGTCGTCGGAAGCAAGCTGCACGCTCCACTCCGCCGTGCTCGAACCGGCCGCCGAGAGCGCGATCGAAACGTCCGCTGCGGCCAGCGCGCTGTCATCAGCTGGGCTGCGACCGACGACCGCAACCACCGCGCCGCTGTCCGCCAATCGTCGGATCTCGTCACCGCGCTCGTTGGGTGGGATTTCGGGGCGCAAATGGTCGATATCGAGCGCTCGCCCAATCGCCTCGCAAGTTTCGCGCGCGTCGCCCGAGAGCAGTACCGGCTCCACGTTGACGTCCAGCAGGTGCTGAACCGCGGCGCGTGCGCCCGGACGCAAGCCGTCTTGCAGGCCAACCAAGCCGACCAAGCGTCCACCGAGCGCGACCAGGAGCACGCTGCGGCCCATCGTCTCCAGATCGGTGATGCGCGCTTCGGCGGAGGCCACGCTGATCCGTTCACGGAGCATCAAGCCGCGCGTGCCCACGACCAGCGCTTGGCCACTGGCAGCTACCGCGGTCACGCCCAAGCCGGCCTGAATGCTGGGACTGCGCACGCCATCGGGGCGCACACCGCGAGCTCGCGCGGCGCGCATGACCGCGGTCGCCACCGGGTGGCTCTCGCCGCTCTCGGCGCCCGACACCAAGGCCAACACTTGCTCGGGGTCGAGCGCGGCGAAAGATTCGATGTTGGCGACCTCGGGTTCGCCCAGGAGCAACGTGCCGCGCGCCGAGAACGCCGTCGCGGTCACCGCCCCTGCGCGTTCGAAGCCAGCCGCGGTGCGAAAAACGATCCCGCGGCGGAGTGAATCCAGCACCCCGCGTGCCACGTGTAGCCCGCCGATCTCTGCCACGCCCGGCTGCGCGATCGCGCCGAGGACGCCCACCGCGAGTAGCAGCAACGGAAAGGGGTCCGCATTGCTGGCATAGGCAGCCAGCGCAGCAAAGCCAGCCACCACCGGCGCGGCGCGCTCGGCGATCAGGCGCCCCAAGCGTGCCATCGGCGCGAATACGTCCGCGCGACGCCTCGGATCGTTGGTCAAACGCATGAATGCGCGATCGAAACCGGCCCAGCCGACGACCGCGCGCAGTCGCCCGCTTTCGACCTGCGCGCCGGCCACGATCGCGTCACCTTCGCGACGTGTGGTCGGTGAGGTGGCGCCAAACCATGGTAATACTTCAGCGCTACCGGCAGTGATCGTGGCATCCACGGGTACCGACTCGCCACTCTCCACCACGATCTCTTCGCCCGGTCGCAGATCGCTGGCGCGCACGCTGACCAGCTCTTCCGAGACGACGCGGTGGCATGGTTTGTCGAGAGCGCTTTCAATCAGCCGACGTTCGGCCTCGATCGGTCGACGTGCACGGCGCATGGCCGCGGCGCTGGCGGCACTGCCGGCAATCACGACGGAAGCGACGGTGATAGCGGCGCCCGTGTGAGGATCCGAGAGCAGCCGGGCAGCCAAAGCCAGCGCGCTTCCCGCGAGCGGGGCAGCCAGCAGCGCCGCTGGATGAAGCTCCGTCGGTTGTCGCGCTCCCATCAACGATTCGGCCGCAAGCGACAGAGCCGCCACCATCATCACCGTCAGTCGCGCGGCCTCCGCGATCGGAGAATCACCCGCCAAAATCAGCGCGATCGAAAGCACGGCGCCGAGCACCGAGAGCAGCAGCAAAACGCCGCCCACGTCGACCGTCGGCGCCTCCGGGGCGCGCTGACCGAGCGGACCTGCGAGCGGCGGCGGCTCGGCCTCATACTCGAAAGCGAGCCGATCGAGGCCGCTGTTGCGCTGTTCGATTAGGTCGGTGCGCGCGACGAGCGCGATTGCCTTTGCGCTCTGCAATTGCGATTCGGCGCTAGCGGTTGCTTCGCTTGCGGCGGCAGAAGCCGCTCGAACTCGAATCAACAGATCTTCGTGATCGGAACGCGGCACCGGCAAGGGCGTACCGGTTGCGTTCATGTCGAAGCGCTCGCGGCACGCGCCGCTGCAAAAGTAGCGAAAGCGACCGCGAATGTGCGCTACGCGCTCTGCTCGCAGTGGATCGACTGCTGAGCCGCAGCTCGCACAGGCCACGAGCGCGTCGCTCCCATCACCTGATGGATCCGCGGATGTTGCTAGTTCAACCAATGATCTCTCGGGGGAAGCTCAGGCGTAAGCCGCGAGCACGCGCTCGAGCAACGTCACGCCTTCTTCTAGCTCGGCTCGGCTGACGATCAACGGCGGAGAGAAGCGCAACGCTTGCCCGCCCGCGATCGTCAACAGCACGCCGGACTCTTGCAAGCTAATCATCACCTTGCGTGCGTCGACGCCTTCGCGCAGCACCAGCGCTTGCAGCAAGCCGCGACCACGTGTGCATTCGACCAGCTTGGGGAACCGGCTCGCGGTCTTGCTCAGGAGCTGGCTGAGCTCTTCACCACGTTGGTTGACTTGCGCCATTAGGCCATCGTTCTCGAGCACGTCGAGCACGGCCAACGCGGCGGCAGAGGCCAGTGGGTTGCCGCCGAAGGTGGAGCCATGGCTGCCGGGGGGAAGCGCCTCTTGTAGGAACTTCTTGCACACCATGGCGCCGATCGGCACGCCGCCTCCGAGCGCCTTGGCCAGCGCCACCACGTCCGGGGCTACAGCGTCGTGCTGGAACGCCAAAAACTTTCCGGTACGACCAATGCCGGTTTGTACCTCGTCTGCCAAGAGCAGCGCCCCGGCACTGCTGGTCAATGCCCGCAATTCTCGCAAGAACCCGGGCGGAGCGGGCAACACGCCGCCCTCTCCTTGCACCGGTTCGACCAACACCCCAGCCACGTCCGGACCCATTGCGGCACGCACCGCATCGAGATTGCCGAAGTCCACGTGGGTCACCCCAGGCAGGGGCCCAAAGCCGTCCTTGTATTTGTCCTGGCCGGTGGCGGCCAGCGCGCCCAGCGTGCGACCATGAAAGGAATTGCGAAAGGCGATGACGCGCTGACGCTCGGGTTGGCCCTGCACGTAAAAGTGTCGACGAGCGAGCTTCAGCGTGGCCTCGATCGCCTCGGTGCCCGAGTTACAGAAGAACGCGCGATCCATCTCGGTCAGGCGACAAAGCTTCTCGGCCAGGCGGATGTTGGGCTCGTTGTAGAAATAGTTCGAGAGATGCAAGAGCTTGCCGGCTTGAGCGGCGATGGCGGCGGTCAGCTTGGGATGCGCGTGGCCAAGCGTGCTCACTGCGATGCCGGCATAGAGATCGAGGTAGCGTTTGCCCGAAGCGTCGAACAAGGAAGAGCCCTCGCCGCGCACGAACACGAACGGTGGCTGGCGGTAGTTCGGATAGAGATAGGATTGGCCGGCTTCGACGAGCGCGCTCTCGGTGGTCATGGGCAGCGGCTTTGTAGCATTTCTGCGCCTCGTTCGGGTGGCCACTCGGACGGGCCGTGCGAACCGCTGGGGATGCGGGAAAAAACCAGTGTCAGGCCCGAAAAGTACGAGCGCGTGCGGGCAAGTCACAACCGGGCTCGTCCACGGTCCGATAGTCAGGGCAAGCAGATGGCAATGGTTTCGGCGCGGCCCACCGTCGATGCTCGATCGGTCATTCCTCGATCGGTACGCAAAGTCGCAGCGATCGCTAGCAATGGGTAGAGCGGCGAGTCTACTCGGTTGGTCCTGGTCTGTCGGTCCTGGTCGTTGGTCCTGGTCTGTCGGTCCTGGTCTGTCGGTCCTGGTCTGTCATGGTGGGTCGGTTATTCCTCGCGAAATGATGTTCGTGCACGAACATCATTTCATCTTCTAGACGCTGGCCGAGCCGGCGGCACTCAGTGGCTGCAGCCGCGGCGGACACAAGGTCGCATCGAGCGCTGGCAATGGAGAGCGACGAGAGTGCTCGCCGACGTCCTTGGCCAGCGAGTGCGCGGGAGAGGGAGGAGAGCGGGAGAGATGGCATCGCAAAGCAATCTCAGTCCGTTTGCGCGGGCTCTGGTCTTACTTTTACGCAGTGGTTGCTGCTCGATTCCGTGCGGCAGCTCGTCCGGAAACGGCAGACGCGGTGATTCAGGCGGAGATTGCAGCTCGGCTCGAGCTCGATCGGGCAACCATATGCGAGGTGTTGCAAAGGCTCGAGGCGAGAGCCTTGGTGAGTCGCGGCGGGGACATGACCTCCAAAGGCTGGCGGATCCTCTTGACCGAGAAGGCGGAAGGGTTGCTGCTCGAGCTCGATGCCCAGATAGAAGCCGCATCCACGACCGCTCATTGAAGGCGTTCAGATCGGGTTCGTGCCGACACCGGCTTCGATCAGTGCTTGCGCCGCTTCGACGAAGCCTTTGCCGCGCTCGCCCGTGGTGATGAAGCGCGGACCAACCGTCGGGCGACCGCTCAAGTTGCGCACTCCGATGCTGTGGCGGAATGCAGCAAAGCAGCTAGCGTCGTTTTCGCTGTCGCCAATGAAAGCGTATCTAGACAGGATCGCGCTTGGGTCGAGTTCGGCGAGCGTGTGGATCAAGCGCACCACACCCGAGGCCTTGTCGGCGCGATCGAAGCTGATATGAACGTGCACACTGGAGGCGAGGGTGATCGCTCCGCGCGATTCCGCGAACGTGCGCAGGGCCGCGACTCGGTCTTTCGGCACGAGTTGGTGCTCGCCGATGTCGAACGTGAAATCGGTCCGGCGGAGGGTTACGTCGTCGCTGGGGACGAGTTCTGGAAATTCGTTTTGAATATCGAGGCACAGAGCGGCCAGAGCTTTTTGTCGTCTGTGCCGTTCCTGTACCGGTACCGGATCCAGGGTGCAGAGGCCGCCCTCGTCTTTGAAGAAGGCGATCGCGCCGTTCTCGGCGACTGCACCTTGGATTGGCCATTGATTCACGATCACCGCGGCCCAACCCGCGGGGCGGCCCGTTACCGCGTAACACTCGAAGCCCGCTTCGCGCAGCCGGAAGAGTGCGGAATACGCGGCCTCACTCAGGCGGCTGTGATCGAGCAAGGTGTCGTCGAGGTCGAACAACAGTCCACGCAGGTGGTTCGGCAGCAAGTTGGGGAGCGCGCTAATCGACAACATGGCTCAACCGGGCACGACTTCGACCAGCAAAGAACACAAATAGAGACCTTCCGGGAAGGCCGCCGGCACCGGGTGGTCGGGGCCTTGGAAGAAGCGCTCCAAGACCAAGGCGTGTGCGCCCACGTCGCGTGCGCCCAGTGCCACCGCGCGCGTCAATTCATTCAGGCCGATCGCCGCCGAGCAGGAACAGACCACGAGCAGCCCGCCGGGCCGCGTGGCGCGGCAGCCGCTGGCGGCCAGCTTGCGCATGTTCTCCAGCGCGCGCGCCTTGGCGGCGCGCGACGGCGCAAGCTTGGGCGGATCACAAATCACCAGATCGTACCCGCCTTTGCGTCCCGCCTGATTCAAGACTTCGACGGCGTCGGCGCGTTCGAACAGCACTCGCTCGCTCAGGCCGTTCAGTGCGGCGCACTCGGCGCCGATCTCCAGCGCGGGCGCGCTGGCATC